>PQCP01000063.1 GCA_003062205.1 Candidatus Sedimenticola endophacoides
GGTTCTTGGGTAGACTTGGACATGGGGCGACCTCGTTTAGCTTCACCGAAGCGTTTTTGGCGAAATACCAATTATATCAATTGGTTGAACGAGGTGCGCCCTTTTTTATGAATAATTCGGGCTAACACTGACCGCATGGAATGGCGAGGCACGTAAATACTGCACGGCCAGCTACGATACGCACTATCCTGTCTGCGAGGCCGGTGTGTGGGCCGACTCGCTGCGTGAGATGCGCACCGTGATCCACAACGATTACCCGAAACTGGAGAGTGCCCGGGGCATACCCGAGGGCCATTTTCCCGTCACCCGTCATATGAGCACTCCGGCCATCGATGGTGACCTCGGGCGCCTGATTATCGGCGTTGGCAACAAAGAGGTCCCCTACGAGAAAAAGGACGCCGAGCATCTGGAGTTCATCGCTGCCGAAATCCTCAAGATCGTGTTGCGCCGACGGGCCGAACAGGCCCTGAAACTGGCGCGTATCGAGGCGGAGAAGGCCAATCGGGCCAAAAGCATGTTCCTCGCCAACATGAGCCATGAGTTGCGCACTCCGCTTAATGCGGTACTCGGTTTTTCGCAACTGCTGGCGGACGATCCGAGCCTGGGGGCGGGCCAGCGCACCCATATCGATGTCATCAACCGTTCGGGTCAGCACCTGTTGCAGTTGATCAACGATGTGCTCGACATGTCCAAGATCGAGTCGGGCAAGATGTCGCTGGAGATCGTGGACATGGACCTCTCCGTACTGGTACGTGAAACGGTGGATCTGATGCGCGGCCGGGCCGGGGAGAAGGGGCTGTCGCTGTACCTCGATCAGGCCCCCGGCTTTCCGCAGGTGATTCGCGGCGACGGCCCAAAGATTCGCCAGATCCTGATCAACCTGCTGGGCAACGCCATCAAATTCACCCGTTACGGCAGCATTTCGCTGCACCTCGATGCCGAGCAGGAGACCTTTGACCGCATCACCCTGCTGGGTGAGGTGCGTGACACCGGGCAGGGTATCGATGCGGATGACCTGGAGCGTATCTTCCAGCCCTTCGAGCAGTTGCTGGCCGCCGTCGAGCAGAAGGGGACCGGATTGGGTCTGGCCATCACCCGGCAGTTCGTGGAACTGATGAATGGCGAGATCTCCGTGGAGAGTACGCCGGGGCAGGGGTCCATCTTCCGTTTCACTCTCCTGGTCGAGCCGGGCCGCAGGGAGCGCGTCGAGGCTGGTGCGAGGGAGATCTCGCGTCAGGTGGTCGGCATTGCCGGCCCGTCCAGGTCCTGGCGCATTCTAACCGTAGAGGATAACCGGGAGAATCGCCAATTGTTGAGATTGCAGCTTGAATCGGCTGGGTTCGAGGTGCGCGAGGCCGCTGACGGTGTGCGGGCGGTGGAGCTGTTTCAGGAGTGGCGGCCCGACTTCATCTGGATGGACCGGCGCATGCCGCGCATGGATGGGTTGGAGGCGGTACGGCGGATTCGCGCGTTACCTGGGGGCGGGGGGGTGAAGATCGCCGCGCTCACCGCCAGCGTGTTCGAGGAGCAGAGGGAGGAGGTGCTGGCGGCGGGGTTCGACGATTATGTGCGTAAACCCTACCGGAGCGGAGAGATCTTCGACTGTATGGCGCGCCACCTCGGGTTGAGCTATCGCTATCGGCGGCAGCATCAGGTGCCATCCGAGCCGTCCCGGGAGGTGGCGCTTCCCGGGGCGGGGGAGTTGGCCGTGCTGCCGGAACCGTGGCTGGTGGCGCTGGGGGAGAGCCTGGAGATGGCCGATGGCGGCGAGGCGTTGCGCCTGATCGATGCCCTGGTGCTGGAGCATGCACAATACGCGGATCTGGCGGAGCGGCTGCGCCGGGCGGTGGCGGGCTACCTGTTCGAGCCGCTGGTTGAGCTGATCGGGGCGGCGCGGGCGTTGAGGCGCTGAATCACGCGTATGGCGTGCTTCAGCGCGTGCCGGTCCGTGCCCTGGAAGGGGGCCGGCTGCCTCGTTGGCGCCGGGGTGATCGCTCCCCCGGCGCGAAGCGCCCGGGTGCTCAGCCGGAAACCGCCGCCGCCAGGATATAGACGAAGGTGACCACGCTTACGGCGATCAGATGGAGCTGGGTCTCACTCCTGCGGTTGAGGCGTGTGATGTTGCAGCTTTCGATGTCCTGCACCACGTGGCGGACCTGGTCGCGCATCACATAAGAGCGGTTGATCATGGTGTTCTCCTCCAGTTTGTATATGGCTGATTTGTCCCGGTGGTCCGGGACGTTCTCCACATGTTCTTTATCCTAGCAGAAAGAGAACAAGATGAGAACGTTTTTTTACGGGGTTTTCACCATTCTCATCGGGCGTTCGTTGCCGGTATAATTGTGTCGTTTCAATGACAGTATCCGATTATGCAGCGAACGAAGGTCGAAACCTGTGTCGAAGCGCTCTGCAACCAGGGTTGCCGGGAGGTGCGCGGGTACATTGCCCGGCTGGAGCAGGACGAGCCGGTGCCCGAACTGCTTGGCCTGAGCGCGCAGGAGCGGCGGCTGGTGCTCGCCGAGTTGAAGTCGATCATGTCGGTTTATGGCGATGCCTGCCGTATCTAAGCGGAATCTTTGTAGCGAAATCCGCTCTCTCAGGGGTTGTATGGGGTGTCCGGTCCGCCCAGGGGCAGGGCGCTGTAATCCATGACGGGTCGATCTTCCCGGACGGGGATGTTTTGCCGCATGCGACGTGATACCGTTCGCGCCGGATCGGGCCGCGCCTGCCGTGCTCCTCAGTCCACCCCTGCCACACGATAACCACTCGCGTGAGTTCGCCGGGCGGCCGCGGCCGTCCGCTGACTCCTTGAAATAGATGGAGATATGAAAAAAATCATTCAAAAGATCGCCGCTGAGCTTGCCGTCTCGGACCCGCAGGTCGACGCGGCCGTCGGCCTGCTCGACGAGGGCGCCACGGTCCCCTTTATCGCCCGTTACCGCAAGGAGCGGACAGGGGGGCTGGATGACGTTCAACTGCGCGCCCTGGAGGAGCGCCTCGGTTACCTGCGGGAGCTTGAGGCGCGCCGCGAGGTGATCCTTCGGAGCATTGAAGAGCAGGGCAAGATGAGCGATGGGTTGAAACGGGATCTGCTGGAGGCCGAGACCAAGACTCGCCTTGAGGACCTCTATCTGCCCTACCGGCCGAAACGCCGGACCAAGGCGCAGATTGCCCGTGAGGCGGGACTCGAACCGCTGGCGTTGCGGCTGCTGGCCGAGCCGGATCGTGATCCCGAGGCTGAGGCGGCCCCCTTCGTGGACGCCGATAAGGGGGTGGAGGATGTCAAGGCGGCACTGGACGGCGCCCGCCAGATCCTGATGGAGCGTTTCTCCGAGGACGCGGAACTGCTGGGTGGGTTGCGCGAGTACTTGTGGGAGAACGCCACCGTGAACTCCGCCGTGGTGGCCGGGAAGGAGCGTGAGGCGGCCAAGTTCGCCGATTATTTTGAGTATGCCGAGGCGATCCGCAAGATCCCCTCGCATCGCGCCCTGGCCCTTTTCCGGGGGCGCAACGAGGGGGTGCTGAACCTCGATCTGGTGGTGGATGAGTCGGCCGAGGGGGTCTCGCCCTGCGAGTTGACCATCTCCCGTCATGTGGGTGTCGAGGCGCGCGGGCGTCCCGCCGATGCATGGCTGCGTGAGTGCGTGCGCTGGGCCTGGCGGGTGAAGATATTCACTCACCTCGATCTGGAGCTGAAGATGCGGTTGCGCGAGGCGGCCGAGGCGGAGGCGATCCGGGTCTTCGCCAGCAATCTAAAGGACCTGCTGCTGGCGGCGCCCGCAGGCAACCGCGCCATTATCGGACTCGATCCGGGGCTGCGTACCGGGGTCAAGGTGGCGGTGGTCGATGGCACCGGCAAGGTGCTGGATACCGCCACTATCTACCCGCATGCGCCGCGCAAGGACTGGGATCGCTCGCTGGCCGTGCTGGCGGCGCTGGCGGGCAGGCACCGGGCGGGGCTGGTGAGTATCGGCAACGGCACCGCTTCGCGCGAGACCGACCGGCTGGCCGCCGATCTGATCAAACGCCACCCCGGGCTGAAATTACAGAAGATCGTGGTCAGCGAGGCCGGTGCCTCGGTCTACTCCGCCTCCGAGCTGGCCTCTGCGGAGCTGCCGGAGCTGGATGTTTCATTGCGCGGCGCGGTCTCCATCGCCCGGCGCCTGCAGGACCCGCTGGCCGAGCTGGTGAAGATCGAGCCGAAATCCATCGGCGTCGGTCAGTATCAGCACGATGTCAACCAGTCGCGCCTGGGCCGAACCCTGGAGAACGTGGTGGAGGATTGCGTCAACTCGGTGGGGGTCGATGTGAATACCGCCTCGCCCGCGCTGCTGGGACAGGTTGCCGGTCTGTCCCGCGCCCTGGCCGACAATATTGTCCAGTATCGCAACGCCAACGGCGCTTTCCGGCGGCGCGAGCAGCTGCTGGAGGTGCCGCGCCTGGGTGCCAAGACCTATGAGCAGGCGGTCGGTTTTCTGCGCATTCCAGACGGGGAAAACCCCCTGGATGCCTCCGCCGTGCACCCGGAGGCCTATCCGGTGGTGCAGCGCATCCTGGATGCCGCCGGGCGCCGGGTCGCCGACCTGATCGGGGATGTGGGTTATCTCAAGGGCCTCGATCCGGCACGCTTCACCGATCAACGTTTCGGGGTGCCGACGGTCAGCGACATCATCGCCGAGCTGGAGAAACCAGGTCGTGATCCACGCGGGGAGTTCAGGACCGCCACCTTCCAGGAGGGGGTGGAGGAGATCGCCGACCTGAAGCCCGACATGGTTCTGGAGGGGGTGGTGACCAATGTCACCAACTTCGGCGCGTTCGTCGATGTCGGCGTGCACCAGGATGGCCTGGTGCACATCTCCGCCTTGTCGGAGAAGTTCGTCAAGGATCCCCGGGAGGTGGTGAAGACCGGCGACATGGTGCGCGTCAAGGTGATGGCGGTGGATCTGGAGCGGCGGCGAATCGCCCTGAGCATGCGCCTGGGCGATCGCGGCGAAGGGCGCCCGGACGCCTCACCCCGCGCCCGGGGTGGCCCGTCCAGGGCGGATCGCGAGCACCGTCCTGCGGCAAGCGAGCGGCGGCGTGACCGTTCCCCGCGGCAGGGGGCGATGGCCGCTGCCCTGGCCAATGCCCTGGGCGATGGCGCGGGGAATGATTAGGGGTCTGTTGCCAAGTCTCTCGGGCAACTATTCCGCTGCATCCGGGGTGGGTGTCGATGACGTGTGATCCGCGCGCCTGCTTGCCCGGCCCTGGGTGATCGGCCCCGCCCCCTGGCGGGAGCCGTGAAACCCGGCAGGGGAGGGGCGATGTCGGGGAGAAGCGGGTCATCCCCATTACCCGCCAACAGCACTGAATGCTTGCGTTGTTTTTTATGTCACCTATAGTTTTGTATATGGCTTTCAGGTAAAATGACGCCTTGTCGATATAAGTACAAGTAAAACATGCATTATTTACGGATACTTCTGTTTTTGGCCGCATTCTGGTGGTTCCTTTCGGGGTATCTGCTGGCGCTGATTCTGGCCCTCGGCACCCTCTCGGTTCTGCTTGTGACCTGGTTCGTGCACCGCATGGACCGGGTGGAGGGTGGCTACCAGCGGCTTCGTGTCGGGCTCGGGCTGTTTCGCTATCTCGGGTGGTTGATGTGGCAGGTGGTACTCTCCAATATCGCCCTGGTACGCTGTATCTGGGATCCGGCCCTGCCGATCAGGCCGGTCTGGAAGCGTCTCGACACCCGGGTCGCCACGCCATTCGAAAAGGCGCTCTACGCCAACTCCATCACCCTCACGCCCGGCACCCTGACCACCGATGTCAAGGATGACCATTTCATGATTCACTGCCTCGACCCGGCGGGTCTACAGGAACTGAAGGGCGGGGAGATGGAACAACGTATCCGAAGTCTGGGGATCTGATCCGATGCTGACCGCCGCCATCGTCGCCATCCTGGTGACCATGGTCCTGGCCCTGATCCGGGCCTTCCTGGGACCGACCGAGTACGACCGGATGCTCGCCGCCAACGCCTTCGGCACCAAGACCGTGCTGCTGATCGCCCTGGCGGGGCACGCCCTCTCCTGGCATAGCTTTCTCGATGTGGCCCTGCTCTACGCCATGGTCAACTTCATCGGCACCATTGCGGTGATGCGGTTTTTTGAATATGGCAACACCCGGGATAACGAGGGATCGGGGTCGACCCCATGAGCCTGGTTTTCGAATGGTTGAGCGCACTGTTTCTGTTTGCCGGAGGCGTGCTCTGTATTACCGGCGGCGTGGGGATTCTGCGCATGCCGGATTTCTTCGCCCGGGTCCACGCCGCGGGCGTCACCGAGACCCTTGCCGCGCCGCTGCTGCTGATCGGGTTGATGTTGCAGATGGAGTGGTCGATGGATCTGGTCAAGGTACTGATGATCCTGGTCTTCATTCTCGCCACCAACCCCACGGCTTCGCACGCCATGGCCAAGGCGGCGTTGCACGGAGGCCAGAAGCCGCTCGTTTCCGATAGTGACGGCGCTCAGACGGGGGGTGCGTCATCGAACAACTGATCGATATTGTGCTGCTGGGTTTCCTGGTGCTGATCGCCATCGCCGCGATACGCCTCAGGGATCTGTTCGCGGTGGTGATGCTGTTCGGCGTCTACAGTCTGCTGACCGCTGCCCTGTTCATGGATCTCGACGCGGTGGACGTCGCCTTCACCGAGGCTGCGGTCGGCGCCGGTGTCTCCACGGTGCTGATGCTCTCGGGCCTGCGCCTGACCCGGCGCTGGGAGGAGGCGCCGGGCCATCGGCCCCCGCTGCCGCTGATGGTGGTCGCCGTCACCGGGGCGGCGCTGATCTACGCCATGCTCGACGCACCGCCGCTCGGCGATCCGACGGCTCCGGTTCACCAGCATGTCACCCCCTACTACATCGAGCAGACGCCACTGGAAGTGGGGGTGCCGAATATCGTCACAGCGGTCCTCGCCAGCTATCGTGGCTACGATACCTTCGGCGAGACGGTGGTGATCTTCACCGCCGGACTTGCCGTTCTGCTGCTGCTGGGGGTCGGTGGCGGACACAGCTTCCGTCCGGGGGAGAACGCGATCGGTGACCAGACGGTGCTCAAGCCGGTGGTCAAGACCCTGATCCCCCCGATCCTGCTCTATGGCCTCTACGTGCAGTTTCACGGCGACTTCGGTGCCGGGGGCGGTTTCCAGGCAGGGGTGATCTTCGCCTCCGGCTTTGTTCTCTACGACCTCGCCTTCGGCGAAGGTAACGCGCGGGCGGTGGTTCCCCCCGCCTGGCTGCACCGCCTGGCCGCCCTGGGGGTGTTGATCTACGGCGGGGTCGGTGTCTACGCCCTGTTCGCAGGCAAGGCCTTCCTGGATTACTCGGCCCTCTCCGCGAATCCGGTTGCTGGGCAGCACGCCGGCATCTTGCTGGTGGAGATCGGTGTCGGCATTACCGTCTTTTCGGTCGTTCTATCCATCTTCTATGCCTTTTCGGGCCGGAGGCGCAAGTCATGAACGCCCTTCCGGGGATCTTCAACTATCTGGTCGTGGTGTTCCTGATGATGGCCGGTTTTTACGTGGTCATCGCTCAGGGCAACCTGATCAAGAAGCTGGTCGGGCTGGGCCTGTTCCAGGCATCGGTATTCATCCTCTATATCACCATGGGCAACCTGGCCGGAGGCGCGGCGCCGATCGTCACCGAGGGGGTCACGGTCTATTCCAGTCCCCTGCCGCATGTGCTGATCCTCACCGCCATCGTGGTGGGCGTCGCCACCACCGCGGTCGGGCTGGCCCTGGCGGTGCGCATCCAGGAGGCCTACGGTTCGGTGGAGGAGGAGGTGATCCACGCCAGCGACCTGCGCGATGACGAATCCCTGTTCGGTGAGCCGGCCGCCTGCGACAGGGAGGGCGGACAGTGACGCTGATCGATCATCTTCCCGTCCTGGTCGTTATCCTTCCCCTGTTGACGGCCCCGCTGTGCGTGCTGCTCGATCGCCCGGTCGCCGCCTGGGGCGCCGCACTGGGCGCGGCCTGGCTGACCTTCGTCGGCGCCGCCCTGCTGGTGGGGCAGGTCGCCGATGGTGGCGCCATCAGCTATCAGCTGGGTGGCTGGGCGCCCCCCTGGGGCATCGAATACCGCGTCGATACCCTCGGCGCCTATGTGCTGCTGATCGTCAGCGCCATGGCCGCGCTGGTACTGTTGTCGGCCCGGGAGAGTGTCGAGCGGGAGATCTTCCGGGTGAACGGGGCTCGCTTCTATGCCGCCTTTCTGCTCGCCTTCGCCGGGTTGATGGGTATTGTGGCCACCGGCGACGCCTTCAATGTGTTCGTATTTCTGGAGATCTCCTCACTCTCGACCTATGCCCTGATCAGCATGGGCCGTGACCGCCGGGCGCTGACCGCCGCTTTCCAGTACCTGGTAATGGGTACCATCGGCGCCACCTTCATCCTGATCGGTATCGGTTTTCTCTACATGATGACCGGGACCCTCAATATGCTGGACCTGGCGGAACGCCTGCCGGAGGTGTCGAACACCCGCACGGTGCGCGCCGGTTTTGCTTTCCTGACCGTTGGCATCGGGCTCAAGCTGGCGATGTTCCCTCTGCACCTGTGGATGCCCAACGCCTACACCTACGCGCCGTCGGTGGTCACCGCGTTCCTGGCCGCCACCGCCACCAAGGTGGCGGTCTATGTCCTGCTGCGCTTCATCCTCGGGATCTTCGGCATCGAATTCGGTCTGGGCCGGATGCCGCTGGAGTACTTGCTGATTCCCCTTGGCCTGATGGGTATCCTCTCCGCCTCAATGGTCGCCATCTATCAGGTCGAGATCAAACGTCTCCTGGCCTACTCCAGCGTGGCGCAGATCGGTTATATCGTGCTCGGCGTCGGTCTGGCCAACACCCATGGCATCACGGCGGCGGTGCTGCACCTGTTTAATCACGCACTGATGAAGGGCGCCCTGTTCATCGCCCTGGGGGCGGTCGCCTACCGTATCGGTGCCACCACCCTTGATGCCTTCTCCGGGCTGGGGCGGCGCATGCCGCTGACCATGGGCGCGATCGTGATCGGTGGCCTGAGTCTGATCGGTGTCCCGGGTACGGTCGGGTTCGTCAGCAAGTGGTATCTGGTCCTGGCGGCCCTGGAGCGCGGCCTGTGGCCCATCGCCCTGTTGGTGCTGGTGGGCTCGGTGATGGCCGTGGTCTATGTCTGGAAGGTGGTGGAGCGGGCCTATTTCAGCCAGGCGTCCTCCGGGAGCGGCGAGGCGAGTGAGGCGCCGCTGATGATGCTGATCCCGCTCTGGACACTGGTTCTGGCCAACATCTACTTCGGCCTGCATACCGATCTCAGTGCCGGGCTGGCCCGCCAGGCGGCGACCGTTCTCAGTGGGGGGCAGGGTGAACGCCACGCATTTGCTTATTTGGATTCCCCTGGTTCCGCTGCTGGCGCTGCTGGGGGTGCTGGCCTCTGCCAGGCGGCCCAATCTGCGTGAGGGTGTCTCGATCGCCGCCGGTGCGCTGACCTTCGCGCTGGTGGTGGTGCTGGCCGAGGGGGTGCAGTCGGGTGCGGCCCCGACGCTGGTCCTGGCCGAGCCGTTTCCGGGGCTGCGGATCGCCCTGTCGCCGGAGCCGCTGGGGCTGTTGTTCGCCCTCATCGCCAGCTTTTTGTGGCCGGTGACCATCCTCTATGCCATCGGGTACATGCGGGCGCATCACGAGCAGAATCAGACCCGCTTCTACGCCTCGTTCGCCGTCTCCATCGCCGCCACCCTGGGGATCGCCCTGGCGGCCAATATGCTGACCCTGTTTCTGTTTTACGAGCTGCTGACTCTGGCCACCTACCCATTGGTTACCCACGCAGGAAATGATGCCGCGCGCCGTGCCGGGCGGGTCTACCTCGGTATTCTGATGGGGACCTCGGTCGGCTTCCTGCTGCTGGCCATGGTCTGGACCTGGCAGCTGACCGGGACGCTGGATTTCACTCGTGGCGGCGTCTTCGCCGCCGACGCCGATCACGGCATCCTCAATGTGCTGCTGGTGCTTTACGTGTTCGGCACCGGCAAGGCGGCGCTGATGCCGTTTCACCGCTGGCTGCCCGCCGCCATGGTGGCACCGACCCCGGTCTCCGCCCTGCTGCATGCGGTGGCCGTGGTCAAGGCGGGGGTCTTTACCATTCTCAAGGTGGCCGTGTATCTGTTCGGCATCGATCTGATCGCCGAGTTGGCGGTGGCGGACTGGCTTGCAGGACTGGCGGCACTGACCATCGTGTTGGCCTCGCTGGTGGCCATGACGCGGGATAACCTCAAGGCCCGGCTGGCGTACTCGACCATCAGTCAGCTCAGCTACATCATCCTCGGCGCCATGCTCGGCGTGGCCGCCGGGGTGGTCGGTGGGGGGCTGCATATAGCCATGCACGCCTTCGGAAAGATCACCCTCTTTTTCTGTGCCGGGGCGATCATGGTGGCGGCGCATAAGACCCGGGTCAGTGAACTCGACGGACTGGGGCGGCGTATGCCGTTGACCATGATTGCGTTCATGGTGGGGGCGCTCTCCATTATCGGTCTGCCGCCGTTCGGTGGCACCTGGAGCAAGTGGCTGCTGGTCCAGGGCACGCTGGATAACGGCATCTGGCTGCTCACCGCCGCACTTCTCGTCAGCTCGCTGCTGAATGTGATGTATCTGCTGGTGATTCCGGTGCGCGCCTTTTTCCGGGAGCCGCCGGCGGATCAGGAAGGGGAGGGTGGCGAGGCGCCCATGGCTAGCCTGCTGGCGATCGGGGTTGCCGTGACCGGCTGCCTGCTGCTGTTCTTCCTGCCGGATCCCATACATCAGCTTGTAGCGGGGGTGCTGCGATGAGTGGCGAAAAGCGCAAGGACTATCTGTTCGATGATCCACGAAACGTACGCTTGGTGGTGCGCGGACTGGTGGTGGCCTGTCTGGTCCTGGTGGGGCTGGATCTGGTCCTGCACCGTCACGTTGCCCATCCATGGGAGGAGATGTTCGCCTTCTATGCCGTATATGGTTTCGTTGCCTGTGTGTTGCTGGTGTTGCTGGCCAAGGAGATGCGCAAACTGTTGATGCGTGACGAGGACTATTACGAGCGCTCGACCCGGGACGCGGGGGCGCCACGCAGCGAGGAGAGCGGGGATGTTTGAGTCCTGGCCCGCACTGGCACTGTTTTTAGGGGCCGCCCTGGCCGGGCTTACCAGCGGCCGCCTGCGCGCCGCGGTCATGCTCGCCGCTCCGCTGCTCGGTGCCTATGGCGTATACCAGATGGAGCCCGGCACCCTGGTCGGCTATCAGCTGTTGGGGTTGGATCTGACGCATGTGCGCGTGGACCGGCTGGCAATCCTGTTCGGCTATCTGTTCCATCTCGCGGCCTTCATCGGTGTGGTCTATTCCCTGCATATCAGGGACCGTTTACAGGACGTAGCCGCCCTGGCCTATGCCGGTAGCGCGGTCGGTGCCGTGTTTGCAGGTGATCTGCTGACCCTGTTCGTCTATTGGGAGCTGTTGGCCATCACCTCGGCCTTTCTGGTATTCGCCCGGCGCAGCGAGCGTTCCCTCGCCACCGGCATGCGCTATCTGGTGATGCAGGTCGGCTCCGGCGTGCTGTTGCTGGCCGGTGCTATCTGGTATGCAGGCGCCGGTAACGGGCTGAGTTTCAACTATATCGGGCTGGATGCCCCGGGGGGGGTGCTGATATTCCTTGCCTTCGGCATCAAGTCGGCCTTTCCGATGCTTCACGGCTGGCTCACCGATGCCTATCCCGAAGCGACCCCGACCGGTACCGTGTTCCTCAGCGCCTTTACCACCAAGGTGGCGATCTACGCCCTGGCGCGGGGGTTCCCGGGCACCGATCTGTTGATCGCGATCGGCACCCTGATGGCCTGTTTTCCGATCTTCTTCGCCGTGGTGGAGAACGACCTGCGGCGGGTCTTGGCCTATAGCCTGATCAACCAGCTCGGCTTCATGGTGGTGGGCATCGGTATCGGCACTGAACTGGCCCTCAACGGCGCGGTGGCCCACGCCTTCAATGATGTGATCTTCAAGGGCCTGTTGATGATGAGCATGGGCGCGGTACTGCATGTGACCGGCGAGATGCGCGGATCGGAGTTGGGCGGGCTGTACAAGAAGATGCCCAAGACCACCATCCTGTGCATGGTGGGGGCAGCCTCGATCTCGGCGTTTCCACTGTTCAGCGGCTTCGTGAGCAAGTCCATGGTGGTCACGGCGGCCGTGCAGGAGGGGCACCATCTGGTCTGGCTGGCGCTGCTGTTCGCCGCCGCCGGCGTGTTTCATCACGCGGGCATCAAGATTCCCTTCTTCGCCTTCTTCGCCCATGAGTCACGCTATGTGGCCGATGCCCATGAGCCGCCGCGCAATATGCTGATCGCCATGACCATCGGCGCGCTGCTGTGTGCCGGCATCGGCAGTTTCCCGGCCTATCTCTATGCGCTGCTGCCCTATGACACCGGCTACTCCCCCTATGACGTGAGCCATGTACTGGCTCAGCTGCAACTGCTCGCCTTCTCGGCACTGGCGTTCACCTGGCTGAAACTGGCCGGGATCTATCCGCCTGAACTCAAGTCGGTGCATCTGGATGTGGATTGGTTCTACCGCCGCCTGTTTCCCGACACTATCCGTTCCATGCTCTCCAGATTGGCCCCATTCGACCGGGCGTTCAGGCAGTGGGGGTTGTCGATGGTGTCGCTGGCCCAACAGGGGCTGTGTCGGCATCACGGCTCCTATGGCGTGTTGGCGCGCGCCTGGCCTACCGGCAGCATGGTGATCTGGGTCGCGGTCCTGTTGGGGCTTTCGCTGGTGCTCTACTATCTCTGAGCGGCAGGCCGAGGTGTCCGGAAGGGAAGGGACGGGTGTTTTTCGATTGGAACCCTGAGGTGGAATGATTATGCGTATCGCCTTGTGAGGCGCACGCACACACCCGGTACGGCGCCTCGATGGGTCGCCGGCTGATACAACGGAAGGCGTTTGATGGTACTGCGGAGAAAGAGAAAAGACAGCGATCTGGAAAAGGTGGTCTATTCGGCCCCATCCGAGATTCACGGCACCGGGTTGTTCGCCCGGCGCAAGATCAAGGCGGGTCAGTACATCGGCACCTATCACGGTCCCAAGACCAAAAAGGATGACACCTACGTTCTTTGGGTGTATGACCCGGGGGACGAGGAGAATGCCGTGGGCCGGGATGGAAAAAACCTGCTGCGCTATCTCAATCACGACGATGCGGGCAACGCCGAGTTCGACGGCTTCGACCTCTACGCGATCGACGTGATCGGGCGGGACGAGGAGATCACCTTCAATTATGAGGGCGATACCGGCGGCGAGTGAGCAGAGCGTGGGGCCGCCGCGCAAAGGGTGTCGCTATCTCGTGAAAGAGTTTGGGATGTCCCACTCCCTCAAGGCGACTCGCCTGCACGACAGTCGCTAATACCTCGATCCTTCTCTCCTGCATCCGCGACGGCTCCAGGTCGCGCACTGCGCAGCACAGCCACTGGTGTGCTGCTCCATCATGGCCCCTCGGTGAGCTTACGGCGTCTTCGATGGGCGCACCCCCGTATCACGCCCTACCGACCGTAACTCCGGCCATACAACCGCGTCTGCGCCTACTGCGAATGGTGGTCAGGCGGGCACCGTGGATGCCGCCGGGCGGCCCCACCGGCCGCGCGC
Source organism: Candidatus Sedimenticola endophacoides (assembly GCA_003062205.1). GTDB lineage: Bacteria > Pseudomonadota > Gammaproteobacteria > Chromatiales > Chromatiaceae > Sedimenticola_A > Sedimenticola_A endophacoides. The sequence continues at coordinate 13,663 of PQCP01000063.1, forward strand.
TGCTGTTTGCTGTGGATGTCAGTGGTAGCTGCGCATCTGGCCCACCAGCACACCCTGTATCTGCACCTGTCCGGGGCGGTATTTCATCGGTTTCATGTTCGGGTTGGCGGGGTGGAGAATTACCGCGCCGCGTTTCTGCTCTATGCGCTTGAGGGTCGCCTCGCAGCCGTCGACCAGCGCCACCACGATCTCACCGTTGCAGGCCGTCTCGCGATGTTCGACCACGATCCGGTCACCGTCCAGAATCCCCTCGTCGATCATCGAGTCGCCCCTCACCTCCAGTACGTAGCAGTCACCACCGGTCCTGAGAAAGGCCGGAACCTCCATGCGTTCGTTGTGGTCGATCGCCTCAATCGGCTGGCCGGCGGCGATATAGCCCATCATCGGCAACTCTCCTTCCGCGCCTGGCGGTTGCGTCAGACGGATACCCCGGCGCTGATTGTTCATCGGGTCAACCAGTCCGGCATTGATCAAGGCCTGGATCTGTTTGTGCAGAGAGCCTTTTGAGCTGAGACCGAGCGCGAGACAGAGTTCGTCCAGGGTGGGTGGGTGGTGAAACTCCTCCTGGTTTTCCACCAGGTAGTCGTAAATTTCCTGCTGACGGCGGGTAAGTCGGTAAGACATAACATGCTTCCTATCTGTTCTCTTACCGTTCTATTGTAGACTGTAAGAGAACAGATTGAAAACATATTTTTTGGATTTTGTGTTGCGGGTAACTTTTCGGGTCATTTTCGTATATGGGTTCTAGTCGCTGTCACCCGCTATGATCATTTTGACCACTGCGGATTCCACCGGGGGTCGGTGTTGGTGGTGCAAGGGAAGGGTAATCAGGCAAACGGATCAAGCGCATCGCCCAGGCCCCGACGTACCCGGGGCCTCGGATACCGCTGAATGATTTCATTGCGGATTGAGCTTCCAGCGCTCCTTGTTACGCTGTTGCACCGGCGTGGCGGGTGCGGATCAGAGGCAGGCGGCGGCAGGTACGGCCACCTCATGGGTGCGCCCGGAGTGAAGCACCTCGGTGATCAGGAACGGCCGCCGGCGGTCCTGTTTGCGCTGCTCCGTGAAGCGGCCAAGAGTGTCGCTACCTCGTGAAAGATTTTGGGACATCCCAGTCCCCAAAATCGACTCGCCAACGCGACAGCCGTTACTGCCCCGACCGTCCTGCGCTCATCACGACTCCGTCCCGCACATTGCAGCAAAGCTGCTCGTGCGCAACTCCGTCATGATGACCACAATGACTCTACGGCGTGTCGGATGCGCTATTTGTATGCCCTACGTCACTCCCTATCGGTCGTAACTGCGGCCATACAACCGCGCCTACGCCTATCGGGGACTAACCGCCTTCGCTTCGCTCTCCATGGCGGTTAGCGTCTGCTGCTCCGGGGGCCGCTGATGTCTGCGGTCGCGCAGGGCCGAACGGCGTACCACCTTGTGTACCTCGACCGCCTTGCCCTTGAAGTGTCTGCCATTGAGACGCCTGATGGCGGCGGCGGCGCTGGCGGGTTCGATGTCACACAGGCCGTGGAACTCCACCGTCTGCCTTTCGGCATCGGTGATCTGTAAAATCTGAAAGCCGGATAGCCTTCCTTCCGTGGTGTTGAGGAACGGTATCCAGTGCCTCTTCATGCCCTCGAGCAGAAACTCAAGGAATTCCCTGCGGCCGACGTCGTCTGGCAATCTTCTGAAAAAGATCTCCATTTGAACCCCCGCTTGAGAAATACACCTCTTCAATGGTGAGTCTAGTCCGTGATGAGGATAAATTCATGGGAAATAAAAGATTATGCTGTACTCGTGAGGCCGCCACCGAAAGGTGGCGACCTCACATCTGCCCGAGTGAGAGGGTCAGATCAACAGCGGTGCGATGACCAGACTGACAATCGCCATCACGTTGATCAGGATGTTCATCGAGGGGCCGGAGGTGTCCTTGAAGGGGTCGCCGACGGTGTCACCGACCACGGCCGCCTTGTGGGTCTCGGAACCCTTGCCGCCGAAGTTGCCCTTCTCAATGTGTTTCTTGGCGTTGTCCCAGGCGCCACCCGCGTTAGCCATCATCAGTGCCAGCAGCACGCATGCGAGCAGGGCGCCGCCGAGCATTCCGCCCAGGGCCTCCGGGCCGATGATGAAGCCCACCACCATGGGGGCGGCGGTGGCGATGACGCCGGGCAGGATCATCTTCTTCAGCGCCGCGGTGGTGGCGATGTCCACGCAGCGGGCGCTGTCGGGGTCTGCGCTGCCTTCCATCAATCCGGGGATCTCGCGGAACTGGCGGCGGATCTCCTTGATCATCTCAAAGGCGGCGTCACCCACCGCCGTCATGGTGATGGAGGCGATCAGGAAGGGCAGGATGCCCCCGATGAACAGTCCGATCAGTACCTTCGGCTGGCTCAGGTCGAGTGAGAAGTCGGGAGATCCGGCGGAGACGGTCTCCACATAGGCGGTGATGATCGCCAGCGCCGCCAGCGCGGCCGCACCGATGGCGAAACCCTTGCCGATGGCGGCGGTGGTGTTGCCCAGCTCGTCCAGCGAGTCGGTGATCTTGCGGGTTTCCTCGCCCAGGCCGCCCATCTCGGCGATGCCCCCGGCGTTGTCGGCGACCGGACCGTAGGCGTCGATCGCCATGGTGATGCCGACCGTCGCCAACATGCCGACCGCGGCGATGCCGACTCCGTAGAGGCCCACCAGGGAGCTGGCGATGTAGATGATGGCGCAGATGGTCAGCAGCGGGATCGCCACCGACTGCATGCCGATGGCCAGGCCGGTGATCATCACCGTGGCAGGGCCGGTCTCACCCGCCTTGGCGATCTCCATGACCGGCTTGCTGGCGGTGTAGTACTCGGTAACCAGACCGATGATGATGCCGCCGATGGCTCCGCACAGCACCGCCACCCAGACTCCGCCGGCCACGCCGAGCGCCTTGATCAGGAAGAAAGACGTGACGATGAAGATGACGCTGGCGGCGATGGTGCCGATGCGCAGGGCGACCTCCGGGCTCTTGCCGGAGAAGTGGCGCACGATCATGATGCCCAGGATGGAGCAGATCAGGCCGAGGGAGGCCAGGGCCAGGGGCAGAAACATCAGGTCGGCACGTTGTCCCAGCGGATCGATTACATCGGCGGCCATGGTCGAGGCGATGGCGATGGTGGCGATCATCGAGCCGCAGTAGGACTCGAAGATGTCCGATCCCATGCCGGCCACGTCACCCACGTTATCACCCACATTATCGGCGATTACCCCCGGGTTGCGGGGGTCGTCCTCGGGGATGCCGGCCTCCACCTTACCCACCAGGTCGGCGCCGACGTCCGCGGATTTGGTGTAGATGCCGCCGCCCACGCGGGAGAACAGGGCCACAGTGGAGGCGCCCATGCCGAAGCCGTGGATGGCGTGGGCGGTCTCGGGGTCGCCACCGAAGAACAGGTAGAGCGTGCCCAGGCCGAGCAGACCAAGGGAGGCGACCGAAAGGCCCATGATCGAGCCGCCGTAGAAGGCGACGGTGAGCGCAGCGGAGGCGCCATCGGTGTGGGCCGCCGTGGTCGTGCGCACGTTCGCCTTGGTGGCGGAGAACATGCCGAGGTAACCGGCGGAACCCGATGCCACGGCGCCGACAACGAAGGCGAGTGCGGTCTTGAAGCCCAGAAGTACGAACAGCAGTACCACCAGCACTGCGGAGAAGATGACCAGCATCTTGTATTCGCGGCGCATGAAGACCATGGCGCCCTGGTGAATGGCTTCACTGATTTTCGTGACTTTTTCGTTGCCGGTGGAATAGGACAGGACCAGACCATAGATCCTGTAGGCGACGAACAGTCCGATGATGCCGAGAATCGGCGGGATAAGTGTGCTGCTCATTGTCTCCCCTCAAGATTATTGTTAATTCCGGGGCTCACGGGATTGGGGTTGCGAAACTCCCTGTGGCGCCGGAGTGTGGATCGGAGGTTGCCCCGATGACCGTGTCCGGCGCTGCGCTCACCCTACCCTGAGGTTGCCCAGGAGCTTTGCCAATGGTGAAAGTGCAGATCGATCAATAAAACACTTGAATAGAATAATTGGCTCTTCCCCTGATTGAGTGGGTACATATCACCTAGCTGCCCCTTCGGGGTAAAGATCCAACCCACCAAGGTGGAAGTAAATCGCATTGGCAAATCGCTTTTTGTTACGAAAACCTCTGCTGCGAACTTTGATCATCTTTATCCGACTATTGATGCCCTCTGCCGGACCATTGCTCACCTTTAGCACCGCCGCATTAAGAATGCCCCACAAGAGTGTCGCTACCTCGTGAAAGATTTTGGGACATCCCAGTCCCCAAAATCGACTCGCCAACGCGACAGCCGTTACTGCCCCGACCGTCCTGCGCTCATCACGACTCCGTCCCGCACATTGCAGCAAAGCTGCTCGTGCGCAACTCCGTCATGATGACCACAATGACTCTACGGCGTGTCGGATGCGCTATTTGTATGCCCTACGTCACTCCCTATCGGTCGTAACTGCGGCCATACAACCGCGCCTACGCCTATCGGGGACTAACCGCCTTCGCTTCGCTCTCCATGGCGGTTAGCGGATGAAACCGGCATCAATATTGGTGGAAAGCGCCACTGGCTGCACTGTGCCTCCAGTACCTCTTTGACTTGGTTCTCTCCTCATACCAAACGTGGTACCGAGGCCATGGATGAGATAGGCGTTCTGCCCTTCTTTCGCTAACCGCCATGGAGAGCGAAGCGAAGGCGGTTAGTCCCCGATAGGCGTAGGCGCGGTTGTATGGCCGCAGTTACGACCGATAGGGAGTGACGTAGGGCATACAAATAGCGCATCCGACACGCCGTAGAGTCATTGTGGTCATCATGACGGAGTTGCGCACGAGCAGCTTTGCTGCAATGTGCGGGACGGAGTCGTGATGAGCGCAGGACGGTCGGGGCAGTAACGGCTGTCGCGTTGGCGAGTCGATTTTGGGGACTGGGATGTCCCAAAATCTTTCACGAGGTAGCGACACTCTTGAAGGAAGTTTCATCAACACCAATATGTGTCGGAGAGGTCTCTTCTCTGCGAGTCAGTCCTCGCTCAACTGCTCTCTGCATAATCCCATCAATGGCATTCCAGCTTAGCCCCATCAGTCGTGATACCGCCGATATGGATGCCTCTTTCAACCAATCTATCACCAGCGCCTCAAACATCGCGGTGAATCCAGAACCCGGCTCCGCCCAAGGAACGGATACCGTAACCACGCCGTGTTCTTCACACTTCACCCTGGGAACATCTGCCACTAAGATGGTTTTGTATTGACAGGTATCTAGATGTCGCCAACGGCGTCTGCGTGAATCATATCCAGGTGAGACCCGTCCACAGATGGGGCAACTCTGTTTCGCACCTTGCTCCTGCTCTACATGTACAGTCACCTCTCCATCTGACATGGACAGATCCACGTCGGAGACCTGCCAGGGACTCTCGATACCCAGAATTTGCGCGTATAGTTCTTTATCTCTCATAGGGAATCACGTTAACCTACCCACCTGATTTGGGGAAGAGCCGAATAATTAAATCAAGTGATGCGATTATAGCCATCATATGGCCATGACTCCAGCGTTTATGCAAGAGTGTCGCTACCTCGTGAAAGATTTTGGGACATCCCAGTCCCCAAAATCGACTCGCCAACGCGACAGCCGTTACTGCCCCGACCGTCCTGCGCTCATCACGACTCCGTCCCGCACATTGCAGCAAAGCTGCTCGTGCGCAACTCCGTCATGATGACCACAATGACTCTACGGCGTGTCGGATGCGCTATTTGTATGCCCTACGTCACTCCCTATCGGTCGTAACTGCGGCCATACAACCGCGCCTACGCCTATCGGGGACTAACCGCCTTCGCTTCGCTCTCCATGGCGGTTAGCGGGGGTATTCCATGCCCCTGGAGTGATCAATCATGGTTTTACGGGCCGTGTTGTGCTGCGGGGGTGAATTGCCGTGCCGCCTCTGGTACCTTACGCGGCACTTCTCCACCACCTTTTCGGAAGAGCGCGCATATGCGGAAAATCGTCGTGTTGTTGTCCCTGCTGTTCACCACCCTCGCCTTCGGCGTGCTGCCGGTTGACGAGGCGGAGGCCAAACGGTTCGGTTTCGGCAAGAGCATCGGCAAGCAGACCACCCTGAGTCGGCAGCAGAGCAGCGGCCAGCGAACCACCACCCGCTCCACACAGCAGGATGTGGCCGGTAGCGGCACCGCGGGCAGCCGCGCCACGGGCGCCAGCCGCTGGTTGGGTCCGCTGGCCGGGCTGGCGGCAGGCGGGTTGCTCGCCTCGCTGCTGTTTGGGGACGGTTTCGAGGGGCTGCAGATGATGGATCTCCTGGTGTTCGGATTGCTGATCTTCGGCGCCATGGCGTTGTTGCGGAACTTGCGTCAGCGTGCCGCACCTCAGTGGGCCGGGGTGGGGGGGCTCGGGGACGGGCCGGCCCAAGAGCCCCGCCTCGCCCCGGAGGCGGCACCCGCCGGTGCGCGGATGGAGATGCCGGACTGGTTCGATGGGGAGCGCTTCGCGGCGGGCGCCAAGACCCATTTCATCCGCCTGCAGGCGGCCTGGGATGGCAATGACATGCGCGATATCGCCGAGTACACCACCCCCGAACTCTATGCGGCCCTGCAGACGGAGCGCCTTGAGCGCGGGGATGAGCGCCACTTCACCGAGGTGGTGACCCTCAATGCGGAGCTGGTGGAGACGCGGCGCGAAGGCGATGAGGTGGTTGCCAGCGTGCGCTTCGAGGGGCTGATCCGGGAGGAGCGCGAGGGGGCCGCGCAGGCGTTTTCCGAGGTTTGGCACGTGGTCCACGATTGGGACACTCCCGATGGCGATTGGCGTGTTGCCGGTATCCAGCAGGTGTGACCGGGGACCGCGGCCATGAGTGAATCCCGCGTTCCGGGGATTCATGACACCCTGCGCCGGGTCTTCGGCTACCACCGTTTTCGCGCCCACCAGCAGGCGATCATCGAACGGGTGATCGAAGGCGGCGATGCCTTCGTCCTGATGCCGACCGGTGGCGGAAAATCGCTCTGCTACCAGATTCCAGCGCTGCACCGCCAGGGGGTGGCGGTCGTGGTCTCTCCGCTGATATCGCTGATGAAGGATCAGGTGGACTCGCTGCTCGCCAACGGGGTGGCGGCCGCCTACTACAACTCGTCCCTGGATGGCGGGCAGAGCCGCCGGGTCCTGGCGCGGATGCACGACCGGCAGCTCGATCTGCTCTACATCGCCCCTGAGCGTCTGTTGTCGGCCGGATTCCTGGAACGCCTGCAATCCCTCGACATCGCGCTATTCGCCATCGACGAGGCCCACTGTGTCTCTCAGTGGGGCCACGATTTCCGCCCCGAGTATGTGCAGCTCGGTCAGCTGCGCGAGCACTTTCCCGGCGTTCCGCTGATCGCGCTGACCGCCACCGCCGATCATCAGACCCGCTCCGACATCCTCGCCCAGCTGCGGTTGGATGGCGCCGAAACCTTCATCAGCGGCTTCGACCGGCCCAATATCCGCTACAGCGTGCTCGACAAGCACAAACCGTTCGATCAGCTGCTGCGTTTCCTCGATTCACGCCGGGAGCAGTCGGGCATCATCTATTGCCTGAGCCGGCGCAAGGTGGAGGAGGTGGCGGAGCGATTGCGTGGAGAGGGGATCGCCGCCGCCGCGTACCATGCGGGCTTCAGTGGCGAGGTGCGCGGCACCGTTCAGGAGCGGTTTCTGCGCGATGAACTGGACGTGGTGGTGGCCACCGTCGCCTTCGGTATGGGGATCGACAAACCCAATGTGCGTTTCGTCGTGCACTACGATCTGCCCAGGCATATCGAAGGCTACTATCAGGAGACGGGGCGCGCCGGGCGCGACGGGCTGCCGGCCGAGGCCCTGCTGCTGTACGGGGCTCAGGATGTGGTCACCGCGCGGCGCCTGATCGAGGGCGGCGACAATCCGGATCAGCAGCGGATCGAGCTGCACAAACTCAATGCCATGGTGGCCCTGGCGGAGAGCGTCGGTTGTCGGCGCCGCGCCCTCCTCAACTACTTCGGGGAGCGGTTGGAGGAGGATTGCGGCAACTGCGATGTCTGCATCAACCCACCGGCGCGCTTCGATGCCAGGGTGGATGCCCAGAAGGCCCTCTCCTGTGTCTATCGCGTGGGGCAGCGTTTTGGCATGAAGCATGTGATCGATGTACTGCGCGGCGCCGATACCGAACGTATACGCCAGCTCGGGCACGACCGGCTCAGCACCTACGGCATTGGCGGCGACAAGAGTGAATTGGAGTGGTCCGGCATCTTTCGGCAACTGATTCACCACGGCTATCTGCTTCAGGACATCGCCCAGTACTCGGTCCTGAAACTGACGCCCGAGGCCCGGCCGTTGCTGCGCGGCGAGCTCGAGCTGGAGCTGGCCCGCCCGCGCATCAGGCAAAAAGGGGGGCGGCGCCGGCGCGGTGCCGCCGCTGAGTTCGCACCCCGGGACGAGGCGCTGTTTCAGCAGTTACGCGTCCTGCGCAAGACGTTGGCCGATCAACAGGGAGTGCCGCCCTATGTCATCTTCGGTGATGCCTCGCTGGTGCAGATGGCCCGCCACAGGCCGATCGATGACCAGCAGTTTCTAGAGATATCGGGGGTGGGGCAGACCAAACTGGCGCGCTACGGCAATGACTTCATCTCCCTTATCGCCGAGCATGCCGATAAGTCGTGACGACCTCTCAACAAATAATGGACCCATCGACAAATCCGGGGTGATTCACTGATTCCATCATGGGGCGGAGTCGATAGCCCAAAGGCAGGCTAAACAGGCGAACGGATCGAGCGCAATCGTCCCCCGGATGCGGCGAAATAGTTACCTGACATTTTATGCTGGGCAAGAAAAACCCGCGATAACGGTCCGTTATGCGGGTTTCTCTTGAGAGGGGCCGGTATCTCGATGACCCTCTGCTAATATGGTGCCGAGGAGGGGACTTGAACTGCCATTATTACAAAGAAAAAACCATATAAAACAGTCGGTTAAAATCCTGGCCAGATTTTGCGCTCTACAGGCGCTCCATTTTTCTAATTCAGAGCTAACCCGAATTATTCATAAAAAAGGGCGCACCTCGTTCAACCAATTGATATAATTGGTATTTCGCCAAAAACGCTTCGGTGAAGCTAAACGAGGTCGCCCCATGTCCAAGTCTACCCAAGAACC
>PQCP01000035.1 GCA_003062205.1 Candidatus Sedimenticola endophacoides
GTGGTAGAGCAGTTTGTAGGCCTGTTTGATGGCCTTGCGCCGGGTGGCGTCGAATCCCCCGCGGCGCAGACCCACCACGTTGAGCCCGGCGATGCGCGCCGGGTTGCCGTCGGCGGTGGTGTAGGGGGGGATGTCCTTTACGATCTTGCAGCAGCCGGCGAGCATGGCGCTGTCGCCGATGACGCAGAACTGGTGGATCGCCACCAGTCCGGAGACGAAGGCGTTGTCGCCGAGTATCACATGTCCGCCGATGGTGGAGTTGGGCCCGAAGACGTTGCCGCTGCCGAAACGGCAGTCGTGTCCGGCGTGGAAGCCGCACATGAAGTAGTTGCCGTCGCCGATCAGCGTGCCCGCCTCGCTCTTAACCCCGCGGCTGATGTTGACCCCCTCCTTGAAGTGGTTGCCGTCGCCGATGGTGAGCGGCTTGCCCTGCTCCGGGCTGTAGCCGAGGTCCTGGGGTTCGCAGCCGAGCAAGGCGCCGTGGCAGACACGGTTGTCCCTGCCCAGGCGGGTGCCCGGATAGAGGTGGACGTGGCCCTCGATGACGCAACCCTCGCCGATGACCACGTCATCGTCGATCAGGCTATAGGGGCCGACCCGGACCGAGGGGTGCAGGCGCGCCCCCCCGGCAATGATCGCGCTCGGGTGGATGAGACTCATGTGGGCGCTCTGGCGCTTGTGCTCAATGACGGAAGTGGCGCATGCCGGTGAAGACCATGGCGATGTCATGCTCGTCGGCGGCTGCGATCACCTCCTCGTCGCGCATCGACCCGCCGGGTTGGATCACCGCGCGGATACCCGCGGCGGCGGCATTGTCGAGGCCGTCGCGGAACGGGAAGAAGGCGTCGGAGGCCATCACCGAGCCCGGCACCTCCAGCCCGGCGTGTTCGGCCTTGATGCCGGCGATGCGCGCCGAGTTGACGCGGCTCATCTGGCCGGCCCCGACACCGATGGTCATGCCGTCGCGGCCATACACGATGGCGTTGGATTTGACGAACTTGGCCACCCGCCAGGTGAACAGCAGGTCGCGCATCTCCTCTTCGCCGGGCGCGCGCCGGGTCACCACCCTGAGTTCGTTGTGCAGCCGCAGGTCGGCATCCTGCGCCAGCAGGCCGCCGTTGACCCGCTTGAAGTCGAGGCGATGGATCGCCTCGGCGTCCCACTCGCCGCATGCGAGCAGCCGCACGTTCTTCTTCTCGGCGAGTGCCTCTGCGGCCTCGGACGAGACCCGGGGGGCGATGATCACCTCGACGAACTGGCGTTCGATGATGGCGCGGGCGGTCCCGGCATCGAGTTCCCGGTTGAAGGCGATGATGCCGCCGAAGGCGGATTCGGGATCGGTGCTGTAGGCGCGCTCGTAGGCCTCGAACAGGTTGCCGCCGAGGGCCGCGCCGCAGGGGTTGGCGTGCTTGACGATGACGCAGGCGGGGCCTTCAGCGAACTGCTTCACGCACTCCAGGGCGGCGTCGGTGTCGGCGATGTTGTTGTAGGAGAGCTCCTTGCCCTGGAGCTGGCGCGCGGTGGAGATGCACGCCTCGGGCTGGTCGCGCTCGACGAAGAAGGCGGCCTTTTGATGGGGGTTTTCGCCATAGCGCATGGTCTGCACCTGGCGGTATTGCAGGTTCAGGGTACGTGGAAAATCTGCCGCCTCTTCACTCAAACGGGCGCCCAGGTAGTTGGCGATGGCAGCGTCGTAGCCGGCGGTGTGTTCGAAGGTCTTGACCGCCAGGTCGAAGCGCGTGGCAGCGCTCACGGCGCCGCCGTTTTGCGCCATCTCATCGAGTACCCGGGGGTAATCGGCGGTATCCACCACCACCGTGACGTCGGTGTGGTTTTTGGCGGCGGCGCGCAGCATGGTGGGACCGCCGATGTCGATGTTCTCGATGGCGGTGGCCAGGTCGCAGCCGGGGTCGGCCACGGTCTGTTCGAATGGGTAGAGGTTGACCACGATCAGGTCGATCGGGTCGATACCGTTTTCCGACATCACCCGGTCATCGGTGCCGCGTCTGCCGAGGATGCCGCCGTGGATCTTCGGGTGCAGGGTCTTGACCCGGCCATCCATCATCTCCGGAAAGCCGGTGTGCTCGGACACTTCGGTGACCGGGATATCCTGCTCGGTGAGCAGGCGCGCGGTACCGCCGGTGGAGAGGATCTCGATCTGACGTTCGCTGAGGGCGCGGGCGAACTCCACGATGCCGGTCTTGTCGGAAACACTGATCAGGGCGCGGGTGATGGCTGGCATGGCTGGCTACTCTAGGATTGAAAAATGGGTTAACGGTGGCGCGGCCCGGGGCGCACGCCGTTGCTTGGGGCGGGTGTGGCCACTCAATCGAGGCCGTGGGTGGCCAGTTTCTTGCGCAGGGTGCTGCGGCTGATGCCGAGCAGGGCGGCGGCCTTGGTCTGGTTGCCCCGGGTGTGCTCCATGACCGTCTCCAGCAGCGGCAGCTCCACTTCGCTGATCACCATCTGGTAGAGATCTGCCGCGGCGTGGCCGTCGAGCTGCCGGAAATAACTGTTGAGCGCGTCACGGACGCATTCGCTCAATGGTTCGGTTGTTCTCTTTTTTGTCACAGCGAACTCTGCTGTTCGAACCCCTTGCACTGCGCTTACCTCCCCTCTCATGCTGCAAGCTCCCTCTCGGTCAGTTGTTGAAAGAAGTCTTTGACTATCTCCAGTTGCCGCCTGGCGCAATCGGTTTGGTTTATGGCTTTTCTGAAAGTCGCCCCGCCCGGGTAACGGCGGCTGTACCAGGCGATATGTTTTCTCGCCACCCGCACCCCGTGCCGTGCACCGTGGAAGGCGTGGAGGTGTTGCAGGTGTTCGTGCAGGATCGCCGCGACCCGGCACACCTTCTTCGCCGGGCAGCCCATGTTGATGTCGATGATCCGGGCGCCGAGATCGGCGTTGATGCGTGCCGCCTCGGCCATCTTGCGCGGCTCGGCGCCGAGAATCTGCACGCTCACCGGCCCCGGCTCGCCGCGGAAGTCGAGCCTGCGCAGGCTCTTGCGGGTGCCCCACAGGGTGGTGTCGGCGGAGACCATCTCGGAGACCGTCATGGCCGCCCCGAGCTGGCGGCAGATCTGGCGGAAGGGGCGGTCGCTCACGCCCGCCATCGGGGCCAGCAGCAGCCTGTTTTCCAGCAGATGGGGGCCAATGCGCATGGGAGGGTCAGGTCTCGTCGGGCTCAAGGGGGGGCAATGGTACGACGAAATGCCGTCCCGGCAAAGCCGTTCAGTGGAACTCCAGGTTGAACCCGGTCAGGTCGCTGCCCGGATCGAGCAGGGAGAGGTCGATGGTGATGCGCTCGCCGGGGGCGATGTTGGAACCGGGGTCGATGCCGGGGGCGAGGTAATCACCGGGGGGAAAGGTGCGGCGCACGGCCAGGACTCCATTGCTGTCGAGCAGGCTCAGTTGCAGATGCGGATAACCCTGGGCGAAAGGGGCGGTGTTGGCGAAGGTCACTTGCAGCAGCAGCGCCCCCGCAGCACCCGGGTGGCTGGTGATGGAGCGGGTGAGTACCTGAAAGGCCGCGGGGTCGCGCCGCGGCGGCAGTTCACAACCAAGCCGTGCGCAGGCCGCGCTCAGCAGGACCCGGGCCTCGGGGTATTGCGCCAGCCGTGCGCGTTCGAACCAGGCCAGTTGGGCCAGGGCCGAGGCCAGCAGGACCAGGATCAGCAGGCTCCAGAGCAGGGAGCCGGTGCGGCGCGACCCCTCCAACGGCTGCTCCAGGCTCGCCTGGAGCGATGGAGCCGGTTCTGTGGCGGGTTCGATCGGGGGCAGGGGGCGGCTGAGATCGAAATGGGGGGGCAGGTTGTCGAG
>PQCP01000061.1 GCA_003062205.1 Candidatus Sedimenticola endophacoides
ACAACCCCGAAAAAATGATCGTCGCCCCGCTAACAGTTACCGGCCTGCCTAGTTCTCGGCTAATACCCTAGTCTGGTTGTACGGTATTTGTGGTCACCTAATGGTTTATGAAACATTCGGGCTAGGGCTGATCTTCAAGGAGGGCGACGAATGGGTCCTGACCCGTTCCGGCCGGGAGGTGGGTGGGGAGTACCAGGAGAGCGAAAAGTTCGGGCGCTATATCACCTGGCCGACCGAGATCGATCCGGAGGGGCTTGCACGGCGGGAGATGTTGAGCGCCACCTCCGTGGGTGAGTCCCTGGGTATTCCCGCGCGCCGCATCAACCAGATCCTGGCCGAACACGGCTGGATCCGCAAACATCTCAAGGGGTGGCTGGTGACATCTCTCGGTCAGCGGGTGGGCGGCCGGCAGCGGGAGAACAACAAGTCGGGCATACCCTATGTGGTCTGGCCCGTTTCGGTGCTTGATGACGAGACACTCAAGACCACCATCAAGGATCTCAAGGGGGAGTCTGTCAAGGGGATCGCCGACGAGGCCCCCTCGGCCAGCAAGGCGAGCGGCTTTCGCGATAAGTTCAAGCCCAAGATGCGCACCGCGGACGGCCACTACGTGCGCTCCCGCGCCGAGATGTTGATCGACAACTGGCTCTACACCGCGGAGGTGGTTCATGCCTATGAGCGCCGCCTGCCCGTCGAGGAGGAGGCCTATTGTGATTTCTATCTCCCCTCGGGTCGGGTCTATATCGAGTTTTGGGGCATGGAGTCCGATCCGGCGTATCAGAAGCGGCAGCAGGAGAAGCGGGCCATCTATAAAAAGTACGACCTGAATCTGATCGAGCTCGGCGATCAGGATATCGCCAATATCGATGACGTCATGCCGCGGTTGCTGCTCAAGCACGGCATCACCACCTATTGATGGGCGTGCGCGCCCCACAATGCCCGGATATGGGAGGCGACTGATGGGTTTCGGACTCTTCAGGCCGCGCCCTCTGCTGGACGAGCCCTCGGTGGAGTGGATGTTCGATGTCTTCTCCTGGGCGCTGCGTAACCTCGATGCCGAAGTGTTTCGCCGGCACACCATTCTGGTCACCCCCTCCAATGAGCACTTTCCGGGGCGGGTGGAGAGTCCGGAAGGGATGGCCCGGCTGATCTTCGAGCGGGTGGCGCACTATGCGGGCATGGCCCATTGGCCGCTGCGACTGACCAGTCAACCGGGCTGTTATCCCGGCTTCAATCCGGGTGGTCATTTGCCCGGACCCCTGCGCGGTACCGGATTGCCCTCCGTGGATGCCCCTCAGCCGTTTCCGGTGGTCTATGACCCTCATCAGGCACGCGATCCGCAGGTGTTGATCGCCACCCTGGCCCATACCCTGGCCGAGCGCCTGGGGCGGGCGGCGCCCGAGGCCGCGCCGGGCGGGGAGGAGAACTGGCCCCATGTGGTGGAGTTGCTGGCGGTGTTCATGGGATTCGGCCTGATGTTCGCCAACAGCGCTTATGTCGCCCCGAAGGGGGGATGTGGGAGTTGCGGCCCCGGCGTGCAGCGCCATGCGTTCCTCTCCCAGTACCATCTCACCTATGCACTGGCGATCTTCGCCGAACTCAAGGGGATCCCGGCGGGGGAGGTGGTGGTGCATCTTAAGCGGCCACTGCGCGGCTTTTTCAGAAAGGCACGCAAGGAGATTGCCGGCGGCACACGGTTGCAGGCCCTGCGGGCGCTCCTGTAGAGGCCGCGCCCGCATTTGCGGGGTGGATGAAATCAAAAAGGCCGCAAGGGTTGCCCCCCGCGGCCCTATCGATAGCGGACAGCGGCTTCGCGCTTACTTCTTGCGCTCCTTGACCTCCTTGATCACCGCCTCGGCTACGTTGTTGGGGCAGGGCGCGTAGTGGGAGAACTCCATGGAGAACTGCCCGCGGCCGGAGGTCATGGTGCGCAGGTCGCCGATGTAGCCGAACATCTCGCTCAGCGGAGCGTCGGCCTTGACCCGTACACCGGTGGTGCCCGCCTCCTGGGATTTGATCATGCCGCGCCGGCGGTTGAGATCGCCGATGACATCGCCGACATGGTCGTCCGGGGTGAATACATCGACCTTCATGATCGGCTCCAGAAGCTGGGGCGACGCCTTCGGCACCGACTGGCGGTAGGCCGCCTTGGCAGCGATCTCGTAGGCGATGGCCGAGGAGTCCACGGCGTGGAAACCACCGTCGATCAGGGTGACCTTGACATCCAGCAGCGGGAAGCCCGCCAGGGTGCCCGTCTGCATGCTCACCTCGAAGCCCTTCTGCACCGCCGGCCAGTACTCGCGGGGGACGTTGCCGCCGGTCACCACCGATTCGAAGTTGAAGCCGCTGCCGGTCTCGCCGGGTTCGATGGCGTAGTCGATCTTGGCGAACTGGCCGGAACCGCCGGTCTGTTTCTTATGGGTGTAGCTGTCCTCGACCCGCTGGGTGATGGTCTCGCGGTAGGCGACCTGCGGCTTGCCTACCTCCACCTCCACGCCATGGGTGCGTTTGAGGATGTCCACCTTGATGTCCAGATGCAGCTCGCCCATGCCCTTGATAATGGTCTCACCCGACTCTTCGTCGGTCTCGACGCGGAATGAGGGGTCCTCCTGGACCATCTTGCTCAGGGCGATGCCCATCTTCTCCGAGCCGCCCTTGTCCTTGGGGCGGATGGCGATGGAGATTACCGGATCGGGGAAGACCATCGGCTCCAGGGTGGCCGGGTTCTTCATGTCGCAGAGGGTGTGACCGGTCTGGGTGTTCTTCAGGCCGAGCAGGGCGACGATGTCACCGGCCTGGGCCGCGTCAAGCTCCTGGCGGGAATCGGCATGCATCTCGACGATGCGCCCGATGCGCTCGTTTTTGCCGGTGAAGGTGTTGAGGACAGTGTCGCCCTTCTTGATCTTGCCGGAGTAGATGCGGGTGAAGGTCAGGGCGCCGAAGCGGTCGTCCATGATCTTGAAGGCCAGGGCGCGCAGGGGCCGCTCGGGGTCGACGATGGCGAACTCGCCGGTCTCGTTGCCTTCCAGATCCACCTCGGGCTGGGGCTTGACCTCAACCGGGTTGGGCAGGTAGTCCACGACCGCGTCCAGCACCAACTGCACACCCTTGTTCTTGAAGGCCGAACCGCAGTAGGTGGGGAAGAAGTCGAGATTGATGGTGCCCTTGCGGATGCAGCGCTGGAGATCCTCGATGGAGGGCTCCTCTCCATCCAGATAGGCCTCCATCAGGTCGTCGTCCTGCTCCACGGCGGTCTCGATCAGCTTCTCGCGCCACTCCTCGACCAGATCGGCCATGTCGGCGGGCACCTCTTCGATATGGTACTTCGCCGCGTCCATGGAGTCGTCCCAGATCCACGCCTTGCGGGTCAGCAGGTCGACCACGCCCTTGAAGTCGTCCTCGATGCCGATCGGCAGCACCATCACCAGGGGAACCGCGCCCAGCACGTTTTCGATCTGCTTGACGACGCGGTAGAAGTCGGCGCCCAGGCGGTCCAGCTTGTTGACCAGGATGATGCGCGAGACCTCGGAGTCGTTGGCGTAGCGCCAGTTGGTTTCGGACTGGGGCTCCACGCCGCCGGATCCGCAGAAGACGCCCACACCGCCATCGAGCACCTTCAGGGAGCGGTAGACCTCGATGGTGAAATCGACGTGTCCGGGGGTGTCGATGATGTTGAGGCGATGGCCGTTCCACTCGCAGGAGGTGGCCGCTGACTGAATGGTAATACCGCGCTCCTGCTCCTGCTCCATGAAGTCGGTGGTGGCCTCGCCATCGTGCACCTCACCGGTCTTGTGGATCTTACCCGTAAGCTTCAGAATGCGCTCGGTGGTGGTGGTTTTGCCCGCGTCAACGTGGGCAAAGATGCCGATGTTACGGTATTTAGTCAGATCTTTCATTTCTGCTCTCAAGTCCAAAAGTAATGACAATCCACTGCTGAAACCGGCCATGGGCCTGCCCCAGAAGGAGCCTCTGCTCCTCTGCCGGAGCCAGCTGAAACGGCCTTTTTACATGTGCAATCAGACCTGCACCGAGCACAAGCTGGCGCATAAAATATCAAGTAATTGATTTACAAGATATTTCTTTTCTTATGCAAAAAAACAGGCGCATAGAATAGCATGAAATCCCCCCCGATGAGTAGCGCGGATTATGGTCCGGACGCAGCCCCGGAAGAGGTGGTTTTTCGCGCCGAAATGCCACTCGTGCCCTGTGCTACTCTTTGGTCATTCCAGAGAGATCGTTCAGGGGGGCGGGGTGAACCGGCATGAGCCACAAGCACGATAAGATACTGGCGGCGGTCTTCCACGATCCGCCCAGCGGCAATATCCACTGGCGCGAGGTGGAGTCGATGCTCAAGTCCCTGGGCGCCGAATTCCACGACGTGCCGGGTGCCCGTCTGCGGGTGGTGATGAACGGCCGCGAGGGGGTGTTGCACCGCCCCCACCACAGTTCGGTCCTGACCAGACAGGATGTGAAGCGTCTGCGCCAGTTTCTACATGACGCCGGTATCGGCGCATTTGGCGGTTGAAGTTTTCATATCTCTCATTTACCATGCGCGCCGTGTCGTTGCGGGGCCATAGCTCAGCTGGGAGAGCGCTACACTGGCAGTGTAGAGGTCGGCGGTTCGATCCCGCCTGGCTCCACCAAACAACCCGCAGGATTGCCTTTTTCACCCACCTGCCGGGAAATCCCGGAACACCGCTTATTACCGATGTCAGGATAACCCCCGCGACAACTGTGGAAATCCCTGGTCATGTCTCCAGAGATTGATGTCTATGGAGACCGCCGCCTGCGCGGAATCCTGGAAGGCAGTGACAGTCGGATTGACACTGGCGGATATTCAGCCTGTGAAAATACCGACATCAAGTCGGTACCGGGTTTGGCTGTTCCATGGGATTATGGAACACCACGCGATTTCGTCCCGCTCGCTTGGCCTCATACATCAATTGATCAGCCATTTGGATCATATCCTCCACCGTTGTGTGCGGCTGATATTCAACACCCCCAAATGACATGGTGATGTTGATGTCATGTTGATGTTCTTGTAACGGTGCGTTCTCGATACTCACCCGGAGACGTTCCGCAAGAGCCGTGGCATGGGCCGCATCGGTATTCGGCAACAATAGCAAGAACTCCTCGCCGCCCCAACGTGATACCGCATCCTGCTCTCGTAACAGCTCACGCAGGGTCTGGGCCACCTTGATCAATACCATATCCCCGCACTGATGGCCGTGGTGGTCATTGATCGCTTTGAAATGGTCTATGTCCCCGATGAGGATGGAGAATGTGCTGTTCTGCGCTTTTGATCGGGCCACCTCGCGTTCAAGTGCATTTTGGGTTGCCCTTCTGTTTAGCAGGTGGGTCAGCGGGTCGGTGGTGGAGAGCTGGGTCAACCATCTGTTTTGCAGGTCGTTTTCCCTGTGAAAGAGCCGGATGATAATGATGAATATGGCAAAGATCGTAAGTATCGTGGCCACTCGAACAAAATGAAAGACGCGTGGGTCCAGTTGAAACGCGGCATAGCTGTTGCCACTGATTTCCAGGGTCAAATAGCACACCACGGAAATCAGTGGCAGGATGATGCGTGTGCGTGCATCGTGGGAGTGGAGTATGTAGGAGACCGCCCCAGAGACGATGTAGTAGTACTGCAGCCCCGACTCGGTTGATGTGAAAAAGATTGTCACCAGTAACATCTGCACGATGAAGTTAACCGCCACCGAGAGTCTCGCCAGGTACAGTTTTCCGTGTCTCTTGAAGAGGAAATAGAGCAGATATCCGAAGGCAAATACCTGGTTGAGAGCGGCGCCCGTTACGGAGTCGACGAAGAGCAGGTAGGCGAGGCTGTAGAGGGTGGAGATCCCGAACCCCAACAAGGCGCAGAGATCCCCAATTTTATTTCTAATGGCTTCCAAGCTGTAGTCAGAGCGGGCGGATGGCATAGTTAACAGAATCTTTTTCCTGAAACGAATCCCTACACTGAGTGTCGCATATAATTCCCGTATGGCAAGTTGAGAAACATCGGCCGATCTATTAGACATGGATCACTTGTGTAACCCGCGCCTTTCGAAGGGATGCGGGATACAGGGTGGCATGGAAACCCGGATTGAAACAGCGTCTGTGGAGCCATTGGTTCCAGGGGGTGGCTCGGGCTGCCCAGCCGGATTGTTCCAATAACCAGATATAAGGCATTTGATGGAAGTTGAGAACGATTCGACTTCATTGCGATTGAATCGCGTGTTCAGCAGACACCCGCTGCCCTGAGGGAAATGCGGGCTGGGCGTGACAGTGGAGCCTGGGTGTTTATTCCTGGTGCCGGGGAACCGCCGATTCCTCCATCCACTGCGCTTCAGACCCGTTCTGGATCGCTGAGGCATTCTCTGAGCCGTGACGGGCTCTCCGCCGGCAGACCGCCCCGGGAGCGGGCCAGCGCCAGGGTGGCGAGCCCCAGTTGGCGGTAGAGCGTGCCCGATGTCCCGGAGAGGGTGTCGAGGGCGCTCAGGTGCCGTTCCACGGTCGTGGCGTCTCCCCGGCTGATGGGGCCGGTGAGGGCCTTGGGGATGCCGCAGTGTTGCAGGTTTTCGAGCGCACCCCGCAGCAGCGGCAGCAGCAGCGGCAGCAGGGCCTTGGTGCGGTCGATTCCGGCATGGGTCAGGAGGTCCACGGCGACCCCCTCCAGGGTGACCAGGTAGTTGGAGGCGAAGCAGAGGGCGGCGTGGTAGAGCGGCTTTCCCGCCGCCGGTATCACCACATGCCGGCCCGAGAGGGCGGCGGCCAGTTCCGCGCCCCTGGCGATGGCCGTGGCGCTCCCTTCCAGGCAGAACCAAGCCTCCCTCAGCGCTGCGGCGCCCTGTTGCGGTTCGGCGAGGGTCTGCACCGGGTGGAAGGCGAGGGTGTCGGCACCGCGCCCGGCGGCACTCTCAAGGGTGTTGCTGGCCAGGGCGCCGCTCAGATGCAGTACCAGCTGACCGGGGCGGAATCCGTCCGCGCGGGCGACTGTCTCGCAGACCGTCGCGATGGCGCTGTCCGGGGTGGCGATGATGACCAACTCTCCGGCGCGGGCCGCTTCGGCGGGATCGGCGCAGACCCGTGCGGCGCCACACTCCGCCGCGCAGCGCCGGGCGCTGTCTGAGCTGCGGCTGGAGACGGCGGCGAGCGGGAAGCCGAGGCGGCCCAGGGCCAGCAGCAGGGAGCGTCCGGCGGCGCCGGCGCCGATCAGCGATAGGGCGGGTTTATCCATGAAGAGGTCCTGTTCGAGGCTTGCGGATTGCATCCCGGGGGCGTGCAGGGTGCTCCGGGCGGTGGCTTTGGCGATTGATTTTGCCTAAGATCAGCCGCTGTTGCACCTCATATGATCCGGTACGCCATGAGCAGAGAGAACGACATCGACATCCAGCGCCGTTTCGGTGGCATCCAGCGTCTGTACGGCGCTGCGGGATTCGAGCGCCTGCAGCGCGCCCACGTCTGTGTCATCGGCATCGGCGGGGTCGGTTCCTGGGCCGCCGAGGCGCTGGCGCGCAGCGCCATCGGTGAGATCACCCTGGTGGACCTGGACCACGTGGCGGAGTCGAATACCAACCGCCAAATCCAGGCTGTCGAGGGCAATTACGGAAAGGCCAAGGTCGATGCCATGGCCGAGCGTGTCCTGAGCATCAATCCCCTGTGCCGGGTCAACCGCGTGGAGGCGTTCATCGCCCCGGACAGCCTGCCCCGATTGCTACTGGATCGGGGCTACGATCATCTCATCGACTGTATCGATTCGTTCCGGGTGAAGGCCGCCCTGATCGCCTTCTGCCGCCGTAATCGGCTGCGGGTGATCACCACCGGCGGTGCGGGCGGCAAGCGCGACCCGCTGGCGATTCGCCGGGCGGACCTGTCGCGTACCGAGCAGGACCCGCTGCTGGCCAGAACCCGGCGGCTGCTGCGCCGCGAGTATGGCTTTTCCCGCAACACCAGGCGCCGTTTCGATATTCCCTGTCTCTACTCTCCCGAGCAGCCGGTGTTTCCGGACGCCTCCGGCGGGGTGTGCCATGCCGGGGGAGTGGGTGATTCCGGTCTCAACTGCGGGGGCTACGGCTCGGTGACCAGTGTTACCGCGGCCTTCGGCCTGGCGGCGGTCTCCTATGTGCTGGCGCGCCTGGCGGTTCCCGCACAGCGATGCGATCCCGTCGTGTCTGAATAAGGTGTTCAGGCAAGTCCCGTAGCGGGCCCGGTCTTCGAGCGAAGATTCCGTCTGGCGCCTCGTGGGGGCTGCCTGAAGCTGGAATTGCGCCTACAATCCTACTCAGGTGGGCTGGCAGGCGGAGTGCTGCCGGCGCGGGGTGGTAACTGAAATTCGGGGTGGCGTATGGATGTGTGCTTGATGACGGAGTTCTTTCTCTGGTGCACCCTCATCGATGGTGCCTTGCTGCTGTGGTGGACCCTGTGGTTGATGTTGGCGCCGCAGCAGGTGTATCGCATCCAGAGCCGTTTTTTTCCGCTCTCCAGACAACGTTTTGATGAGCTGATGTACGGTTTTCTTGGATTTTTCAAAATCTTATTTATTGTTTTTAATCTGGTTCCTTATCTTGTTCTGGTGATCATAGGGTAGAGTGGTTGCAGTCTCGACGGCTGCCTCGGGCGCACGCACGGCAGGGTGAGGAGGCGTGCTGCCTTTTCGCATGGAAGGAACCGCTATCGGGATTGGGAGGGGGAGTGATGTCGGATAAGCTGGATCAGGTGGTGGCACGGGCTCGGCGCGAGCGGGAGGAGCGCGAGAAGGGGTACCGGGAGCGGGCCCTCAAACTCTACCCCTGGGTATGCGGACGCTGCGGGCGCGAGTTTACACGGAGCAACCTGCGCGAGCTGACGGTGCACCACCGCGACCACAATCACGACCACAATCCGTCCGACGGCAGCAACTGGGAACTGCTCTGCCTCTATTGCCACGATAACGAACATTCGCGGCTGCTGGATGCCCGGTATGGGGGGGGCGGGGAGAGCGGGAGTGATCGGAAGCGGGAGGGGGCGACCCACAACCCGTTCCGGGATCTTGCCGACATGCTGAAGAAGTAATGGCGGGTCAGATGCCCAGATAAGCCTTTTGCACCGCCTCGTTGCGCAGCAGGTTGGCGGCGCTGTCGGTCAGGGCGATCCGGCCGTTTTCGATGACATAACCGCGGTGGGCGATCTGCAGGGCCAGGTTGGCGTTCTGCTCGACCAGGAAGATGGTGGTGTTCTGCTCGCGGTTGATCTGTTCCACGATCTCGAAGATCTGGCGGATGATCAGTGGCGCCAGCCCCATGGAGGGCTCGTCGAGCAGTAGCAGTTTGGGGCGTGCCATCAGGGCGCGGGACATGGCCAGCATCTGTTGCTCACCGCCGCTGAGGGTTCCGCCAGCCTGGTGGCGCCGCTCGGAGAGGATCGGGAACAGGTGGAACACGTACTCCAGATCCTGGCGGATGGCGGCCTTGTCGGCGCGTGGAAAGGCCCCCAGGTCCAGATTCTCCTGAACGCTCAGTTGGGGAAAGATGCGCCGTCCCTCGGGCACCTGGCCGATTCCCATGGTAACGATCCGGTCGGGGCTCATCCCCTGGATCTGCCGCCCCTCGAAGCGGATCCGGCCAGTGCGAGGTGGGGTGATGCCGGAGATGGTCATCAGGGTGGTGCTCTTGCCGGCGCCGTTGGCCCCGATCAGGGTGATGATCTCACCCTGGTTGATCTCCAGGGATATCCCCCGAAGGGCCTGGATGTTGCCGTAGTAGGTGTGGATGTCTTGCAGTTCCAGCATCTCAGGAGACCTTTGATCGGCTTGTGCCGTTGGTGGCGGGAGCCATCGGGCAAGGTACGACCGGTGGGTGGTCACGCAGTGTTTGCCGCGCTCCGTGGGACATATCAGGCCTCCTCGCCCAGGTAGGCCTTGACCACGGCGGGGTTGGCGCGCACCTCGGCCGGTGAACCCTGGGCGATCCCCTTCCCGTAGTCCATGACAAAGATGCGGTCCGAAATGCTCATCACCAGCTTCATGTCGTGCTCGATCAGGAGGATGGCCAGGCCATCGTCGCGGATACGCGAAATCAGGCCGTCGAGTTCCCGGGTCTCCTGGGGGTTCATTCCGGCGGCCGGCTCATCGAGCAGCAACAGGAAGGGTTCAGTGGCCAGGGCGCGTCCGATCTCAAGGCGGCGCTGCTCGCCGTAGGAGAGGTTCTTCGCCAGTTCGTTGACCGATTTTTCCAAACCCACCTTGCGTAGGATGGCGTAGCTGTGGTCGATGATCTGGCGCTCTTCGCGGCGGTTGTGGCGGGTGCGGAAGATGGCCCCGGCGATAAACGAGCGGGTTCGGCAGTGGCGGCCGATCATCACGTTCTCCAGCACCGTCATGTTCTGGAACAGGCGAATGTTCTGGAAGGTGCGGGCCACCCCTTTTTCGGTCACCTTGTTGGGTTTGAGGCCGTTGAGACGGTGGTGCTTTCCCCCCGGGCCGTGGAGGACGATCTCGCCTGCGGTGGGGTTGTAGATGCCCGTCAGGCAGTTGAAAAAGGTGGTCTTCCCGGCACCGTTGGGGCCGATCAGGGCGACGATCTCACCGGACTTGATATCCAGGTCGACCTGGTCGACGGCGCGGATGCCGCCGAAGTGCATGGAGAGACCGGTGACATCGAGGATCGGCGTGCTCATGGTGTCCCGGACCCCGGGTTTTTTCTGAAGCGGTAGCTGCGGCGGACGTTGGCGATCAGCCCCTGGGGGCGGAACACCATCATGGTCACCAGGATGGCGCCGAAGGCGAGCATCCGGTAGTCGGAGAGGGCGCGCAGATACTCCGGCAACAGGATCAGGATCAGGGCGCCGAGAAGGACGCCGAAGATCGAGCCCATGCCGCCGAGGACCACGATCGAGAGGATGATCGCCGATTCCAGAAAGGTGAAACTGGCCGGATTGATGAAGGTGGTCTTGGCGGCGAAGATGACGCCGACCATGCCGGCCCAGGTGGCGCCCAGGGCGAAGGCGGTGAGCTTGGTCCGGGTCTTGTCGATGCCCATCGCCTGACAGGCGATCTCGTCCTCGCGCAGGGCGATCCAGGCGCGCCCCAGGCGGGAGTCCTGCAGGCGGTTGACCACGAAGATGGTGATCACCACCAGCGCCGCCATCAGGTAGTAGGTGTAGAGGATCGCCTGGTCAAGTGACAGCTCGATGCCGAAGAAGCCGGGGCGTGGGATGTTGGCGATGCCGCTGGGGCCCTGGGAGAAATCGTTCCAATTCTCCAGCACCAGGCGGATGATCTCGCCGAAGCCCAGGGTGACGATGGCCAGGTAGTCGCCGCGCAGGCGCAGTACCGGAAAACCGAGCACGATGCCGAACAGGGCGGCGAGGAGTGCGCCGATCGGCAGTACCGCCCAGAAACCCATGTCGAAGTGCAGATTGAGCAGGGCGTAGCTGTAGGCGCCGACGGCATAGAAGGCGACATACCCCAGATCGAGCAGTCCTGCCACCCCCACCACGATGTTCAGCCCCAGACCCAATACAACGTACATCCGCTAACCGCCATGGAGAGCGAAGCGAAGGCGGTTAGTCCCCGATAGGCGTAGGCGCGGTTGTATGGCCGCAGTTACGACCGATAGGGAGTGACGTAGGGCATACAAATAGCGCATCCGACACGCCGTAGAGTCATTGTGGTCATCATGACGGAGTTGCGCACGAGCAGCTTTGCTGCAATGTGCGGGACGGAGTCGTGATGAGCGCAGGACGGTCGGGGCAGTAACGGCTGTCGCGTTGGCGAGTCGATTTTGGGGACTGGGATGTCCCAAAATCTTTCACGAGGTAGCGACACTCTTGAGGGCGGTGGTCATGACGTTGGTCTGGTAGGTGTCGAAGAGGAACGGGAAGAGCAGGGTGAAGAGCAGCGCCGCCGCTGACAGCGGGTAGAGATACCTGGGGGTGTGCAGGATGTATTGGACCAGCGGTTCGTTCAGACGACTCTGCGCCAGCCTGCGGCTCTTGCGCTTCTCCTGTTGCACCGCGACCACCCGCGACAGGATCGATAGCACGAAACAGCCGAGGGCGACAAAAAACAGGTTCTCCCAGCGCCACTCCACGGTCCCTTCCAAGGGGTCGGCCTTGATTACCATGATGGGGAAGGTGAGGAAGGCGAACCAGAGGGAGACCTTCAGGGAGCGTTTGACGACATTCAGTGTGACCATGGTTTACACCTTCTGGATCTCGTCTTTGCCGAGGATGCCCGAGGGCTTGAAGATCAGGATCAGCACCAGCAGGGAGAAGGCGAACACATCCTCGTAGTCGCTGGAGACGTAGCCGGTGGCGAAGCTCTCGGTCAGGCCCAGCACAATACCGCCGAGCACCGCCCCCGGGATCGAGCCGATGCCCCCGAGCACTGCGGCGGTAAACGCCTTGATGCCGGCTAGAAAACCGATGAAGAAATTGATCTGTCCGATGTGGGAGGCGATCAGCACACCGCCGATGGCGGCCAGGCTGGAGCCGATGATAAAGGTGGTCGAGATGACGCGGTCCACATTGATGCCGACCAGGGTCGCCATCACCTTGTCCTGGGAGGTGGCGCGCATCGCCTTGCCGATCCGCGTGAATTTGATCAGCAGGGTCAACAGCACCATCACCGTGGCGGTGGTCACCAGGATCACCATGTCGGTGGAGCCGACGATGTGGGCCACCGGCTCCATGAACTCAAACTCCGGGATCAACTCGGGGAAGGCCAGGAAATCGGAGGTCTGGGCCAGCAGGACGTAGTTCTGTAGGAAGATCGACATGCCGATGGCGCTGATCAGCGGTGACAGGCGGGGGGCATGGCGCAACGGGCGGTAGGCGACCTTTTCGATGGTGTACCCATAGGCGCTGGACCAGATGGCCGCCGCCAGTCCCGCCATGACGATGATTCCCAGCGTCGGGAAGCCGTAGATGGCGAGTACCGAGGAGACGATGTAGGCGGTGAAGGCGCCGATCATGTAGATCTCGCCGTGGGCAAAGTTGATCAGGCCGATGATGCCGTAGACCATGGTGTAGCCGAGCGCGATCAGGGCATAAATGGATCCCCTGGTCAGTCCGCTGAAGAGAAGCTCGATAAAGTATTCCATGGAGGGGCTGCCTGGTGCGCAAAAAGGGGAGCGGTATCACCCGATACCGCCCCCCTCGGTGGTGATCGCTTATTGGACCTCTACGTACTCTCCGTCCCGGACCTGGTACATGGAGAACCCGACGCCGACGGCATCACCCCTCTCGTCGAAGTGGATCTTGCCCACGGGGGTGTCGACATCCTTGGTGCGCAGGGCGTTGACGATGGCCTGGTAGTCGGTGGAGTCGGCCTGATCGATGGCGTTGGTCAGGGCCAGGGCCGCCGAGTAGGCGTTCTCATAGAAGAGGCGCCGGGATCGCTGCCGAACTCCTTCTTGTGGGCCTCGACGGCAGCGCCGGAGAGGGGGTTTTGGGAGTTGTCCTTGGGGCCGGAGGCGTAGACTCCCTCGGCATATTTTCCGGCGACCTTGATAAAGGTGTCGTCCTTGACGCCGTCATCGGAGATGAACACCGTGTCCATGCGTTTCTTGCGCATCTGGCTGACGATCTTCGAGGCCTCCGGGTGGTAGCCGCCGAAGATCACCGCGTCGGCTCCGGAGCGCTTGATCTTCTGCACGATGGCGGAGTAGTCGACGGCGCCCGGGGTCACGCCCTCGTAGAGCACCACTTCGGCCCCGTCGGCCTGCTCCAGGAAGGTCTTGGCGAACTCGGCCAGACCCTTGCCGTAATCCCCCTTGTCATGGATGACCGCGATCTTCTTCAGCCCCATCTTGAGGGCGAAATCGACCTCGGTCCGGGCCTGGGCGTCATCCGCCGCGATGGTGCGGAAGAAGTTGGGGTAGTCACCGCTCTGGGTCAGGGCGGGATTGGTCGCGGAGGGGGACATCACCACCACGCCGGCATTGTTGTAGATCGGCAGCGCCGCCTTGGTGGCGCCGGAGCAGATGTGGCCAAGCACCACGTGTACGCCGGATGAGACCAGTTTGGTGGCGGTGTTGGTGGCCACCTCGGGTTTGCACACATCGTCCTCGATCAGCAACTCGACCTGCCTGCCGTCGATGCCGCCCCGGGCATTGATCTCGTTCACGATCAGCTTGGCCGCGTTGACCGTGGGGATGCCGTAGGAGGCGAGGTCGCCGCTGTGGGCGCCAGCGACGCCGAATTTGATGGGGTCGGCGGAAAAAGCGGGCAGGGAGATCGCCATGGCCATGGCGGCCACGAGCAGTTTTTGTCCGATGCGCAGTTTCATTGTTATCTCTCTCCTTGGTAGGGGCTCAATCGGGAAATCATATTGAATTTCAGGGTGGAAGCCAAGCGCCCTGGGGACGGGGCATCGTTCCCGCATCGCCCGCCCGAATCGGCTATGCTGGCCATTCGAGCGGGCGGATAGTGCGATTGCCCGCCGGGCCGTGGTCGTAAGAGGGGTGTGCGGGATGGGCGCTCGGCGGCCAAAAAAAAACGGCTATGAAAGCGTTTAATCTGGGCAAGGCCGGTGTGTCCGGGGCGGATGCGGGCTATCCCCGGTAGACGTTGTACTGGTTGCGGCCGGACTCTTTGGAGAGGTAGAGCGCCTGGTCGGATTGTTCCACCCACTGGCGGTAGAGGGTCATCTCCTGGCTGATTTCGGAGATGCCGAGGCTGATGGTGCAGTGGATCTCATGTTCGCCACTGACGATGTGAAGATCCTCCACGGCGGCGCGCAGGCGTTCGCAGAAGTAACTGGCGCCCTCCGCATCCGATTCGACCAGGATGACGCCGAACTCCTCGCCGCCATAACGGCCCGAGATGTCGGTGTCGCGCTGGGTCTTGCGGATGGTGGCGGAGATCTGGCGTATCACCTCGTCGCCGGCCTGGTGGCCGTAGGTGTCGTTGACCCGCTTGAAGTGATCGATGTCGAGCATCACCAGGGAACTGGCCCGGCCGGAGCGGGCGAAGCGCAGAAACTCCTTCTCAACTTCCGCTTCCCAGGAGCGGCGGTTAAGCAGCCTGGTGAGGCCATCGGTTTTGCTCAGCAGGTCCAGCTCATCGTTCAGCGCCTGTAGGGCGATATCGTCCAGTGCCGATTCGGTCACGTCGGTGATGATCATGCAGACCTGGGCGATGCTGCCGTCGACCGCCTGTAGGGGGAACAGGGAGAGGTTCTGGTACATCCACTCCACCTGGCTGGTGATCGGGCGGTAGTTGCTGAACTTGAGCAGGTACGGGCGCTGTTTCCAGGTGGTGAAGGCCCGGTTGTTGAGCACGAACACCGAATCCACCTTGCTCTTGAGCCACTCCCCGGGGAGCTCCGGAAAACACTCGAAGAGGTCCTTGCCGATGACCTTGCGTGCGCGGGTGTTGCTGTGGTTCTCCATGAACCGGTTCCAGAGCTGGACCTTGCAGTCGCGGTCCAGCACCACCAGGCCGACATCCACGTTCTGCAGGATGTTCAACAGCAGGTGCAACTGCTCGATGGTGTCCGGGGTCGATTTCATTCCGTTACTCCATCAGCGGGGCGGCACGCGCCTCCAGGGCGTCGGCCGATGTCTGGGGGAAGAGCAGCCATTGGTTGCAGGAGATCCGGTTGGCGATGGTGTAGTCGCACTCGATCAACAGGATCTGTTCGCCGGCCGGGGTCTGGATCCGCTCGCATCCCCGGATCAGCTCACGGCGGGTGCGGGTGATCGGCTGACCGATGCTGAACAGCTCGTCGATCTGCTCGCTCATGCCCCGCAGGTAGGCCCCGGAGAGGATGTTGGCCATATCCATGATCGCCTCCAGTTCCGACGCATCCTTGTCCGGGGGCTTGTGGTAGAGCAGGTTGTGGATGCGTTCGGCGTCCTGGCTGTTGAAGGTGAGGATCATCTCGCCGGAGATACCACCGCCGGTAAACCCCTGACTGATGATGCGGTCGTCGCCGCCGGGGTCATCCTGGCTGCGCAGCCGCTCGGCCAGGCGACCGCGCTCCAGGTAGCCGACCCGGGGGATGGAGAGCTCCACCTCCTGTTCGATAAACCGGGCCAGCAGGTCGGCGGCGCGGCCCTTGGATATATTGGAGTACTCCTGGCACCAGTCGGTGAACTCGACCGCCTCGTCATAGACGATGTGGCGCTCCCCGCTGAGCTGCAACAGGCCGTAGTCGTTGAGGACGCGGGTCAGTTCGTCGCTCTGAATCGGTTTCTTGATGAAGCAGACCGCGCCGAGGGACATGACCCGGCGGCGGCTTTCGGGCTGGATGTCACCGGAGATGACGATCGGCAGGGAGGGGAGGTCCTCCTCGCGGATCGTCTTGAGCACCCCGAAACCATCGAGCACCGGCATGGTGAGGTCGAGGAACAGGATGTCGGCCCGGCCCTGGCGGATCAGCTCCAGCGCCTCCTCGCCGTTGCCGGCGTAGGAGAGTTCCACATCCCAGTTTTCCGGGAGCGACCGCGCCACCTGCTTGCGGGCGAAGCTGGAGTCGTCACATATCAGTACCGGGATCGTCATCTGTATCGGTGGCTCGTTTTCCCTGCCGACCCGAGGCCGTGTCGCCGCGTGTCAGGCGTTGAGGTCGGGGATCAGTAGCGTCTCTATCCGCGAAATCGCATCTTTGAGAAAAAGTTTCCTTTTTTTCAGGCGCCGCAGTTGCAGTTCGTTGATGTATGGCCCGGATGAGAGCCGCAGAATGGCATCGTCCAGATCCCGGTGCTCCTCGCGCAACGTGATCAGCCGGGATTGCATCTCATCGATTGAAAGGTTGTCGAGGGTCATGTGAGTCCGGCGTACCTCGTCTGCAATGGCGGATCCTCTGTGGCTGGTCCTGGAGCCTCCGAACATGCCTCCCCGCGGCACGGGGAGGCACGACAGGGTAATCCGTTCACTTTTGGACCCATTGGGGCGGCACTGCCCGGCCGCGCTCGCAGTGGCGCTACCGGCGAATCGCCGGAGCCTCTCCAGAGATTATCAAAAAATGGAGGAAATGTGGTTGTTTTCTTGATCCTCAGTGCCTTTCGTTCCCGCTATATTGATGCCGACATAATATTATTTTGCCCACCGCCCCTATGGGATTCTTATTTGCTGGGATATAGTGTCGGTCGGCAGAAGAAGTCTGTTAACATCGGAAGATCGGTAGTGAGTGGAGGCCGCGATATGGCCAATGAGCAGTCCGCCAATAACGAAAAAATTGAAGGGGCGGTCACTGAGGCACAGTTTCTCCGGGCGATAACCTCGTTCGAGGCGATTATCCTCAGCCAGATAAACATCAAGAACAAGCTGGGTGATCGTCTCAACTGGGCCATCCAGGCGGGCATCATCATCCTCGGCATCATCGCCGTATCCATCATGATCCTGCTCTGGACCCTCTCCTCCCAGGTCAACCGGATCTCCGCCGTGGTCAATGACATGAATGAGGACTTCACCGAGGTCTCGCAGCACATGGCGCGGATCAACACCGCGATCACCTCGGTCGAGCAGCGGGTGGGGTTGCTGGAGCAGATTACCGGGCAGACCGCCTCGATGAGCCGTGAGATGACCCGGATCGCCGTCGACATGGAGAGCATGCGGGACAATGTGGACGGCATCAAGAACACCATCGGCACGGTGCGACACAGTATCGGCAACATCTCCAATTCCATCGACATCATGAACATCGATGTCCAGCGCATGGGCATTGATATGCACCGCATGGGTGCCCCCGCCCGATCCATCAACAAGATGTTCCCGTTCATGCCTTGAGGTGGCGTTATGGCCGATGATCCCAAGAAAATCGTAGTTGAGGTCGTCGCCCGCCTGGGGCGCGAGACCCAGCTCCACCTCGACGAGCGGCATAAGCATTTTCAGTTCACCAATATCATCCTGCTGGCGGTATCGGCGGTGCTGGTGGTGGTGGCGGTATTCAACGTCTACAACATACACATCCTCTACCGAAATCTCAGCGGCATCGTCAACAATATGGATTCGATGCACAGCAACCTGAAGGGGATCACCCGTAACATGGTCAACATCACCCACGAGATGGAGACCATCGAGGCGCATATGCAGGAGATGGACACGATCACCACGCATACCGCGGAGTTGGCCGATACCATGCCACGGGTGCGTGGCAGCATGGCGCACATGACCGGGACGGTGGATGTGATCGAGCAGGACATGGCGTTGCTCGGCGCCGGAATGACCAATATCGACCAGCGCATCGTCCAGATGACGGGTGGCGTGGCGGTGATGCGTGAGAATGTGCGCCAGATCGCCCGGCCCATGGGTTTCATGAATCCGATGATGCCCTGAGGTTGCCCCCTCCCGGTGTCGCGCGGGATCAGCGCGGCGGCCCGAACTCCACCCCGAATCGCTCCCGATAGGCCCGCTTCAGACAGTTCAGTGCGGCCGGGTCGCCTTGGGCCGTGAGCCGCTCGGCAAGCTCCGACCAGGCCGCGTATTGGTCCGAGGCGGGGGGGATGAAGGCGGCGCAATCGGGGACCTGGAGCAGACCCTGCCGGGTGCGCGCTGCCACCTCCGTGTCCGCTGCTTCGCGCTTCGCACGCTCTTGCGTTGGTGGAGCGGGAGTGCGGACGTTGGATTGGGCCTCGGCGGTGGTGCTCGGTGCATCGGCCGCAATGTCGCGATGCGCCTTGCCCTCCAGAGACGTCCGGGCCTCCACCCCGGGCGCCCCGGGTCGCGGGGCCTGGCGGGCACGAAGCTCCTTCTGCGGGGCGCTGTCGCCGGTGAGCTGCGCCTCCTCCAGGGCGGGGGTGGTCGCGGGCGGCGGCTCCACATCCAGCACCCGCAGCAGCACCCCAAGGGCGAGAAACCCGACCATGGCGGTGGCCGCGTAACGCCAGCCCGGGGTAAGCCGGGACGAGGTGACGGCATCGCGTGCCGCCTGGCGTATCGCGGTATCCACGGCGGGCGGCGGCATCTCCCGGCTGCCCAGCCGGTAGAGTCGGCTGACCCGCCGGTCGTCCGGTTCAGTAGTGTGCCGATTCATCGCAATCCTCCAGGCCCTGGCGCAGGCGTCCGAGGGCGTAGCGCAGGCGGCTCTTCACCGTCTCGTGCCCGACGCCGGTGATCTCGGCGATCTGTTTCAGGCTCAATCCCCCCTCCTCCTTGAGCAGGAAGGCCGAGCGCTGGGGCTCGGAGAGCCCCCCGAGCAGCGCGAACAGCCGCTCCACGCAGTCCCGGATGGTGAGCCAGGTCTCCGGCCAGTTTCCGTGCAGGGCGACCACCTTCTCCTCCTCCACCGCTTCGGTGGGTGGGCGCCGGGCGCGCCAGTGATCGACCACCCGGTTGTGGGCGATGCGATACAGCCAGGGCCTGAAACCCTTTCCCGCCACCCACTGGTTCCGTGCGCGAATCACACGCAGCCAGACCTCCTGGTAGAGCTCTTCGGCCAGCGTCTCCTCGCTCACCTGGCGCCGGATATAGCGGAACAGCGGGGCGCGGTGGCGTTCATAGAGCTGGTCGAAGGCCCCCAGGTCGCCCTCCCGGTAGCGGTTCATCAGGGTTTCGTCATCCAGCGGTTTCATGGTGGGTATCGCGTTCTCCAGGGCCTCGCACGCCCGTTGGTCCAATCATCGCCGACCCTGCAAGCCGTGTGCAAGGCGCACCAGCCGCAGCAGGTCGCCCCGGTGGCCCATGGGATCCGTGCCGAGCGCCCCGGCGGCCAGGGCGGTGATCTGGGGATAGTCGAAACCGTTGAGGTAGGTGCCGCCGCGCAGGCGTTGGCCGAAGGCGGCCACCGCGGCGCTGAACCGGAAATCATCACTGCTGCCCTCCAGCGAATCCTGCACATCGGCGGCCCGCAGGGGGGTCTCGATAAGGCGGCTGCGTGTCTGGTCGGGGGCCTTGTAGCGTAGACGCAGCAGCGCCAGTTCCCGCGTGGCCCGGTCATGCCCGGGGGTGGCGGGGGCGTAGCGCAGGGGATCGGTCCTCCGGCCGGCACCGCCGCTCAGGGCGATTTCATAGAGGGCGGTTACCGAATGTCCGGCCCCGATCTCTCCGGCGTCCACCTCGTCGTTGTTGAAATCCTCCCGGCGCAGGGCGCGGTTTTCGTATCCGATGAGGCGGTATTCGGCGACCTGTGCCGGGTTGAACTCGATCTGAATCTTGACGTCCCCGGCCAGGGTGTGCAGGGTTGCCCCCATCTCATCGATCAGCACCTTCTGCGCCTCCAGAAGGCTGTCGATATAGGCGTGGTTGCCATTGCCGTGGTCTGCCAGCTGTTCCATCAGTTGATCGTTGTAGTTTCCGCCGCCGAAACCCAGGGTGGTCAGGGCGATTCCCGCACCGCGCTGCCGCTCCACCAGATCGATCAGCGCCTGGTGGTTGACGGTACCGACGTTGAAATCGCCGTCGGTGGCCAGCAGAACGCGGTTGATGCCGCCCTCGATGAATGCCTGCCGGGCCAACTGGTAGGCGAGACGAATACCCGATGCGCCATTGGTCGATCCTCCCGCGCGCAGCTGTTCGAGGGCCTGTTCGATCTTGCTCCGCTGGTCGCCCGGGGTCGGCTCCAGCACCACCCCAGAGGCGCCGGCGTAGACCACTACGGAGATGCGGTCATCGCCGTCGAGGTGCTTCGAAAGCAGGCTCATGGCGCGCTTCAGCAGGGGCAGTTTGTCCGGGGAGTCCATGGAACCGGAGACGTCGAGCAGGAACACCAGGTTGGCCGGTGGCAGCTCCCGGGTATCGATCTCCCACGCCTTGATACCGATGCGCAGCAGATGGGTGTGGGGATTCCATGGTGTGGGCGCGATCTCGGTGGTGGTCAGAAACGGACGCTCCCGCTGGGCGGGAGCCTGGTCGTCGTAGCTGAAATAGTTGAGCAGCTCTTCGGTGCGCACCGCGTCGGCCGGTGGCAGACGGCCTTCGTTGAGGATGCGCCTCAGGTTGGCGTAACTGCCGGTGTCGACGTCGATACTGAAGGTGGAAACAGGTGTTTCTGCGGCGATCTTCAGTGAATTGTCATTGAAGTGAGCGTATCGTTCTCGATTAATCCATTCGGCGCCGGATGGCTGATGGTGCATGGAGAGGACCGGCGCCGCCAGTCCGGCATGTCCCTGACGCTCCGATTTGGCGCTCCGCGAGGATGCCTCGCCCTGCACTGTGAACCGCCTCTGGTGGAGGTCCGTTGCCGGTTCGAGTCGGACGGTTGGTGCAGGTGACAGGGGTTTCTGCTCCGCCGGGCGCATACCCGGGTCGCAGGCCCCCAGCAGCAGGGTGAGGGCCAGGGTGGTCAGGGTGACTGGGGTTTTCATGGTCAATTCCTCGCATGGTTTGGTTGATCTCTCGGTTATCCATACGAGCGGGGTGGGAGGATGGGGTTAGAGAATCGTTCTCGGTGCCATGGTGTGAGGAGGTGGATCGGGGAGAGAGTATCCATTGGCTATACTTTAGACTGAGTCTGTGGGAATAATGTGCGTGAAGCCGCTTCTCTCATCGGGATAAAGGGATGGGGATTTTCGCGCCCCCTGGAAGAGTAGTAGAGATGATATCTGGAATGAGTGCTGTATTTGTTTTTGAGCGTGGGTCGATCCGGCCATGAGTGTGTTGACTGTTGCGGATATATGCACCTATCCGGTGGAGACGGTGGAGTGCGATACTTCGGTGAGGGAGGCGCTGCGGCGGATGGGCCGGCGCCGGATCAGTGCGCTGGTTGTGGTGCGCGATGGCAAGCCGATCGGTATTTACACGGAGCGCAATGCGGTCCTGGTCGCCCATTCACGCAAATTGCCCGATGATCTTACCGTGGCCGAGGTGATGGGTCAGCCTCTGCTGAGCGTGCCTCCGGAGATGGATTATCGCGTGGCCTATCAGTTGTCCCAGGACGAGCGGGTTCGGCATCTGGTGGTGATCGACGCGCAGGGCGATGTGCGGGGTATTGTCACCGAGGCCAATTTCCTGAACCACCTTGGCTATGAGTACCTGGTGAATTTCAAGGAGGTTGGGGCGGTGATGACCCGAAATGTGGTTTCACTTCCCGGAGATGCCGCCGCTGGCGATGCGGTGGATCTGATGGCTGTGCGAAAATTCAGCTGCATCGTGGTGGTGGATGGACAGCGGCCGGTAGGCATTCTCTCTGAGCGGGATCTGGTGCGGCTGATAGGCCATGGTTTGGCGCTGGAAGAGACCCCTCTGCGGGAGATCATGAGCTCTCCAGTGCGCTCGGTGACACTGACCCACGATCTGATCAAGACCGTGCAGCTGATGGAGAAGGAGTCTATCCGGCGCCTGGTGGTGGTGGATGAGCATGGCCAGGTGGCAGGGCTGGTGACGCGCCATGATCTGGTGAAGATGCTTTACAATCGGCATGTAGAGCACCTGCAGGAGGTCATCGACCGGCTCCGGAAGGAGCTGTCTGTGGAACCTGATCGGCTCTACCATCACCTTCTGGAACACAGCGTGGACCTGATCGCGGTCGCCCATGTGCGCACGGGGCGATTGATCGAGGTGAATGCGCGGGTCACGGAGGTGCTTGGCTGTCCCAAGGAGAGGGTGCTTGGTCTGCGCCTGCAGGATCTCGTGGATGGAATGAGTCAGCAGGAGTGGGAGTCGCGTGCGGCGGACTGCATGGCGGGCAGCGACTCCCTTTTTACCGCCAGCTTTGGATTCAGCGGAGAAAATCTGCTACCGGTGGAGATCAGCCTTAGCCGGGTTCAGAGCGCACCCAACGATTATCTCGTGGCGGTGATCCGCGATATTGTCCCGCTTCAGTCGGAATTGGAGTTTTCCTCAATTTGAGTTAGTAGTAACTTCTGGAGGAAAATATGAGCAAACGAACCCGACGAAATTTCACGCCCCGGGAAAAGGTGGCAATCCTGAAGCAGC
>PQCP01000060.1 GCA_003062205.1 Candidatus Sedimenticola endophacoides
AGCAGTTGCGAACAAGGACAACGCCATAACGACAACGGCCGATGCCCTAAGACAGGTCATCGGCCGTTGTGTTTACTGCCATCAAATAATCAGATGATCACCACATCAGATTACGTGGGCACTCTCATGCCGCACAGCACCCGCACCTATCATGAGGTGGACTATAGTGCCGGCTCATGGCCCCGGTCCTGGCGGGTGATCCTCAAGGCCGAAGTCATGAGCCTGGGCAGCAATCCCCGCTTTGTGGTCACTTCATTCGCTAACCGCCATGGAGAGCGAAGCGAAGGCGGTTAGTCCCCGATAGGCGTAGGCGCGGTTGTATGGCCGCAGTTACGACCGATAGGGAGTGACGTAGGGCATACAAATAGCGCATCCGACACGCCGTAGAGTCATTGTGGTCATCATGACGGAGTTGCGCACGAGCAGCTTTGCTGCAATGTGCGGGACGGAGTCGTGATGAGCGCAGGACGGTCGGGGCAGTAACGGCTGTCGCGTTGGCGAGTCGATTTTGGGGACTGGGATGTCCCAAAATCTTTCACGAGGTAGCGACACTCTTGGACTTCCTGTACGAACTCACCAACGCCTTCGAGAACCGCTACTACGACCAAATCCACCGCGCCACACGCAAGGAGGAAGAGGAGCAGTTGCGAACAAGGACAACGCCATAACGACAACGGCCGATGCCCTAAGACAGGTCATCGGCCGTTGTGTTTACTGCCATCAAATAATCAGATGATCACCACATCAGATTACGTGGGCACTCTCATGCCGCACAGCACCCGCACCTATCATGAGGTGGACTATAGTGCCGGCTCATGGCCCCGGTCCTGGCGGGTGATCCTCAAGGCCGAAGTCATGAGCCTGGGCAGCAATCCCCGCTTTGTGGTCACTTCATTCGCTAACCGCCATGGAGAGCGAAGCGAAGGCGGTTAGTCCCCGATAGGCGTAGGCGCGGTTGTATGGCCGCAGTTACGACCGATAGGGAGTGACGTAGGGCATACAAATAGCGCATCCGACACGCCGTAGAGTCATTGTGGTCATCATGACGGAGTTGCGCACGAGCAGCTTTGCTGCAATGTGCGGGACGGAGTCGTGATGAGCGCAGGACGGTCGGGGCAGTAACGGCTGTCGCGTTGGCGAGTCGATTTTGGGGACTGGGATGTCCCAAAATCTTTCACGAGGTAGCGACACTCTTGGACTTCCTGTACGAACTCACCAACGCCTTCGAGAACCGCTACTACGACCAAATCCACCGCGCCACACGCAAGGAGGAAGAGGAGCAGTTGCGAACAAGGACAACGCCATAACGACAACGGCCGATGCCCTAAGACAGGTCATCGGCCGTTGTGTTTACTGCCATCAAATAATCAGATGATCACCACATCAGATTACGTGGGCACTCTCATGCCGCACAGCACCCGCACCTATCATGAGGTGGACTATAGTGCCGGCTCATGGCCCCGGTCCTGGCGGGTGATCCTCAAGGCCGAAGTCATGAGCCTGGGCAGCAATCCCCGCTTTGTGGTCACTTCATTCGCTAACCGCCATGGAGAGCGAAGCGAAGGCGGTTAGTCCCCGATAGGCGTAGGCGCGGTTGTATGGCCGCAGTTACGACCGATAGGGAGTGACGTAGGGCATACAAATAGCGCATCCGACACGCCGTAGAGTCATTGTGGTCATCATGACGGAGTTGCGCACGAGCAGCTTTGCTGCAATGTGCGGGACGGAGTCGTGATGAGCGCAGGACGGTCGGGGCAGTAACGGCTGTCGCGTTGGCGAGTCGATTTTGGGGACTGGGATGTCCCAAAATCTTTCACGAGGTAGCGACACTCTTGGACTTCCTGTACGAACTCACCAACGCCTTCGAGAACCGCTACTACGACCAAATCCACCGCGCCACACGCAAGGAGGAAGAGGAGCAGTTGCGAACAAGGACAACGCCATAACGACAACGGCCGATGCCCTAAGACAGGTCATCGGCCGTTGTGTTTACTGCCATCAAATAATCAGATGATCACCACATCAGATTACGTGGGCACTCTCATTGGCGAGGGGTACGGGCTTTCTTGCCCGTTTTCTCCTGGCCTGGCCGGAGTCGACGCAAGGGCATCGGTCTTTCACCGAACCGCCTGAATCCTGGCCCGCGCTGGCCCGGTTCAATCAACGCATCGCCGGGATTCTCGAACAGGATGTTCCCATTGATGAAGATGGGGCGCTGTCGCTCCCTGTTCTGCCCTTAGCTGCGGATACCAAGGCCGCATGGGTGATATTCCATGACGCCATTGAAAGCGAACTGAGATCCGGCGGCGAACTCTACGACGTACGCGACGTAGCCAGCAAAACCGCCGACAATGCAGCCCGAATCGCCACCCTGTTTCAGATATTCGAGCATGGCAGTGGCGGCGCTATCGGATTGGCAGCCTTTGAAGGTGCTTCACGCATTGCCGCCTGGCACCTGCACGAAGCCCGGCGTTTCTATGGCGAACTGGCATTGCCGGAAGAACAGGCCAACGCGGCGCGGTTGGATAGCTGGTTGCTCGACTACTGCCGAAGGGAGAAGACAAACATCGTTCCCAGGCGGGAAGTGCAGCGCAACGTGACTCCGGGACACCTGCGCCAGAAAACCGCGCTGGATTTTGCCCTGGCTGAACTGGTCGAAGCAGACCGAGTGCAACTGGTCCAGGACGGCAGGCGCAAGGAGATTCACGTCAACCCGGCCTTGCTGGAAGGGGGCAACCAATGACCCTTTCCGCGTTGATCAAAAAAGGCGGGCTCACTGGCACCATGACAGCGACACCCGCGACACCTGCGACACAACAAGCCGATAAGCCGGTAACTGTCGCACCAGTCGCAACTGTCGCCGTCGCAGAACAACCAGAACCACTTCCTGAATTGTCATCGGATGAAGAATCCAACATCCGGGCTTGGCTGGCGTACATCGAGGAAACCGACCCGGCAATCATCGCCGAGGTAGTGGACAAATGCCGAGATGGCCTGGAAGCCCGGCGGTACTTTTTGAAACGGGCTGAGGAAGTACCGGAGCCGGTCACCGCCAATCACCCGATGACGTGCGGCGGCTGCATCCACTTCGAGCGAATAGACCACCCTCACCTTGGCCACTGCGCCAAGGGCGAGCCGGAAGCCATCGCCGGATTGTGGGACATGGACCGGAGGTATTGCGAACGCTTTTTACCAAAGCCAGAGCAAACCAACAGCAACCAACCAAGGCCCACAGGGGCCGAAACAAAAAGGTGAATTTCTCAAATGATTTCGGTTAAAAATCTGGAGGTGAATATGGGCGGCATGGGTAGCGGACGGCATTGGTACTGGGGCGCAAAGGACACTACCGACGATTACCGATCCATCGACGTGCGGCGCTGGAAACGGGATGGCTTGCTCACCCCGCATCAATCCTTCGGCTGGCAGTGGTCACGCCATGGCGAAGTGGTCGCCTCCATCCGCGTGCGCACTGAACCGGACCGGGTGGTTCTCACCTACCGGCACCGAAGCGGCGGTGAAGACTGGAAGGACGAAAGCTATTCCGTCTATCTGGACTGGACCGCCTGCAATCTTGGCGGTGAACGCCCTTGGTTTCTCTGCCCCGCCCGTGGCTGTGGTCGCCGCGTGGCGATCCTCTACGGCGGCGGTATCTTCGCCTGCCGTCATTGCTACCAGTTGGCCTACCCCAGCCAGCGGGAAACTGGTTACGACAGGATGGCGCGGCGTGCGGACCGAATCCGGGACAAGCTGGGATG
This sequence comes from Candidatus Sedimenticola endophacoides, assembly GCA_003062205.1. Taxonomy (GTDB): domain Bacteria; phylum Pseudomonadota; class Gammaproteobacteria; order Chromatiales; family Chromatiaceae; genus Sedimenticola_A; species Sedimenticola_A endophacoides. Next base: position 3,756 of record PQCP01000060.1, read on the forward strand.
GGAGCCTGGCATCCTCAATGGCAACGGCTGGAAGCCCAAGGGGATGCACTGGAACACCTTCGAGCGGTTGACTGCCCAGCATGATGCCTTCGTGCAGGTTTCATTGGCCGGGATGGCGGCAAAGCTGAACCTGCTGGGGGAGTCGTTGGATGATTGGATTTAAGCCCAGCGGGGGACTATTTGGGGGGCTGAACGCGAAACAAGAAACACAAAAGCCACTGAATTCAGTGGCTTATTCTTTTTGATTGGCGGAGAGGGAGGGATTCGAACCCTCGATACGCTATTAACGTATACACACTTTCCAGGCGTGCTCCTTCAGCCACTCGGACACCTCTCCAAAAAGGAGGCGAAAGGGTATAACAGAAGCCGCCCGTGCGCAATCACTTTTAGCGAAAAAAGCGATTTTCAGAGGTGGTGGCTAATCCGGCCCAGCACCCGCTCTCCAGCCAGTTCGCGGAACTTTCCGCCATCAAGCCGGATCAGCAGGGAGTGGTCACCGGATTCAAAATAGACCTCGTTCTCCGCCAGGAGCCGGTCATCGACCCAGGTCTCGATCCCGTAGGCCTCGCCGAAGGGGGGGATGGAGCCGGTCTCGCAGTCGGAAAAGGCGCTGCTGACTTCGTCCTCGGGCACCATCTGTACGCGTCGTCCGAGGAGCTGTTGAATATCCGCCAGATCGAGCCGGTGAGTGGAGGGGATCAGGGCCATCACATAGCTGTCGTCATCCCCCAGCAGAACGCTTTTGATCATCTGATCGCCCCGGATGTGGGCGGATTCCGCCGCTTCCAGGGTGGAACAGGTCGGGGTGTGTTGGACGATCCGGTAGCTCGCCGCATGCTCTTCCAGATACTCGCGCAGTGTGATTGAAATACCCATCTTCTCCTCCTGCGGTTACCCTCCTCACGCAGTTCGAGTATAGTCAATAATCCCAGTATTTTCATAGCCATGACATGAGTATGCGAGAGAAGAAGAGAAACATCACCCTGGCCGAACGGGCCGACCGGCATCGCTTGTATGAACTGTCGGTGCAGTATGCCGCTTCCGAGATCGAGTTCGTCGACCAGACCTTTCGCAGGCTGCGCGGGCGCAAGGCGCGGCGACTGCGCGAGGATTTCTGCGGCACTGCCAATATCTGTTGCGAGTGGGTGCGCCAGCGCAAGGGCAACCGGGCGGTCGGGGTGGATATCGACCGGGAGGTGTTGCAGTGGGGCATCGAGAATAACCTGTCGCGGCTCAGCAGGGAGCAGCGCGGGCGCGTCAGCCTGCTTCGGGAGGATGTGCTGAAGGTCAAGGGCGCGCCCCCAGACATCGTCTCCGCCATGAATTTCAGCTACTGGTTATTCAAGGAGCGAACCCAGCTGAGGCGCTATTTCAAGCGGGTGCACGCCTCCCTGGCCGATGACGGCATCTTTTTTCTGGACGCCTATGGCGGGTACGACGCCTATAAGGAGATCGTGGAGGAGCGCGAGATCGAGGGGGAGGCGTTCACCTATATCTGGGAGCAGGCGCACTACAATCCCATCGACGGCAACCTGCTCTGCCATATTCATTTTGCCTTCGATGACGGCTCCCGCCTGGAGAAGGCCTTCAGCTACAATTGGCGGCTGTGGAATCTGACCGAGATCCGCGAGTTGCTGCGGGAGGCGGGTTTTTCCCGGGTCACCACCTACTGGCAGGGGTGGGACGAGGACGGGGAGCCGGACGGCTGCTTCGAACCGGCGCTGGTGGCGGACGCGGATGCCGGATGGATCTGTTACATCAGCGCGGAAAAATAGCCCCGAGGGAGTGTTTCACAACCGCCCCGCCTGGTGCGCGATAAACGCTGTCTTGGCCGACAACTCCAGCGAACAGCTCCACTTGTAGGCGAGGTTGATACTCTCGGCGCAGGCATAGACCCCGTGGCCGCGCACCACCATGATGCGATGCCCGGCGAGGGATTCCGCCACGGCGCGAGGCGCCTGCTCCACATACCGGTCGTAGGGGATCGTGACCACCGGCACCCGGGGGAAATAGTATTGCCCTTCGAAATCGGGGGGGATGAAATCCTCACCGTTCATGGTCAGGGCCACAGTATAGGGGCCGTGGGAGTGTATCACCGACCGTGCCTTGGGATTGAGCTGGTAGACCCGTTGGTGCAGGGGGGCGTCGAGGGAGGCACCGGGCGCGCAGGGACCGTGCACCGGGCAATCGATCAGCTGCTCCTCGTTCAGCGTATCGGCACAGGCCCCGCTCGGGGTCACCCAGAACCGCTCGCCATCACGCGCGGACGCATTGCCGCTGTGGGAGTCGTTGTTCCCGTGGCGGCGCAGCCAGCGGTAGTGTTCGATCAGCTCTCTCTTCAGACTCATGGGCGGTGCCCTCTCCGGACGGGATGACGAGTACGGCCTTGCGGCATCGGGGTACAAGGATGCCACAATCGCCCCGCCCGTGGTATGGCCGCGCACTCCAGGACGTCCGGGTAAATTTCCCATTACATTCAGGACCGGTCGGATCTATCTTTAAGTGAGGGCGAGTCGCTGAAACCGCCCCCGGACCGGGCACAGCCGCTGCGGCCGGGGTTTTCGCGGGCATTTGCTTCGAGGCCAGACCGACATGGGCAGTCAAACCATTCTCTCCGACGATGTCACACGCCTGAAGGAGATCCTGGGCGAATTGCAGCAGCATGGGGAGATCGGACTCTGGATCCTGGACACCGCCACCGGCAGGGTCGAGTGGGACGACATCGTCACCGCCATCGCCGGTGTGGAGAGCGCGGCGATTACCACCCCTCAGGCGCTACTGCGGCTGGTTCACCCGAAGGATCGCCACATGCTGGTCGGCTCGCTGCGCGATGCGGTCGCCAGCGGAGAGGATCATCATGTCCTCTACCGGGTGGTGAACAACAACCGCTGGGTCGAGTGCTGGGCCCGCCCGGAGCGCGACGCAACAGGCAAGGTGGTGCGGCTGCGGGGGTTTCTGCGCAACATTTCGGACATACGCAACACCGAGATGGCCCTCACCGAGATCGAGGCCCGCTTCCAGCGCATGGCCGAGAACTCGCCGGACATGCTGTTTCGCCTCACCCTTCCGGGCGGGCGTTTCGAGTACGTGAGTCCCGCCTCGACCCGGATCTTCGGCTACCGGCCGGAGGAGTTCATCGCCCACTCCGGCCTGTTCCGGGAGCGCCTGCACCCGGAAGATGCCGCCGACTTCGAAACCGGGTGGAAGGGTCTGTCGGAGGGCGGCGCATGCCCGGCCCAGGAGTACCGCATCATCCACAAAGACGGCACCTGCCGGTGGATCAGCCAACGCGCTACCCTGATCATTGGGGACCGCTGCAAGCCGCTCGCCCTGGAGGGGGTGATCACGGATATCACGGAGAGCCGGCTCGCCCAGGCATCTCTGGAGCGGGCCCGGCAGCAGGCCACCCACTATCTGGAGGTGGCCGGGGTGATGATGATCGCCCTCGACGCCGAGGGCCGGGTCACCCTGATCAACCGGCGCGGCTGCGAGATCCTCGGCCGCTCGAAACAGGAGATCATCGGCAGGGAGTGGTTCAGTCAGTTTCTGCGCCGGGAGGACCGCGAGCGCATTCACGAGGTATACAGCCGCTTGATGGCTGGTGAACTGGTCCCCTTCGAGCACTACGAGAACGCGGTAATCGGCGGTGATGGCGAAGCGAGGATCATCGCCTGGCGCAACTCGTTGCTGCGCGACGAGTCCGGCGCGATCACCGGCATCCTCTCCTCTGGCGAGGACATCACCGAACAGCGGCACAGCCAGCATCAGCTCCGTTCGGCCCTGGAGAACACCATCCAGGCCATCGCACGCACTGTGGAGAAGCGCGACCCCTACACCGCCGGACACCAGCAGCGGGTGGCCGAGCTGGCGGCGGCCATCGCCAGGGAGATGCGCATGGACGAAGAGCGTATCGAGGGTCTGCGACTGGCGGGGATGATCCACGACATCGGCAAGATCTACATCCCAGCAGAGATCCTCAACCGCCCCCTGAAGCTGGACGAGGCGGAGATGAACCTGGTCATCTCCCACTGCGATGTCGGCTACGACATCATCAAGGAGGTGGACTTTCCCTGGCCCGTGGCGGACATGGTGCGCCAGCACCATGAACGGCTCGACGGCTCGGGCTACCCGCAGGGGCTGAAGGGGGAACAGATACTGCCCGAATCACAGATTCTGGCCGTTGCCGACGTGGTCGAGGCGATGGCCTCACACCGTCCCTACCGAGCCAGTCTCGGGCTGGGCGTGGCATTTGGCGAACTGGACAACCACCGGGGAACGCGCTACGCCAGCGAGGTGGTGGACGCCTGCAAGCGCCTGTTCACCGAGCAGGGATATCAGCTCTGAGCCAGCGCCTCGCGGCCGAGGAAATCACGCCAGATGAACTCCGCCATGGCCGGCACATCATTGAGATCGAGCAGCGGCAGCCCCACCGGCCGCCCGGGGTCGCTGTCGCTGGCGACGGCGATCACCTCCCGGTCTTCGGGAAACAGCAACGGTTTGCCGAGGGCCGGGCGGTGGAGTTCGATCTTGGGGAACGGCTCGTGCTTGAACCCCTCCACCAGCACCAGATCGAGGTGGCGCTGATCGAGGCGGTCGAGCATCTCCTGCAGTAGCGGATCTCCCTCCCTCGGGGTCTCGACCATCAACGCCCAACGCCTGCCGGAGGCGATCAACATCTCGGCGGCGCCCGCCTTGCGCAGCTCGTAGCTGTCCTTGCCCGGGGTGTCGATGTCGAAGTCGTGGTGCGCATGCTTGATCATCCCCACCCGCAGTCCGCGCGCGCGCAGCAGCGGCAGGAGCCGCTTCAGCAGAGTGGTCTTGCCGGTGCCACTGTAGGCGGCAAATCCAAGCACCGGGATCGACGCGGTCACCATGTCATCCTCTCCGGGAGAGCGGGCGGGTCAGCGGCGAACGCCGCCGAACACGGCCTGCAGAAGGTCGCTGGTGCGCGCCACCGGATCCTTGCGGATCAACCGCTCCTCCTCGGCCAGCTTCAGAAACAGCCCATCGACCGCCTTCTCGGTGACGAAGGCGTCCAGGTCCAGCGAGCCGCTATCCACATAACCGCCGAGAAACCCCATCTCCCCGGCCAGCGCCTTGTAGGCCGATGTAACCCCCGCCTCCTGAGTGGCATCGCGCACGATCGGCAGGATCGCCGCCCGCAGGGGTGCACCGCTATTGCGCCTGAAATAGTCGGTGGCCGCCGTCTCGCCGCCGTTGAGTATCCCCCGCGCATCCTCCAGGCTCATCCGACCGATGGCATCGGAAAAGATACTCAGTGTCTGAGGCACCGCCCGCTCGGCGGCCCGGTTCATGGTCAACTGAAAACGGTCGACCAGGGCATCCTGGCCCATGGCACGTAACCCCCTGGCCAGGGTGTCGAGGGCCGCGGGCAGCGGGATGCGCACCTGCACGTCATTCAGATACCCTCCCTCGCGTCCCAACAGATCGATCGCCTTTTCGGCGCCGACGCGCAACGCCTCCTTCAAGCCCTGTATCACCTGTTCATCGCTGAGGCGGATATTCAGGGCGCCGGGGGCGGCGGTGCTCACCAGCAGGCTGGCAGACAACAAAATCGCTCGAAGCATGACCCCTCCTCTCACATTCCCAGGGCGCGACAGGCAGGCCATCGGGGAAGCCTGCACCGTGTGAAGCGGTTGCCACTGTAGCACGCCCGCGCGCCCGGTCCATAGCGGTCTCATCTTCGCCCCGGGTTTCACAGTGACTCCTTTTCGCCGTGCAGCATCACCAGCAGGTCCGCCTCGCTGCGGCTCAGTCCCAGCTCATCGACCAGGCGTCCGGCGTTGGCCCCCTGGTGCACCAGGCGGATCGCATCACCATAGGGCTGTTCACCACCCTGCTGGGTCTCCATGGAGTCCTGGCGCTGTTCCAGGTCCCGGCCCTGCTGCTCCAGGCGGTTGACCCGCTGCTCGACGCCCAGCGCACCGGCACAAAGAATATTGAAGTTGGAGGAGAGGTACTCCAGCCTCCGCTCCAGGGTGGCCATGTGCCGACGCTGGCGCACACGCTCCAGGCCCAACAGCGCCAGCCCCCCCGCCAGGAGCAGCAGCAGAATCATCGTCACCCACTCCGGAACAGACATCGGTTGGTTCCTTATCGGTTGTGCCGCGCGGCAAGGCGATGCCCGTCAGGGGCGCGGCGCCCCTCAGACATACTCGTCGACGTGCGGCGCGCCGTCATCACCGGGCGGCGGCCGCGGCTCGGATTTCGGCTCACGGGACGGATCCTCGTCACGCCGCTTCTTCTCCTCTTCCTCCCCACGCCGCCCGGGCCGCCGCTCCTCGCGCCGCGTGGGCCAGACCGGTTTGATCGGCGAGGGTTGATTGATCTCGGCCACGGCTCATGCGGGGTGGCGTGCGGGTGCGTTCATGGTGCACGCACCTCCCGCCACTCCTCGTCGCTCAGCAACCGATTGAGATCGACCACCACCAGCAGTTCGCCCTCGCGGGAGACCACGCCCTCGATGTAACGCGAACCTCCTCCACTGCCGATATTCGGCGCGGGAGTGATCTCCGGGAGGGCGATCTCCTTCACCTCCGCCACGCGATCGACCAAAATCCCCGCCACCTCCCCATCGGACTCAGTGATGACAATCCGGTTGGCCGGGTCACGCTCGACCTCCGGCAAGCCGAAACGGGACCGCCCATCCAGCACCGTGACCACGGTGCCGCGCAGGTTGATGATCCCGAGGACATATTCGGGTGCGCCGGGCACCGGTGAGATCTCGCCGACCCGCAGCACCTCCTGCACTTGCAGCACATTGATACCGTAGACCTGCTCCTCCAGTTGGAAGGTCACCAACTGGATCAGATCCCCCACCGGCCCGCCCCTATCGCTGTGTTCGTCGTTTCCCATGGCGCCCCCTTCAGTTCGCGTCAGCCTGGCCCTGCATCTGCCGCTCATGCCGGGAGGAGAGAATCACCACCGCCACGCGCCGGTTACCCTGCCGGCCCGCCTCGGAATCGTTGGGGCCCAGGGGCTGGTATTCACCATAGCCGATGGCCGACATGCGCTTCGGATCAACCCCCAGCTTGGAGAAGAGATGCACGACGCTCGCCGCGCGGGCGGCCGAGAGTTCCCAGTTGGAGGGGAAGGCGATGGTCTCGATGGGTACATTGTCGGTGTGCCCCTCGACATTGATCTGATTGATCAGCGGCTTGAGGATCACCGCCACGTCGCGCAGCGCCTTCACCGCCGCCGGGGAGAGCCGGGCGCTGCCGCTGGGAAACAGCATCTTGCTGTTCATCTCCACCTCCAGGCCGCGCTCGGTGCGGGTGATGTTGACCAGGTCCTGCTCCGCGAAACCGCGCAGGGTATCCTGCAAGCGGGTGGCGATGGCCGACAGTGGCGGGCGGTAGGGTCCGGTCATCGGCACCCCGGGATCACTCACCGGATCGGGCAGCGCCTCGCCATCGTCCGGCAAGAGTGTCGCTACCTCGTGAAAGATTTTGGGACATCCCAGTCCCCAAAATCGACTCGCCAACGCGACAGCCGTTACTGCCCCGACCGTCCTGCGCTCATCACGACTCCGTCCCGCACATTGCAGCAAAGCTGCTCGTGCGCAACTCCGTCATGATGACCACAATGACTCTACGGCGTGTCGAATGCGCTATTTGTATGCCCTACGTCACTCCCTATCGGTCGTAACTGCGGCCATACAACCGCGCCTACGCCTATCGGGGACTAACCGCCTTCGCTTCGCTCTCCATGGCGGTTAGCGCATGCCGCTCATGATCTTCCCGCTCTGGGGTTCGATCGAGCGCACCCGCTCGCCCACCTGAATCGGATCCTCCGAACGCTCCGCGGTGACGAAGGCGTCGATCAGGGTGTCGGAGAGCACCCGGTACTTGCCCTCGTTGACCGTGGAGATGGCGTACATCACCACGAAAAAGGCGAACAGCAGGGTGATGAAATCGGCGTAGGAGACGATCCAGCGCTCGTAATTCTCATGTCCCGTCTCTTTTCTTCGCCTGCGCGCCATGCTCCAGCCCCGCCGTCAGTTGAGAAAACCCTGCAACTTGGTCTCGATGCTGCGCGGGTTCTCCCCCTCGGCGATGGAGACGATACCCTCGACCACCATCTCCCGGTAGTGGGACTTCTGCTGGGCAATGGTCTTGAGCTTGTTGCCGAAGGGGAGCAGAAACAGGTTGGCCAGGCCAACACCGTAGATGGTGGCGACAAAGGCGGTGGCGATGCCGGTCCCGAGCTTGCTGGGGTCGGCCAGGTTCTGCATGGTGTGGATCAGCCCCATCACTGCGCCGATGATGCCGATGGTGGGCGAGTAGCCGCCCATCGACTCGAACATCCGCGCCGCCTGCAGGTCGTGCTGCTCCCCGCTGTCGAGCTCCACCTCCATGATGCTGCGTATCACCTCGGGCTCGCTGCCATCGACCAGCAGCTGCATACCCTTGCGGGTGAACAGGTCGGGCTCCTTTTCGGCGAAGTTCTCCAGGCCGAGCAGCCCCTCCTTGCGCGCCACCACACTCCAATTGACGATCTTCTTGATGGTCGGTGTCAGCTCATAGCGCGGCGGCCTGAACACCAGCCCCGCCGAGCGCAGGGCGTGCATGAAGACGTTCACCGGGGTCTGCAGCAGGATCGCCCCGATGGTGCCGCCAAAGACGATCACCAGGGCCGGGCCGTTGATCAGGGAGCCGACATGGCCCCCTTCAAGGGCGTTGCCCCCGATGATCGCCACCAGGGCGAGAATCACGCCGATAACGCTCAACATATCCATACTGTTCAGACCACCCGCCCCAAAAGCGTGCAAATATCATTCAACGGCAGCACCCGGTCGGAGAACCCCGCCTTCTCCACCGCCTGGGGCATGCCGTAGACCACACAACTGGCCTGGTCCTGGCTCCAGACGGTGCCGCCGGCCTCTTTGAGCAGGCGCGCCCCCTGCTTGCCGTCCTGCCCCATGCCGGTGAGCACCACCGCCAGGACGCCGGCGCCATACACCCGGACCGCCGATCCCAGGCTGATGTCCACGCAGGGGCGGTAGAGCTGCCCGCTCTCTCCATCGCTAACCCTGATGGTAACACCCTTTGCCCGGCGTTCTAACAGCATTTGACGCCCGCCCGGAGCGATATACGCCCGTCCGCCGCACAGGGGCTCACCATCCACCGCCTCCCGGACCGCGATCCGGCACTGCCCGTCGAGCCGCTGGGCAAAGCTCTCGGTGAAGGCGGCGGGCATGTGCACGATGACCAGCAGCGGCGGGGCGAAGGATTCAGGCAGCCCCGCAAGCACCCGCTGCACGGCCATCGGCCCTCCGGTCGAAGCGCCGATCACTACCAGGTCGACATCGCGCGCCGCCGCCCGCTCCCTGCGCACCGGCGCCACCGGCCGGGGGGCGAGCCTGGGCTGCGCCGCCGCCTGGACGGGGGCCAGCGGATCGGGACGGTGGCCGCTCAGGGCGATCACCCGCCGGACCAGGGTATCGCGGGCCTGCTCACGCTGGTCCATCGAGTAGAATTGCTTGGGCAGGAAATCGACGGCCCCGGCCTCCAGGGCGTCCAGGGTGGCCGTGGCCCCCTGCTGGGTCAGGGAGGAGAACATCAGGATCGGGGTCGGCCGCGCGGCCATGATCGCCCGCACCGCGGAGATCCCGTCCATCACCGGCATCTCCACATCCATGGTCACCACGTCGGGCCGCAGCCGCAGCACCTCCCTGAGCGCCGCCTCGCCGTTGACCGCGTCGCCGACCACCTCGATCCCGGGGTGGGATTCGAGCATCTCGGCGATACGCCCCCTGAAGAAGGCGGAATCGTCCACCACCAGCACCCGCACCTTGTCGCTCATCCGCTCGCCATGCGCCCGGAGGGATCCCGCCGGTGCCGTGCCAGTTTACGCATCAGCCCCGGGAGATCCAGGATCAGGGCGATCTTGCCATCGCCGGTGATCGTCGCCCCGGCCATCCCCTCCACTCCCCGCAAGAGGGCGCCGAGGGGCTTGATCACCACCTCTTCCTGACCCACCAGACCATCGACCACCAGCCCCACCGGACTGCCCTGAAGATCGATCACGACCACGTGGGCGGTCTCCCCCGGAACCGGTTGCCCGGCCTGCTTGACCAGGTGACGGCGCAGGAAGAACAGGGGCAGGGCCTGGTTACGCACCAGCAGCGTCTTCTGCCCGTCGACCACATGGATCGCCTTCCAGTCGAGGTTGATGATCTCCACCACGCTGGAGAGAGGGATGGCGAAGGGCTGTTGGGCCAGCATCACCATCAGGGTCGGCAGGATCGCCAGGGTCAGGGGCAGCTTGATGGTGATGGTGGTGCCGCCCCCGGTCTCGGAGTCGATATCCACCGTGCCGCTCATCTGGGCGATCCGCGTCTTCACCACATCCATCCCAACCCCCCGGCCGGAGATGTCGGATATCTCCTTCTTGGTGCTGAATCCGGCCTCGAAGATGAGGTTGAAACACTCCCTGTCCTCCAGACGCTCGGCGGCGGCGGCGTCCATCAGCCCCTTTTCGACCGCCATCCGGCGCAGGGTCTCGGCATCCATTCCACGCCCGTCGTCCCGGATCTTCAGAACGATCTGCTCTCCCTCCTGCGAGGCCTCCAGGGTCAACCGGCCCTGGCGCGGCTTGCCGATCTTCTCGCGCTGGGAGGGGGGTTCGATACCGTGATCAACGGCGTTTCGGATCAGGTGAATCATCGGATCGGCGAGCGCCTCGACCAGATTTTTGTCCAGGTCGGTATCCTCGCCGCTCATCCGCAGATCGACCTCCTTTCCCATACTGCGGGAGAGATCCCGAACCAGACGCGGGAAGCGTCCGAAGACCTTCTTGATCGGCTGCATGCGGGTCTTCATCACCGCGTTTTGCAGATCGGAGGTGACCACATCGAGGGTCGCCACGGCGCTGGTGATACCTTCATCCTCGACCCGTGACTTGAGATTGAAGAGGCGGTTTCTCACCAGCACCAGCTCGCCCACCATATTCATGATCTGATCCAGCTTGGCGGTCTCCACCCGCACCGTCTGCTCCGTGGCGGTGGGGGCACGCCGCCGCGCCGACTCGGCCGCTGCGGGCCCTGGGGATCGACCGGGTGCCGACCCCGGCTTCGCGTCCGCCTCGGAGACGGATTCCCCGGCCTGCGTCTTCGGGCGCTGTGGCGCGGCGGCCGGTGCCGGGGCGCCGGTGGGGAGTCCGCCGTGGCGGCCCTTGCCGTGGAGCTGATCAAGCAGGGCCTCGAACTCCTCTTCGCCCATCTCCTGCCCCCCTTCATCGCCGGGCGCGGCTGGTAGATCAGCGGGTGGCGGGACGGCGGCGGATTCCACGGCAGCGGCATCCCCGGTCGGCACACCGCCGTGGCGGCCCTTGCCGTGGAGCTGGTCGAGCAGCGCCTCGAACTCCTCCTCGCTCATCTCCTCCGCAGCGGCGGCGCCCTCCCCATCACCGGGTGTGGAGGGGGCATCGCCGGGTGACGGAGCGGCGGCGGGTGGGGTGGCCGTGTCGGCGCTGGCAGGTACCCCGCCGTGGCGGCCCTTGCCATGGAGCTGATCGAGCAGGGCCTCGAACTCGTCATCGCTGATCTCGTCGGACCCGGCACCGGCCGGGGCGGCGGCGGGATCGGCGGGCCGCGCCTCCGCCCCGGGCGCATCGTCCGTGGATCGCGGCTCGTCCGCCGGGGCCAGGGCTTCGACCGGGGACGTATCCCCCTCCGGGGTTGCGGGGGGCTTTGGAACATCGCCCTTCCCCTCCCCGCCCGCCTCCGGCGGCGCTGCCTGGGGTTTGGCCAGCCCCTCCAGGGCCGCGATCAGCTCGCGCCCGGCGGCAGTGGGCTCCTCGCCGCCCTTGACCTGTGCAAACATCCCGTTGACCGCATCCAGCACCTTCAGCATCACATCCATCAGCGGCGCATCAAGGGTGCGCTGACGCTGGCGCAGCACGTTGAATACATCCTCGGCCCGATGGCACACCTCGACCATGGCGTCCAGTGCGAGAAAGCCGGCGCCCCCCTTGATGGTGTGGAACCCCCGGAACACGGCATTGAGCAGATCGTAGTCGTCGGGCTGCTGCTCCAGGTCAACCAGCTGCTGGTTGAGCTGATCGAGTATCTCACCCGCCTCTACCAGAAAGTCCTGCAGGATCTCGTCATCTGTATCGAGCGCCATACCCGTCCGCCTTCAAAAGCCCATGCTGGAGAGCAGATCATCGACATCATCCTGATCCGCCAGGCGGTCGCCGGAATCGATTCCGGGAACGGCTGGGCCGCTCCAGGCCCCCGTCCCGGGTACGCCGTCCACCACCTTCTGGCCGGAGATGCTCACCAGGCGCACCAGTTTGTTCTCCACATCCTGCACCAGCTTGATCACCTTTTGGATGATCTGTCCGGAGAGATCCTGAAACTCCTGCGCCATGAGCGCCTCGGTGAGCCGGGTGTGCAGCCGCCGGGCGCTGTCGCCGGCGAGTGCCGTCATCGACTCCAGCTCGGCGACCAGCCGCGCCACCTCGCCCGGAGAGGCGCTGAGGGGGTCAAGGCCGTCGCAGCAGTGCCGGACCCGCTCGGCCCGCGCGCCCAGCTCCCGGCTCAGCGACAGACTCTCCTCTATCGCCCCGAGGGTCTTGTCGGCCGACTCCTGGGTCATATCTACGACATGATTGAGGCGCTTGCGGGCGTCGGGGATCTCATCGCGCGCCAGCTCGGCTACCCGCCCGTCGAGCAGAAAACCCTCGATGGCGTCGTGCAGCTCCCGGGTCAGACGCCCGACCTCCCGAAACAACTCGCTCTCGCGGCTGCGGGTCAGGACATTGACGATCTGCTGGGCATCGGCCTCACGCCCATCCTCCAGGCAGGCGACCAGTTGGCGGGCAAGCGCCAGGCGTTCGTCGTCGCTCATCGCATCCCCTCCCCCTGTGCCCACCAGCGGGCGTCTCTTCAGTCACTACCCATTAAGCGGCCACCCGATCGAAAATCTTGACGATTTTTTCCTGCAGGGTGGCGGCGGTGAAGGGCTTAACCACGTAGCCGTTGACCCCCGCCTGGGCCGCCTCGATGATCTGGTCGCGTTTCGACTCCGCGGTCACCATCAACACCGGGAGCTGTGTCAGCTGGGGGTCGGAGCGAATCGCCTTGAGCAGACTGATCCCGGTCATCCCCGGCATGTTCCAGTCGGTGATGACGAATTCGTAATCGCCCGACTGCAGCATCGGCAGGGCGGTGGTCCCATCGTCCGCCTCATGGGTGTTGGTGTAACCGAGATCCTTGAGCAGGTTCTTCACAATCCGCCTCATGGTTGAGAAGTCGTCCACGATCAGAATCTTCATGTTCTTGTTCACATCACGCTCCCGCTGATCCACTCATCCCGGCGCCGCCGGGCACACTCACGGCTCATCCGCCCTGGTCAGCCAATCGGCAAGCCGTGCGCGCAGGCGCAGGGCCGCTTGGCTGTGAATCTGACACACCCTCGACTCGCTCACCCCCAACACCTTGCCGATCTCGCGCAGATTCAGCTCCTCGTCGTAGTAGAGCGACATCACCAGCCGCTCGCGGTCGGGCAGTCCGGCGATGGCATCGGCCAGACTGTGGCGGAACTCGTCGTGTTGCACGTTGTCGAGCAGGGCGTCCGCGCCATTGTTCTCTCCCCGGCGCTGCGGCAGCTCCCCCACGCTCTGCAGTTCATCAACGCTGAACAGACGGCTGCTGGAGGCGTCGAGGAGGATCCTGTGGTACTCCTCCAGGCTCATCTCCAGGGCATCGGCCACCTCGACGTCGCGCGCGTCGCGCCCCACCTCGTTTTCGATCCGGCGCATCACCTCGGCCACCTGCCGCGCCTTGCGGTGCACAGAGCGCGGTGTCCAGTCGCTGCGGCGGATTTCGTCAAGCATCGCCCCACGGATGCGGATCCCGGCGTAGGTCTCGAAGCTGGCCCCCTGGCTGGGATCGTAGTTGCGCCCCGCCTCCAGCAGCCCGATCATGCCGGACTGGATCAGGTCGTCCACCTGCACGCTCGGCGGCAGGCGGTTCATCAGGTGATAGGCGATGCGCTTGACCAGCAGCGCGTGCCGCGTCACCAGGCTGTCCTGATCCTGAACCGCCGTGTAGCTCGCTACCCCGCTCACCTGTCGAAATCCCCGCTTTGGCCCGAAAACCGGATCAGACGCTCCACAAAAAACTGCAGGTTTCCGCTTATCCCCACCGGCAGCGGCCACTCGTCCGCCTTGCGCGCCAGACTCCTGAACGACTGGGCGATCTGGCTGCGGGGATAGGCCTGCACGACCGGCTTCTGGGCCTTGACCGCCTTGCGCAGCATGTCGTCGTGCGGCACCCCCCCGATGTAGGTCAGGATCACATCCAGGTAGCGGTCGGTGACCCGGCAGATCTTCCTGTAGAGGTCCACCCCCTCCTGGGCGCTGCGCACCATATTGGCGAGCACGCGGAAACGCTCTATCCCGTACTCCCGGTTCAACAACTTAATCATAGCGTATGCGTCGGTGATCGACGCCGGCTCGTCGCAGACCACCACCACGACCTCCTGGGCAGCGCGGCTGAAGCTGATCACGGTGTCGGAGATCCCGGCGGCGGTGTCGATGATCAGGACATCGAGGTCGCCGCCGATGTCGCTGAAGGCGCGGATGATCCCGGTGTGCTCCGCCTCGCTCAGCTCCGCCATCTCCTTGAGCCCCGACGAGGCGGGCACCACGCGTATGCCGCCCGGGCCCTCGATCACCACCTCCCCCAGGGTGCGCTCCCCGCGTATCACATGGGAGAGATCGTAGTGCGGGTGCAGCCCGAGCACCACATCGATATTGGCCAACCCCAGGTCGGCGTCGAGCAGCATCACGCGCCGCCCGAGCTCGGCCCAGGCCACGGCCAAGTTGACCGAGATGTTGGTCTTGCCCACGCCACCCTTGCCCCCGGTAACGGCAACCACTCTCACCGGTTCTGAATTCACCATATCTCTCAATCCCGCGGCCTGGTCACGGTAAGGGTCAGATGCTGGCATGACTGCCCGCCGCGCCCAGCGACAGGGCCAGGTACTCGTCGCTGAGGCGCTCCCCCATTGTATCCGCATCCAGCGCCGCCCGGCTAACCAGCGTATTGGCGTGGGCCAGATGCAGATCCTCCGGCACCTTCTGCCCGTCGGTCGTGAATGCCAGGGGCATGCGGCTGTGGAGCAGTGCCGAGAGGGCTCCCCCCAGGGTAGCCGCCTCATCGACTTTTGTCAGCACACAGGCCTCGGGGGCGGCCCCGCCGAAGGAGCCGATGGCCTGCTCCAGCGCCGCCCGCTGGGTGTTCGCCGAGAGGGTGAGAAACAAGAGTGTCGCTACCTCGTGAAAGATTTTGGGACATCCCAGTCCCCAAAATCGACTCGCCAACGCGACAGCCGTTACTGCCCCGACCGTCCTGCGCTCATCACGACTCCGTCCCGCACATTGCAGCAAAGCTGCTCGTGCGCAACTCCGTCATGATGACCACAATGACTCTACGGCGTGTCGGATGCGCTATTTGTATGCCCTACGTCACTCCCTATCGGTCGTAACTGCGGCCATACAACCGCGCCTACGCCTATCGGGGACTAACCGCCTTCGCTTCGCTCTCCATGGCGGTTAGCGAGAGCGCACCCGGCGGCTGCCGGCCCGCAGCATCGAGAGCTGTTCGCTCAGGCGCAGATCGCGCGGACTCATACCGGCGGTGTCGATCAGCACCAGCCACTTCTCGGAGAGGGCGTTGAGGGCGACCTCCAGCTCTTCCGGGGTGGAGGCGCTACGGATCGGCACGTCGAGGATACGGGCATAGATATTGAGCTGCTCACGGGCGCCGATGCGGTAGTTGTCGGTGGAGATCAGGGCCACGTGGCGGTTGCCGTGACGCAGCGCAAAACGTGCCGCCAGCTTCGCCACGGTGGTGGTCTTGCCCACCCCGGTGGGACCGATCAGGGCGACGATGCCGCCCTCCTCCAGCAGCTTCTCGCCGGTGGTGGGCAGATCCGCCGCCAGCAGGCCTAGGGCCTGACGCCAGGCCTGCTCCGGCTCGCCGGTCTGCTCCACCCGGCCGATCAGCCCCTTGCAGATGTCGGGGCTGAGGCCGATCGCCATCAGGCGCCGGTACAATTCCTGGGTGGTGGGGCGGGAGTCGCCCAGATCACGCCAGCTCAGGCCCGACAACTGATTCTCCATCATGCGCCGCAGGCTCTGCATCTCCCGGCGCATCTCCACCAGCACCGGGTCCTGACTCCACTCGACCCGGGCGCGGGGGCGCTCGGGAACGGCCTCGCCGGCCTCCGGCGCCGCCTCTTCCGGCCGGGCCGGGGCGGAGGCCCTCTCCTGCGGCGGCTCCGCACGGCCGACAGAGGCGAACGCCGCCTCCTGGTAATCCATGGCGGCGACCAGCTCGACCCCGCCATCGACCTGCCGGTTGGAGAGGATCACCGCGTCCGGTCCCAGGGTCTCGCGCACCTGACGCAGGGCCTGCCGGATGTCCTTCGCGAAAAAACGTTTGATCTTCATGGTCCGCTCACCCCGCGTTCGGCATTCGGATCGCCAACCGCCTGTTCCGCAATCCTCACACCGCCCGCTCTGCTGTTACCCGCTCGGCTGCCCCACGCTGGCCACGACCTTGATCTGGCGGTTGTCGGGAACCTCGTTGTAGGACAGGACGTTCATGCCGGGGACGCTGTGCTTGACGAACCGCGCCATCCAGGAGCGCAACGGCGCCGCCACCAGCAGGATGCTCTCCTGTCCCGCCATCTGCTGCTGGCTGAACGTCTCCGTCAACGCCTGCTGGAGCTGCTCGGCCAGCCCGGGCTCGAAGCCCACGCCACCTTCCTTGAATGGCTGTACAGTCTGCTGCAATATCTGTTCCAGCGACGGATCGAGCACCACCACGGGGATTTCCTGTGACGGACCAACGAGTTGCTGCACAATGGCCCGGGCCAGGGCGATGCGTGCGGCGGCGGTGAGATCGCCGATCTCTTGACTCTGAGGGGCGTACTCCGCCAAGGTTTCGGCGATGGTGCGGATATCCTTCACCGGCACCCCCTCCTCCAGCAGGTTCTGCAACACCCGCAGCACCTGCCCCAGGGTCAACACCTTGGGGACCAGATCCTCCACCAGCTTGGGGGCGCTGCGCCCCAGCAGGTCCAGCATCTGCTGCACCTCTTCGTGGCCCAGCAACTCGTAGGCGTGAGACTGCAGGATCTCGCTCAGATGGGTCGCCACCACGGTGCTGGCATCGACCACGGTATAGCCGAGGGTCTGGGCGTGATCGCGCTGTCCCGGCTCAACCCATACCGCGTCCAGGCCAAAGGCGGGGTCCTTGGTGGGAACGCCCTGGAGGGTGCCGAACACCTGCCCCGGATTGATCGCCATCTCCCGCTCCGGGTGGATCTCCGCCTCGCCGATGGTGACCCCGTGCAGGGAGATGCGGTAGGCGGTGGGGCTCAGGTCGAGGTTGTCGCGGATATGCACCGGCTGGATCAGAAACCCCAGCTCCTGGGAGAGCTTCTTGCGCACGCCCTTGATGCGATTCATCAGCTGCCCGCCCTGGTTGCGGTCGACCAGCGGAATCAGGCGGTATCCCACCTCCAGGCCGATGATATCCACCGGTTGCACATCGTCCCACGAAAGTTCACGCTGTTCGGGCGGCACCTCCCTGGGCGGGGCGGCGGCGGCCTCGGCCCGCAGCTCGTCCTGGCGACGCCGGTTGATCATCCAGGCGCCGCCGGCGGCGATCGCCGCCAGGGAGAGGAAAGCGACGTTGGGCATGCCGGGGATAATCCCCATGATCGTCAGCACCGCCGCCGCCACCCCCAGCGCCTTGGGGGTGGAGAGCAGTTGCTGAATCACCTGGCCGCCCACATCCTCGTCGGCGGCGACCCGGGTGACGATGATGGCGGCGGAGGTGGAGAGCAGCAGCGAGGGGATCTGCGCCACCAGCCCGTCACCGATGGTCAGCAGGGCGTAGAAGCGCAGGGCGGTGGAGAGATCCAGGTCGTGCTGCAACATGCCGATTGACAATCCACCGATGATGTTGATCAACAGGATCAGGATGCCGGCGACCGCATCACCGCGCACAAACTTGCTGGCGCCGTCCATCGCCCCGTAGAAATCGGCCTCGTCGGCCACCTCCTGGCGGCGCAGGCGGGCCTCGTCCTGATTGATCAGGCCGGAGTTGAGATCGGCGTCGATCGCCATCTGTTTGCCAGGCATGGCATCCAGCAAGAGTGTCGCTACCTCGTGAAAGATTTTGGGACATCCCAGTCCCCAAAATCGACTCGCCAACGCGACAGCCGTTACTGCCCCGACCGTCCTGCGCTCATCACGACTCCGTCCCGCACATTGCAGCAAAGCTGCTCGTGCGCAACTCCGTCATGATGACCACAATGACTCTACGGCGTGTCGGATGCGCTATTTGTATGCCCTACGTCACTCCCTATCGGTCGTAACTGCGGCCATACAACCGCGCCTACGCCTATCGGGGACTAACCGCCTTCGCTTCGCTCTCCATGGCGGTTAGCGGGTGAAGCGTGCGCTCACCTCCGACACACGCCCCGCGCCCTTGGTCACCACCACGAAATTGATGATCACCAGGATAAAGAAGACCACCAGGCCGACCGCGTAGTTGCCGCCGATCACGAAGGCGCCGAACGCCTCGATCACCTTACCGGCGGCGTCACCGCCCTGGTGCCCTTCCAGCAGCACCACCCGGGTGGAGGCGACGTTCAGCGCCAGGCGCAGCAGGGTGGCGATCAGCAGCAGGCTGGGGAAGACCGAAAAGTCGAGAGGCCGGAGGGTATAGACCACCACCAGCAGCACCACCAGCGAGAGGGTGATGTTGAAGGTGAAGAAGATATCCAGGGCGAATGGCGGCAGGGGGATCACCACCATGGCAAGCAGCATCAACAGCACCAACGGCGCCCCCAGCCCCTTGGCCCCACGGTAAATCTACGCTCCGGCAAAATTCCCATTACGTGGCATCGCGTTACGCGTCATTTTCAAAATATCGAATACCGCCCGGGTATTGAGCAGAAGCTTTTTCATTTTCTCTGGGATTGACTCAT
>PQCP01000028.1 GCA_003062205.1 Candidatus Sedimenticola endophacoides
GTCGGATGCGCTATTTGTATGCCCTACGTCACTCCCTATCGGTCGTAACTGCGGCCATACAACCGCGCCTACGCCTATCGGGGACTAACCGCCTTCGCTTCGCTCTCCATGGCGGTTAGCGGACGATGAGAAGGGGATTGATGGCACGGCTGTGGGCCGTGCTGCTGCTGGCGCCGATGATCGGCGGCTGCGCCATGCAACTGGTGCAGCCCTATGACGCGAAGCTGGTTTCCGGGGCTGAAGCCTTCTACAAAAAGGCCGCCACCATGGTGCAGGAGGGGCGGGCGGCGAGCCCCGGGAGCGACGCCGAGCGCGCGGCCATTGCCGATCCCTCGGTGCATCCGGCTCACTTCTCCCGCTTCGAATCGCGATACGACAAGCTGATCATCGAGAGCGAGGCGCTGATCCTGCGGGCCGCCGCAGCCGAGCTGGGAGAGCGCGGAGCGGATCTTCACGAGCGGATCGAGCAGGCCATCGAGGGGCTGTTGCCGGGGCCGTGTCAGGCCCTGGCCGCCGAGCTCGGGCCGGGCAGCCTCACCGTCAAGAACTTCGTCGATCTCAAGTGCCTGGTACTGGAGTGGCGGCGTCAGCATGCCGATCCCACCCTGACCAGAGCGAGCGGAATCCTCAAGCAGGCCAACTGGGAGGCCAGAAAGCGGGTGCTTTTTCAAGCCGTGCTGTCGATCCAGCAGGCCGAAGGGTTTAAGAAGGGCGGAAGCTGAAGGGCGTCCGGAACGGGGCGTGAGGCGAGTGATTAGCGCGCCGCACAGCGCGGCACAGGGAGAGAGAGGATGAGTACGGTTAACGGGGTGGATTTCGACGAGGTGATCGATCAGGCGCTGCTGGCGGCCAGGGCGGTGGTGACCGAGAATTGGGATCAACTGGAGGATATCGTCGCCCATATCGGCGAGGGGCTGGTATCGGATGTCGCCTTCATCGCCAAAAAGAAAAAATCCGGCGAGTTCAACGAGGAGGATGCACGGGTGTTTCTCGAAGACCAGAAGCTGCTGGCGCGCATGCGTCTGCGCTCGGTGGCCATCGTCACCCTGCAACTGGCGGAGCGGATCTGGCGCGCCATCGCCGATGTCTTCTCCCGGGCGATCAACAGCGCCCTGGGCTGGAGCCTGCTCTGATGCAAGGGGAGGGGTGCGCAGTCACTTTGTACTGAAGAGCGCGCTATCCCGCTCCTGCCCAAACACCATTCTACCGTCCCACCGATCGCTGCGGGACGCCGCCCCCTGTGACGGCGGTTTGATTCCAGTGGCGGCTGGTCAGCGGTACTGGCGCAGATACCACCACTCGAAGGCGCGCTTGAGCCAGTGAAAGAGCCGCATCTTGGGCATCACCAGGTTGTGCCGTTCGTTCCGGGCCACCAGCATGCCGGTGTTGCAGCAGTCGACGATGCAGACCAGCTCCACCCTGAATTGCTTCTCCGGGGTTTGGCCCCTGAACTCGGTCAGCAGATTGGCCGCCGCCGCCTCCGCCTGGAGGTCGGCCATGTGGGCCTGTTTGGGCATCCAGTCTGGGCCCGGGTAGCTGCCTGAGTCACCCGCAACGTAGACCCGTTGCATGCCCTCCACCTGACACAGCCGGTTGGCCCGGATGAGCCCGCCCTCGGAGCGCGGCAGCTGGGTGTTGTCGAACCACTCATTGCCGGTCATGCCGGGCATGAACAGGATCAGGTCGGCGGCGAACTCTCCCCCTTCCGTGATCACGCTCTTCTCGGTGAACCCCTTCATCTTGTGGCCCAGGTGGGTGTCGATGCCGAGGCTGGCCATCTCCGACAGCAGCCCCTCCACCGCCTTGGGGCCGAGCCGGTTGCCGGGCTTGGGGGCGGGGCTGAAAAAGACCAGCTTGAATTGGTCGCGCCGTCCCTCCAGACGCAACTGGCGTTCGATGCCGAACAGGAATTCGAACATCGGTCCACCGCGCATGGCGGTGGGCTCCTTGGGGTTGCCGGCAAAGCCGATGGCGATGGTGCCGCCCTGCATCTCCCGCAGGCGCTCGCGGATGCGCACCGCCGCCGGGATCCCCTCGCAGGGGGTGATGCTGTGTTCGATGCCGGGCAGCTTCTTGATGAAGCGCCCGCCGGAGCAGATGATCAGGCCGTCGTTAGGGATCTCGCCCTGGTCGGTCTCCACTATCCGGCCTCCTTCGCGCAGGCCGGTGGCCGATGCCTGACGGTAATCGACCCGCTGCCTTGCGAAAAAATGCTCCAGATTGATCAGCAGGTCCTGCGGCTGGCGGATGCCGGAGGGGATCCAGATGGTGCCGGGGAGGTAGGTGAATTCGGGGCTGGGGGCGACCAGGGTGATCTCCATCCCCGGGTCGGCGGCGCGCAGCTTCTGTACGGCGGTAAGTGCGGCGAAACCCGCACCCACGACGGTGACTCTGTTCATGGTGGACTCCCTGGCGAAGGTATCTTGTGGTTGTCGGGTGGTCGATCTCCCCATTATAGCGACGCGGCGCATGGAAACCACTTTGACGCCCCCTGCCCGCCGCCCGTGTTGGTTGTGTCTGCGGCCATTGCGTTGGGTAGGCGGCGGGGCTTGCGCGCGGGGGGGTATTCGGGTGCGTGGTGATTGGGGTATGGGTGTGGATCATGGTCCCTGTTTTTGTCACAATCGATCCCGTATCCGGGTGCCGCTTCAGTGGTTGCCCCGCGATCTCCTTCAGCCGGTTTATTGGATACCCCTGTTTTTATGAATGCACTCGATATCAAGGGCCTGCGCAAGGTCTATGGCAACGGGTTCGAGGCCCTTCGCGGGATCGATCTGGAGGTGCGCCAGGGCGATTTTTTCGCCCTGCTCGGTCCCAACGGGGCGGGCAAGTCGACCGCCATCGGTATCGTCAGCTCCCTGGTCAACAAGAGCGGGGGGCGGGTGGAGGTGTTTGGACACGACCTGGACCGCGATCCCGAGTCGGTCAAGGCCTGCATCGGCCTGGTGCCCCAGGAGTTCAATTTCAACCAGTGGGAGCCGGTGGCCGAGATCGTGGTCAACCAGGCCGGTTTCTACGGTATCCCGCGCCGTGAGGCGTGGCGCCGGGCGGAGCAGAGCCTGCGCCGCCTCGATCTGTGGGAGCGGCGCGCGGAGATGGCGCGCAGCCTCTCCGGGGGCATGAAACGCCGCCTGATGATCGCGCGCGCCCTGGTGCACGAGCCGCGGCTGCTGATCCTGGATGAGCCCACCGCTGGGGTGGATATCGAGATTCGCCGCTCGATGTGGCGTTTTCTCACCGAGATCAACCGCCAGGGCACCACCATTATTCTCACCACCCATTACCTGGAGGAGGCCGAGAGCCTGTGCCGCAACATCGCCATCATCAACCAGGGGCGCATTGTTGAGAACAGCAGCATGGGGGCGCTGCTGCACTGCCTGCACACCGAGACCTTCGTGCTCAATCTGAAAGGGACCCTGGCCGAGTTGCCGGAGCTTGGCGGCTATGTGCTGGAGCGCCTGGACGACTGCACCCTGGAGGTGGAGGTGCCCCGTGAGCGGGGCATCAGCGGACTGTTTCAGGCCCTGTCGCGCAACGGTATCGAGGTGATCAGCATGCGCAACAAGCAGAACAAGAGTGTCGCTACCTCGTGAAAGATTTTGGGACATCCCAGTCCCCAAAATCGACTCGCCAACGCGACAGCCGTTACTGCCCCGACCGTCCTGCGCTCATCACGACTCCGTCCCGCACATTG
>PQCP01000008.1 GCA_003062205.1 Candidatus Sedimenticola endophacoides
TGTCGGATGCGCTATTTGTATGCCCTACGTCACTCCCTATCGGTCGTAACTGCGGCCATACAACCGCGCCTACGCCTATCGGGGACTAACCGCCTTCGCTTCGCTCTCCATGGCGGTTAGCGGCGGCCCTGGAGCTGCGTGACAGGCTGCGCCAGGCATTTACGGACACCGATCCGCGTTTCGTCATGGTGGAGCGGGGGCGGCGCCGTTTCGTGCGCCCGGACCAGGGAGACAGCATGACCCTGGATCTCAACGCCATGCACCGGTTGACACTGCTCAACGCCGTGGCCGCCGCCATCGGCCGGGAGTCCCCGCAGCAGAAGATGATCGCCCCCGAGCGCGGCGAACTCGAAAGGGCAAGGGAGCGCGCATTCAACAGCGAGCACAGCATCCTCTTGGTGGATGATAACGAAACCAACCGCAAGGTGATCCGCCAGCAGTTGCAGATGCTCGGTTTCCAGGCGGATTTTGCCGAAAACGGGGTGCAGGCCCTCGCAAAATGGCGCCACGGCAGGTACTCCCTGATCATGACCGATTGCCACATGCCGGAGATGGACGGCTATCAACTGACCAGAACGATCCGTGGCGAGGAGCCCGATGGTACCCGGATCCCCGTCGTGGCGATCACCGCCGACGCCCTGAAGGGAACCGCCCAGCGCTGCCGGGCCGCCGGCATGGACGACTACCTGACCAAGCCGATGCAGCTGAAGGAGCTGAGCCAGGCCCTGAAACGATGGCTGCCGATGGAGCATGCGGGAGGTGGCGAGCCACCGTCGGCAAGCGCCGGGGATGGCGGCGACTCCTCTCGCGCAGTCGTCGATTCCCTGGTCCTGGGCAACATGCTGGGGACTCAAGAAAGGGCCACCCTGGCCGATTTCTATAGCATGTTCCTGGAGAGCGACAGCGGCACGGTCCAACAGATCCAGGGGGCTTTTCAGGATGGTGACATCGCCGCGGTGGGGCGTCTGGCCCACAAGCTGAAATCCTCCGCCCGGACCATCGGCGCCAACGCCCTGGCTGACGCCTGCCAGCGGTTGGAGCAGGCTGGAAAGGCTGCGGATACTCCTGCCGCGCGTCAGGAGATGGAGCGATTTCCCGGACTGTTCGAACAGGTGCGGGCGTGGATTGAGGTCTATTGCAAAGGCGGATGAAGTAGAGGCAGAATCCTTACCCGGGAGCTGCGCATTGCCAACAGGCCGGAAGGCGGCGCCACGTGGATGCGGTGATAGGCGGCTTCGGTAAATTCATACGCTAACCGCCATGGAGAGCGAAGCGAAGGCGGTTAGTCCCCGATAGGCGTAGGCGCGGTTGTATGGCCGCAGTTACGACCGATAGGGAGTGACGTAGGGCATACAAATAGCGCATCCGACACGCCGTAGAGTCATTGTGGTCATCATGACGGAGTTGCGCACGAGCAGCTTTGCTGCAATGTGCGGGACGGAGTCGTGATGAGCGCAGGACGGTCGGGGCAGTAACGGCTGTCGCGTTGGCGAGTCGATTTTGGGGACTGGGATGTCCCAAAATCTTTCACGAGGTAGCGACACTCTTGCGTACCGGCTGTAGCGTATATGGACTTGACCAATTTTTCTCAAACCGTGCTGGTGGTCGATGACGAGCGATTCGTCCTGCGGACAACCGAGTTCGTACTCCGGCGTCTCGGGTTTCAATACGTACAGACCGCCGACGCCGTTGCCGACGCCATGCAGGCGGTCCTCTCCGCCAATCCACCGGTGGGTCTGGTGCTCAGTGATCTCAACATGCCCGATGCCGATGGGCTGGACCTGCTCAGGCGCTTCGACGAGATGGGCTACCGGGGCGATATCCTGCTGTTTAGCGGTGAGGACGGGCAGACCCTGACCATGGCTGAATCCCTGGCCAAGGCCAGGGGGCTTTCGGTGATCGGCACCCTCCCTAAGCCCCTGCAACCGGACCGGCTGGTGCAGATCCTGGCGCAGCGTGTGGGGTTAAATACGCAGACCGGGCAGGCGCGGGTGAAGAGTGCGCAGGCGGCGGTGGCCGTGCCGGCGGTGATGCTTGAACGGGCGATCGAGGCGGGTGAGCTGGTTCCCTGGTTTCAGCCCAAGATCGATATCGCCACCCTGACCCCGGTGGCGGTGGAGGCGCTGGCACGCTGGCCGCACAGCGCCCGGGGCGCGATCTATCCCAACGATTTCATCCCGGTGGCCGAGGATCATGGCCTGATCGACCGGCTCACCTTTGTGCTCATGGCCCAGGCGGCGCGCATCGAAGCTGCCTGGAGGCGCCAGGGAATCGAACTCAAGGTAGCCTTCAATGTCTCCATGAAGAGTCTCCACGAGCATACCTTTCCCGACAGCCTGGAGCGCGCCTTAGCGGAGACCGGAGGAAGTCTCGGCCGCTTCCAGCTTGAGGTCACGGAGAGCCAACTGATGGAAGACCTGGTGCGCCCGCTGGAGGTGCTGCTGCGCCTGCGCATGAAACGGGTACGGCTGTCGATCGATGATTTCGGTACCGGCCACTCCAATCTGAGCCAGCTGCGCGATCTGCCTTTCGACGAACTCAAGCTCGATCGCAGCTATGTCCACGCCGCCAGCAACGGGGAACGAACCGGCGTCATCCTCGAATCGACAGTGGAGATGGCCAGAAAACTCGGCATGACCATCGTCGCCGAAGGCGTGGAGACGCTGGATGAGTGGATGCGGGTGAAGCAGCTCGGTTGCGACCAGGTGCAGGGGTACTTCGCGGCACGCCCCATGCCCGGTGACCAGATCCCGGGTTGGATCGCCTCCTGGCCGGAGACGCGCGCGCGCCTGTTCGGCATATAGTCCCGTCCGTGGCGGCCGGGCGGTCCACGGCGCATCCCCTTCCTTGAAAAATCCTTCATGAGATCGCGTTAAAGATCCACCCGACGCAGATAAATGAAACGGCCAGAACCAGCGCGAACAGCCCCAGGGCCTGCCATCTGATGACCTTTCGCAGGACAAGAGTGTCGCTACCTCGTGAAAGATTTTGGGACATCCCAGTCCCCAAAATCGACTCGCCAACGCGACAGCCGTTACTGCCCCGACCGTCCTGCGCTCATCACGACTCCGTCCCGCACATTGCAGCAAAGCTGCTCGTGCGCAACTCCGTCATGATGACCACAATGACTCTACGGCGTGTCGGATGCGCTATTTGTATGCCCTACGTCACTCCCTATCGGTCGTAACTGCGGCCATACAACCGCGCCTACGCCTATCGGGGACTAACCGCCTTCGCTTCGCTCTCCATGGCGGTTAGCGTTAGCATCTCGGGCAGAGACAAGGCTGCGACGCTCATCATCAGTGCCAGCGTGGTACCTAGCGCAACACCTTTCCCTAGCATGGCCTCGGCGACCGGAATGATCCCGGTGGCATTCGAATAGAGCGGTATCCCCAGCAACACGGCCGCAGGCACGTCATACCAGCTGCCGGAGGCGAGATTGCGGGTGACCCAATCTTCGGGTACGTAGCCGTGGAATACTGCGCCCACGCCGATGCCCAGGAACACCCATTTCCAGATTCGTCCGACAATCTCCCTGACCTCTGTCATCGCATACCGGCGCTAACCGCCATGGAGAGCGAAGCGAAGGCGGTTAGTCCCCGATAGGCGTAGGCGCGGTTGTATGGCCGCAGTTACGACCGATAGGGAGTGACGTAGGGCATACAAATAGCGCATCCGACACGCCG
>PQCP01000059.1 GCA_003062205.1 Candidatus Sedimenticola endophacoides
CAATGTGCGGGACGGAGTCGTGATGAGCGCAGGACGGTCGGGGCAGTAACGGCTGTCGCGTTGGCGAGTCGATTTTGGGGACTGGGATGTCCCAAAATCTTTCACGAGGTAGCGACACTCTTGTCGGGCAGCATCACCTGATGATCGACCCCCATCAGGATCATGATCAGGGCCACCCGCACCCACATGCCGTTGCGTTCCTGACGCCAGTACTTGGCGCGCGGGTCGCTGTCGATCAGCGGGTCGATCTCGTCACGGCGCGGCAGGGGGTGCATGATCACGCAGTCGGGCTTGATGCGGCGCATGTGCTCCAGGTGCAGACAGAAGCCCGAATGATCCACCGCCGCCGACTCCCGCCCGGTATCCCACTCGTCCTGGATCCGGGTCATGTAGATCGCGTCGGCATCGCGGATCGCCCCCTCGAAGTCCTCGGTCTCGGTAAAGGCGACCCCGCGCCGGGTCAGACAGTCGCGCAGATCCTGTTCGATGCGGAACGCCTCGGGTGAAGCGAAGGTGATCGCGACATCCCGGTAGTTGGCCAGCAGTTTGCTCAGGGAGCGCACGGTGCGCCCGCGTTTCAGATCCCCCACCATGCAGATGCGCTTGCCGTCGATCTGATTGCCGTGGAAGCTGCGGCGCAGGGTATAGATGTCGAGCAGGGCCTGGGTCGGGTGCTCGTCCGGCCCGCTGCCGGCGTTGATGATCGGCACCGGGCGGGGGGTGTTGTCGAGCAGCGCGGCGATGCGCTCGCACAGCCCCGCCTCGGTGGAACGCATGACGATCAGATCGACATAACTGGAGAAGGTGCGCAGGGAGTCCTCGATCGACTCGCCCTTCTTCTCCGAGCTGGTGGCGCTGTCGCGGATCTCGGAGGTGCTCACACCGAGGATATTGCAGGCGGAGTGAAAGGACATGAAGGTGCGGGTCGAGGGCTGGGTGAAGTAGAGCATCGCCCGCACATGGGGCAGCAGGGACTTGAGATAGAGCAGCCCCTCCTTGCTCTTGTCGTAGCGTCGGATCAGATTGACCAGTTGGTAGAGATAATCGAGGAATTCGCGATCGAACTGATCGGAACTGAGGATATGCCGCGGACGGTTGTTGAGCATCGGTTCCCCCGTTGTCGTGTTCCCGCATAGTATATGACCTATTTCCCCCGGCAGCCTCCCCGGGCGGGAATTTTTTTACCCGCGCCGCCCACCGGAATCCGGTCCGGCGCATGACCCGCGGCGCCGACCTGGGCTACACTGGGCGCACCGGCCGCTTACCGGCCCCAGCACCGCCAGGAGGAGACGCCATGCCACACTACCAGGGAAGCTGCCACTGCGGGGCCGTGCGCTTCGCCTACGAAGGGGAAACCATCGAGCGCGGCCTACGCTGCAACTGCTCCATCTGCGCCCGCAAGGGGGCCATGATGAGCAGCGAGATCATCCCCCCGGAACGGCTGCACATCGAGGCGCGCGAGGGGACCCTGGGGCTCTACCAGTTCGGCGCGGCCACGGCCAGACACTTCTTCTGCCGCGAGTGCGGCATCTACCCCTTCCACCAGACCGCCCGCAAACCGGACCACTACCGGGTCAATCTCGGGTGCGTAGAGGGTGTGGACACCTTCGCCCTGGAGTGCGACCTGTTCGACGGCAAGCACCTGCTGTGAGCGAACGGCGGCAGTGGCCGGCCGGACTCCCGCCCGCCCCGTCGTAACCCGTTAACGCCACGCTCTTTTTTCGCGCCGCAGCAATAAAACACAGTATTAACTTGGGGCTGTTTTTGTGGTAGCTTCCTCCGTTCGGCAGAAAACCCAGGTGTGAATGATGAGCGAAGCAGGCAACACGTTCTCGGAATATGACCGGTTGAAGGAGCTCAACGACGAGTTGAGCGACATCGGGCATCAGCGCGGTGCGTGCCGCCGCAGGATGGCGGTCTTCGGCGCCGTCGGCAGCATCCTGATGGCCATTTCGGGTATCGGCTTCCTGCACAACGTGGTCCACGCCCAGGACGACTGGGCACGCAACCCCAACTCGCCGGTGCACCAGGTGGTCTCACAGGACCGCGCCGCCTTCAAGCTTCCGATTCCCGCCGCCTTCACCGGTTTTCTGATCGGCTTCGGCCTCTTCTTCAAGGCCCGTGGCAACCTCTCTCTGCGGGAGCGGCTGTGCAACCGGGAGTGGGAGCTCAACAGCGAGATGCGCGCCCTGCGCGACCAGATGTATCCGCACGACATCCCCCACCACGAGCGGCGCCACCCGCAACGCCCGGAACATACCCGGCCGCTGACTCCGGAAGAGGCGCGCGGGGAGTATGTGGGGGTCTATTCACCGCGCGCCAAACAGCCCTCCCCGGAGCCGGGCACACCCGCCCTCCAGCCCCAGGGCTAAGCATACACGCAGGGGGGGTCACTCCTCCTCTTCGATCAGGCCGATTAGCACCAGGGTCTTGCGGGTCTCCGCCAGGTTGACCAGCACCTGCCGCGCCGGGGCCGGCAGATCCTTGACCAGGGTCGGCGTGGCGTAGACATCGGCGGCGATCGCCCGATCCATCTCCTTGAGCACATCGATCATCTCGAACTGGTAGTGGCCGGGATAGTACTGCTCCAGGACCGCCCCCAGCTCCGCCATCAGACGCGTGTGCTTCTCTGTGTTGTTGGTGACGTACAGGCGCAGGGTCTGTTTCTCATCGCTCATTGCGCTACGCCTCCGGCTGGTAGGATTCCACGATCTGCAGGATCTGGGAGCTGTTGAGCGGCTTCTGGGCCAGGTCGTACTCCAGGCCGTCACGCGCCGCCGCCTGCAGGCGCCCGAGAAACTCCTTCTGGAAGGCGGTGATGATGTACACCGGCGACTCGGGCACCACCTGTTTCAACGCCCGCAGGGTGTCGATGCCGTCCATCTCCGGCATGTTGAGATCGAGAAAAATCAGATCAGGGGGGCTTTCAGCCGCCATCCTCACCCCCTCCCTGCCCCCGGAGGCGGTGCGGATCCCATAGTCCAGCCCATCCAGGGCGAACTCGAACGCCTCACGCACCACCAGCTCATCGTCGATTATGAGAATATTCATTGCCATTGCCCTCTGCCCCCTGCTCTGAGTATAGACGCTGGCCCGCTCATTCAGGCATGAAAGTCGGGAGGATGATGGTGAAGCAGGTGCCCTCCCCCTCCACGCTGGCGCACTCCAGAGAGCCCTTCAGCCCGTCAATGATGTTGCGGCAGATGTAGAGTCCCAATCCGGTCCCCTTGCCCGGTTCCTTGGTGGTGTAGAAGGGATCGAAGATGCGCAGCAACAGCTCCTCGTTCATCCCCTCGCCGTTGTCGCGCACCTCGACCCGCACCTCACGCTCCCCCTGGCGGCGCATCACCACCTCGATCCGCTTCTGTTCACGACCCTCCATGGCGTCGGCGGCGTTCATCAGCAGGTTGATGAACACCTGCTCCAGGCTGTCGCCCTTGCCGGCGATCTCGGGCAGGGCCTGCTCGGCCTCGCTCAGCACCTCCACCTTACGGTGGCGCAGGGTGGTCGCCATCAGTTGCAGGGCATTCTGCAGCACCTGGGGCAGATCGACGGCGGTCAGCTTCTCCTGGGGCGGGTGGGAGAAGGTGCGCATCCCCCGGACGATATCCACCAGCCGGTTGATCTCCTCCAGGGCGCGTTCCAGGGCGTGTTTGGACTTCTCGTGAGTGACGTTGCGCTGGGCGTAGTTGACGAAGTTGACGATTCCCATCAGGGGATTGTTCATCTCGTGGGCGACCCCGGCGGTGAGGGTGCCCAGGGCCGACATCTTCTCGGACTGGATCATGCTGCGCTGGGCGACCTTCAGCTCCTGCATGGTCTGTTTCAGCGATTCGTTGGCGCGGGTCAGCTGATCGGTGCGCTGGCGCACCCGCACCTCAAGGGTGGTGTTGAGGCGCTGGATCTCCTCGGAGGCGCGCACCCGCTCGGTGACGTCGTGCAGGGTACCGATCAGATGCAGTGGGCGCAGCTGCTCGTCAAAGCTCACCTCGCCGAGGGCGTGCACCACCCGCTCTTCGCCATCCGGGCGGACGATCCGGTACTCATGGTCGTAGCGGCCCATCGGATCGGAGAGGGCCAGCTGCAGCGCCTCGTCCATGGCCGCCAGGTCGTGGGGATGGGCCAGGGACATGAACCCCTCGATATCGCCGCCGATGGAGCCCGGCTCTACCCCGAGGATGTTGTACAGCTCCTCGGAGTAGTTGACGCTGTCGCTGGCGATGTCCCAATGCCATTCGCCGAGGTGCGCGATACGCTGGGCCGCCGCCAGGCTGCTCTCGGTGCGTTGCAGCTCGTGGGCCATGCGCTTGCTGGAGGTGACGTCGCGCACCGCCGCGGAACCGGGGATGCGATAGCGCCGCCCCGTCGCGTCCTTCCACTCCAGCCACTCGTCCCCCAGGGGCTCGATGGTGGCGATACGCTCCTCGCTGCGCCGCTTCTCCAGCAGCCGCACCTCGCGTTCCCCGGCGCGCGCGGCATCCGCCTCGTCCCCGGTTTCGGCGCGCCACGCCTCGTCGAACTCCAGCAGCTGCTCAATGTGCACCCCGATCAACTCGTCCTGACGGTAACCCAGCTGGCTGATCGCCTTGTTCAGATAGAGGATGTTGCCCTCCTTGTCGAGCCGGTAGATGATATCCGGCACCATGTCGATCAGGCTGCGGAAGCGCTGCTCGCCCTTGGCCAGCTCCCGGTTCTGCACCTTGAGTCGGAAGGCGTTCTCCTTCAGCTCGATCTCCGCCTCCTGCAGCGCCTTGTTCTGGCGGATGGTGTTCTCGTAGGTAGTGACCAGGAAATGCAGGGCGCGCGAGATGTCGGTATAGACCTCGAAGATCTGGCCATGGAAGCTGATCGGGGTCTTCTCCAGCAGTTTGGCGGAGAGATCCTCCTCGGGGTGCTGCAGCAGGTGTCCGATGCGCTCCAGCAGATCCTCCGCTAACCGCCATGGAGAGCGAAGCGAAGGCGGTTAGTCCCCGATAGGCGTAGGCGCGGTTGTATGGCCGCAGTTACGACCGATAGGGAGTGACGTAGGGCATACAAATAGCGCATCCGACACGCCGTAGAGTCATTGTGGTCATCATGACGGAGTTGCGCACGAGCAGCTTTGCTGCAATGTGCGGGACGGAGTCGTGATGAGCGCAGGACGGTCGGGGCAGTAACGGCTGTCGCGTTGGCGAGTCGATTTTGGGGACTGGGATGTCCCAAAATCTTTCACGAGGTAGCGACACTCTTGTTCGTCGTAGGGCTTAAGGGCATAGCTGTCGGCCCCCGCGGCCAGCCCCCGCACCAGGTCCTCGGGCTCCGACAGGGTGGTGAGCAGGATCAGCGGGACTCCGCGCAGCCGTTCATCGCGCTTGACGTTGGCGCACAGGCTGAAGCCATCCATCTCGGGCATGCGCACATCGCTGATGATGATGTCGGGGAGGCGCTGTTCGAGCAGCGCCAGTGCCTCCGCGCCGTTGGTGGCGGTGTCGGTGGTCATCCCCTCCTTGCGCAGGAAACGCACCAGCATGGTGAGCTGGATCGGGCTGTCCTCCACCACCAGGACGTGGATCCCCTTCAGCTTCGACTGTTCGGCGGCAGCGCCCATCCGTACTCCCGGCAGCGGTCACCCGCGGGCGGCCGCGATCTGTTACAGTAACCCCAGCTTCTGAAACACCAGCCGGCCATCGTCCAGGTCCCCGATGATGCGCCGCTCCGGTTCGCTCGACGCCAGCACCAGGGTGGGGGTGGCGATCACATCGTCCTGCTCGGCCTGCTCCGGGAACTCCAGGACGTTGATCACCTGCAGGTGGTACTCCTCGGTCAGCAGGGTGCGCACCGCCTGCTCCAGCTGCCCGGCCAGGGTGGTGACCTGGGACGGGCCGCCGGCCAGGTAGAGCCTGAGCTTGAGCAACCCTTCAGCCATTTCCGCCCTCCCGGGTACGGGGCGCGCGGCTGCCCAGCAGCTGGGGCCCCTCGAAATAGCTGCGCACGATGGAGATGATCTCGTCCTTGCCGATCGGCTTGCGCACCAGCTCGAAACGCAGGCCGTCATCCGCCGCCGCCACCAGTTCCCGCATGAAGCTCTCAAAGAAGGCGGTGACGATGCACACCGGCAGCTCGGGATAGAGGGCCTGAAGCCGGCGCAGCACCTCCACCCCCCCCATCTGCGGCATCTTCAGATCCAGGAACACCAGGTCGGGGGGGGTCTCCCGGGCCCACTCCACGGCCGCCCCGCCGTTGTCGAAGGCGGTGACCGCCAGGTCCCGCAGATCAGCGAGGGCCAGCAGGAAGGCGTCCCGGATCTCCTCCTCGTCATCGACCACCAGTATGCGCTTGATCTCGTCACTCATTCCGTTTCCCCGTGTCCCGTTTCTCTCTGCGCCGTATCCAGGATCCTCGCCCGCTCGCCCCGGACTAAACCACCGATCAGGCGGCACTCCATGCCGTTGATGTTGATCACCAGGGTGGGGGTGCAGAACACCCCCTCGGCGTCCGCCTCCTCGGCATGCTCCAGGACGTTGACCACATCCAGGTCGTAGACGCCGTCGACCAGGGCCTGCATCGCCTGCCGGATCGCTTCGAGTACCGCCTCCGCCGGCGCCTCACCGGCCAGGTAGAGGGTGAAGCAGGGCTGTGTATCGCTCGACACCGCGTCCTCCCGATCAGCCCGGATAGACCTGCGGACCCTGCAGGTGGCTCTCGGCGATCACCCGGATCTGCTCCTGGTCGATCGGCTTGCGTGCCACCTGAAAACGGATCCCCTCCTCGCCCGCCTGGATCAGCTCCCGCAGATACTCTTCGTAAAATCCGGTGACGATGCAGACGTCGATCCCCGGATAGAGGAGGTGCAGACGGCGCAGGGTCTCGACCCCGCTGAGGCCGGGCATGCGCAGATCCAGGAACACCAGGTCGGGACGCCGCCCCCGGGCCAGCCGCACCCCCTGATCACCATCGGCGGCACCGACCACCTCGTACTCCTCGCCGAGTGCCAGGGAGAAGGAGTCGCGCACCCCCTCTTCATCGTCGATGACGAGTATCCGCCTCATCCCGTCCTACTCCTCATGATGCCTCTCATTCTTAATAGTAGCCGGATTTTCCCGTGGCAACTCGATAATGAAACGTGCCCCCTCACCCGGTGCGCTCTCACAGCTGATGTTGCCCCCGAAGCTGGCGATCAGGTTGGCGGAGACACTCAGCCCCAGCCCGGTGCCCTTGCCCGGGGCCTTGGTGGTAAAGAAGGGGTCGAAGATGCGCATCAGCTTGGAGTGCTCCAAGCCGTGCCCATTGTCCGACGCCACCAACAGAATCCGCTCCCCCTGGTCCAGCCCCTCGATGTGCAGCACGGGTTCGGCGGTCGCGCCCCCCTCCAGGGCGTCGCGTGCGTTGGTCATGAGATTCAGGAGTACCTGCTGGAAGCCGGTACGCCGCCCCCAGACCGGAGGAAAGCCCTCCGGCATCTCCACCTCGACCCGGATATCACGGTGACGGAACTCCGCCTCCACCAGCTCCAGGGTGCTGGCCACCACCTCGGCCAGGTCGACGCGCTCCAACTCCTTATCCGGGGAGCGGGAGAAGGAGAGCATGTTCTGCACGATATTGCCGGCGCGTTTGACATTGGCCTCGGCCTTCAGCAGGTAACCGCGCAACCCCTCGTCGTCGATATGATCGTGTACGTGCTGCACGTAGTTGAGGGTACCCATCAGCGGGTTGTTCAGCTCATGCGCCACACCGCCCATGAGGGTGCCGAGGGCCGCCATCTTCTCCGACTGGATCACCTGCAGCTGGGTGTAGTTGAGCTCCTTGAGCATCTTCTCCATATTCTGGTTGGCGATATAGAGTTCGCGGGTACGGGCGTCGACCAGGTTCTCCAGATTCTGATTCAGCAGCTCCAGCTCCCGCTCCATCTCCCGGCGCTGGGTGATGTCGGTGATGGTGCCGATGGTGCCGAGCAGCTCCTGCTGCTCCTGGTCCTGGTAGAACCCGGCGCTGCACACCTCGCCGTAGCGCATCCCCTGGCTCCCCGCCCCCCGGTCGCCGGGGTTGCGCCTGAGGGCCACCACCAGTCCACGGGTCGAGCGCAGCCCGGTGCGCCGTTCGTCGAACAGCTTCGGCGCCTGTTCGTCGCCGGTCACCTCCCCTGCATAGCGGGGCAGCACCCGGGAGCGGCTCACCTGTTCGATCTCGCCCTCATCGAGCAGCACGCTGAAGTGCCGCCCCAGCAGATCGGTCTCGGCGTAGCCGAGCATGCGCACCGCGTCGTTGAGGTAGGTGAAACGCCCCTCCGCGTCCAGTTTGAAAACGATCTCGGGGGTTACGTTGACCAGCGAGCGCAGCCGTGAATCGCTCTCCTGCAAGGCGTTTTGCGACTGCTCCAGTGCCTTGATCTTGTGCTCCAGGCTTTGGTTGGCCGCCTTCAGCTCGATCTGGGCCTGGAGCAGCTCCTTGTTCTGCTGAAGGGCGGTGTCGTAGGTGGAGATGAGCAGTTTCACCAGGCGCCCCGGCACCACATCGGCCCGGTACTCGTGCCCGCCAAAACTGATCACCATCGGCACCCGCGGCTGTTCAGGCTGATCCGGTTCGTCCGCCAGCTCCTCCTGCACCTTGGCCAGCAGGTAGGCGTCCTGGTAAGGCTTGATGATGTAGTTGTCGGCCCCAGCCTCCAGCCCACGCGCCAGATCGCCCGGGTCGGCCAGGGCGGTGACCAGGATCACCTTCAGCGCCCGGGTCTGCGGGTTGGCGCGGATCGCGTTGCACAGTTCGATGCCGTCCATGCGCGGCATACGCACATCGCTCAGCAGCAGGTCGGGCAGCGGCCGGGCACCGCGCAGGAGGGCCATCGCCTCCTCGCCGTCGCCGGCCACCTCCACCTGATGTCCCGCCTGGATCAGCAGACGGCGCGCCAACTCGGCCTGGACCGGGCTGTCCTCCACCACCAGGATGGAACCGCGCCGCGCCGCAACGCTCACCCGGTGCAACCTGCCGGAGGCGTTCACGTCGCCGCCCTGAGACGGCCGGAGCCGACCCCTCGCGCCAGCTGTTCGAGCAGCGGCGCCATCTCGGCCAGGGGCAGCACCTGGCGCGCCGCGCCCAGGGCGATCGCCTCTTTCGGCATGCCGAAGATGACGCAGCTCTGCTCATCCTGGGCAATGGTGTGTCCACCCGCCTCGGCCACCCGCAACAGGCCGCTGGCGCCATCGCGCCCCATGCCGGTGAGCAGCACCGCCAGGGTGGCCGGGCCGTACTGTTGCGCCAGGGCGCGGAACAGCACATTCACCGCCGGGCGCTGCCCCTCCTCGGGCTCGCCGGCGCTGAGCCGGATGCGTCCCGCCGGATCGAGTCCCAGGTGCAGCCGCTCGGGGGCGAAGTAGACATGACCGGGCATCGGCTCGACCCCGTTGACCGCCACCTCCACCCGCAGACGGCAGCTGCGGTCGAGCCAATC
This sequence comes from Candidatus Sedimenticola endophacoides, assembly GCA_003062205.1. GTDB lineage: Bacteria > Pseudomonadota > Gammaproteobacteria > Chromatiales > Chromatiaceae > Sedimenticola_A > Sedimenticola_A endophacoides. The sequence goes on from PQCP01000059.1 coordinate 9,425, forward strand.
CACCAGCTGGCCGACAAAGCCGGGACTGATGTGCTGCACGCACAGGATCGGCAGGGGGAAATCCCGCTCCCAAGAGTGTCGCTACCTCGTGAAAGATTTTGGGACATCCCAGTCCCCAAAATCGACTCGCCAACGCGACAGCCGTTACTGCCCCGACCGTCCTGCGCTCATCACGACTCCGTCCCGCACATTGCAGCAAAGCTGCTCGTGCGCAACTCCGTCATGATGACCACAATGACTCTACGGCGTGTCGGATGCGCTATTTGTATGCCCTACGTCACTCCCTATCGGTCGTAACTGCGGCCATACAACCGCGCCTACGCCTATCGGGGACTAACCGCCTTCGCTTCGCTCTCCATGGCGGTTAGCGAGGGCGCCCAGCAGCACCCCCAGCGCCTGGGGGCCGCCGGTGGAGGAGCCGATGCCCAGGATCGAGAAGCGCCGACCCACCGTCCGCGGCGGGGTTGCCGGGGACGGGGACGGCGGGGCAGGCCGCGCATGTTTGCGAAACACCCGCACCCCGGCCAGCAGGCGCACCTTTTCGCGCAGCGCCCGTGAATCCGGTGCATCGGGCCGGAATCCGCTGCGCGGCTTGGCGAAGACATCCACCGCACCGGCCTCCAGCAGCTCGAAGACATTGCCCTCCTTGCCCTCACCCACCGAGACGCTGATCACCAGGATCGGCACCGGATGCCGGCTCATCAGCTCGCGGGTCAGCTCCAGGCCGCTCATAACCGGCATGTGCAGATCGGTGCAGACCACATCCGGGGCCAGCCGCTGAATCGCCTTCAGGGCCTCCGCGCCGTTGCCGGCGCTGCCGACCACGCGCAGCCTCCCGTCCGCCTCCAGGATGCGTTTGAGCATGGCCACGATCAGCGGCGAGTCATCGACCACGAAGACCCGAATCCCCCCCGCTTTCACCCCCGGTCCCTGCACGTCGCTCACTCCATGGCTTCCCCTAGACCAGACGCTGCAGGGTATCGAGCAGCACACTCTGGTCGAAGGAGGGTTTGGTCAGATAGGCGCTGGCCCCGGCGGCCAGCCCCTGGCGTTTGTCTTCGTCGGAGGCGAGCATGGTGACCAGGATGATGGGCAGCGCCTGATAGCGGCCCTCCTCGCGGATGCGCTGGGTCAGGCGCAAGCCGTCCATGTTGGGCATGGTGATGTCGGTCACCACCGCGTCCACCGCGTGGCTGCCGAGCTTCTCCAGGGCGTCCAGGCCGTCCACCGCTTGAATCACCCGATAGCCGGCGCTTTCCAGGATCCGCTTCTCCTGGATCCGGGTGGTGATCGAGTCCTCCACCAGCAGCACCGTGGCCTCGCTGCTGGCGGCCGACTTAACCTCGACCCTGGGGGCGACGACCCGCCCGCCGTGGGTGGCGATGGTGCGCACCAGCTCCACCGGGTTGAGGATCATGCACACCTCTCCGGAGCCGAGGATGGTGCTGCCGGAGACGTTGCGCACCCGCCGCAACAGGGCGCCGATCGGCTTCAACACCACCTCCTGCTCATCCACCACGTCATCGACCAGCAGACCGATGCGCTCATCCCCCACCCGCACCAGGATACAGGGCAACCCCTGGTCCGCCCCCTCGGGCCGCACCGGCTCGCTGTAGGGCAGCTCCAGCAGGTCGCTGAGGCGGGCAATGGAGACCGGATGCCCATCGATCGACAGGGTCTCCTTGGTCTCCACGGTGAACAGCTGCTGGGTGTCGACCCGCAAAGTGGTGTCGACAAACTCCACCGGCAGGGCATAGTGGTGCATCCCCAGGCGCGCCAACAGCACCCGGGTAGTGGCCAGCGTCAGGGGCAGTTGGATGATAAAACGGCTACCCACGCCCGGCTCCGACTCTACCTGAATGCTCCCCTTGAGGCTCTCGACATTGTTGCGCACCACATCCATGCCCACCCCACGGCCGGAGATATCGGTGATCATCTGCTGGGTGGAAAAACCGGTGTTGAAGATCAGTGCGGTCAACTGCCGCTCGTCCATCCCCCGCAACTCCTCCTCGCTGAGCAGGCGCTGCTTGAGGGCGGTGGCGCGGATCTGCTCCAGGTTCAGACCGCCCCCGTCGTCGACCACCTCGATGATCACGCTGGCGCTGGTGCAGTGCGCCTTCAGCCACACGGTACCGGTCCGGGGCTTGCCGAGGCGTTCGCGCTCTCCGGGCGGTTCGATGCCGTGGGAGACGCAGTTGCGCAGCATATGCATCAGGGGATCCTTCATCTCCTCCAGGATGCGCTTGTCGGCGGTGGTGTCACCCCCTTCGATCAGCAACTCCACCTCTTTGTCCTGAGCGCGGGCGATATCGCGTATCATGCGCGGAAAGAGGTTGAACACGGTGGAGAAGGGGAGCAGCCGCACCGTGCGAATCCCCCCCTCCAGCTTGCTGGTGACCGCCTCCAGCCGGGCATTGTCCTCGGCGCTGGTGGTCTGCAGATGCCCCAGGCGCTCACCCAAACGCTCCAGTTGGCTGGCGTCGCGCTCCTGCAACTCGTTAAGCTTGTTGAGGCGCGCCACCCCCTCCTTCTTCAGGGTACGCAGTACACTCTGGCGCTCGCGTTGGCTGGCACTGAGTTCGTCCCACTGATCGATCAGCTCCTTGATGTCATCCAGGCGGTGCTCGATGCGGGTGCGGATCACCACCAGCTCCCCCGCCTGGTTCATCAACCAGTCGAGCTGGCGTGTCTGAATCCTGATGGTGTCAATCTGGTACTTCTCCCCCGGCCCTCCCCCCTCCGGAGCGGCCGCGCCGTTCGGCGGGCGCACCGGGTTCGGGATCATCTCGACCGATCCGAGGGCGTCCTGGACCACTGTCCCGCCACCGCGCTTGGGCTCCTGGGGCGCGGCGGCACCGGCCTTGGCGGCGCCTTTCGCCCTGCCACCCGGCCTCGTCTTGGATTTTGCCTTGGGTTTTGCCTTCGATTTCGCCCTGGCGGGGGCGGCCGGAGCGGGTGCGGACTCCGGTGCGGGCTCGGGCTCGGGCTCGGGCTCGGGCTCGGGCTCGGGCTCGGGCTCGGGCTCGGGCTCAGGCTCAGGCTCAGGCTCAGGCTCAGGCTCAGGCTCAGGCTCAGGCTCGGGCTCAGGCTCGGGCTCAGGCTCGGGCTCGGGCTCAGGCTCGGGCTCGGGCTCGGGCTCGGGCTCGGGCTCGGGCTCAGGCTCAGGCTCAGGCTCAGGCTCAGGCTCTGGCTCTGGCTCAGGCTCAGGCTCCGGCTCCGGCTCCGGCTCCGGCTCCGGCTCCGGCTCCGGCTCCGGCTCCGGCTCCGGCTCCGGCTCGGGTTCCGGTTCCGGTTCCGGTTCCGGTTCCGGTTCCGGTTCCGGTTCGGGTTCAGGCTCGGGTTGAACCGCCCCCCGCCCCGGCGGCAGATCAATCTCCCCGGAGATGACGCCCATCACCTGTGCGATGTCCAGATCGGCGGGGGTACCGGCCAGCTCCTCGGTCACCAGCTTGCGGATCCCGTCCAGCCCCTGATAGAGGCGATCAATCACCTCGGGGGTAATCCGCAACTCCCGCTTGCTGGCCGCGCGCAGCACATCCTCCATGCTGTGGGCAACCAGCTCGATATTGCTCAGATCGAGCATGCGCGAAGCGCCCTTGAGACTGTGCGCCTCGCGAAACACCTCGTCCAGGGTGGGCTGGTCATCCGGCTTCTTCTCCAGACGCAGGAACCCCGCCTCCAGGTTCTGAATATGCTCTTCGGACTCCGCTTTGAAGAGATCGCACAACTCTTTATCGTCGATCATGGCCCGACCACTCTCATCTGCCGGTGGTCAAATCCGGGCTGGCGCAAACCGGGCGCCCCACGCGGGGGCGGCGGTTCATACCATGTCCTGGATCTGCTTCACCGAGTCGTTCATATGCTGCAGCCCGGTCCGCGTCTGCTGGATACCGGTGGTGGACTGCTGCGCGCCCGCATTGATGTTGTTCATCGATTCGACCACCTGATCCACCGCCGTCGCCTGCTGTCGCTAACCGCCATGGAGAGCGAAGCGAAGGCGGTTAGTCCCCGATAGGCGTAGGCGCGGTTGTATGGCCGCAGTTACGACCGATAGGGAGTGACGTAGGGCATACAAATAGCGCATCCGACACGCCGTAGAGTCATTGTGGTCATCATGACGGAGTTGCGCACGAGCAGCTTTGCTGCAATGTGCGGGACGGAGTCGTGATGAGCGCAGGACGGTCGGGGCAGTAACGGCTGTCGCGTTGGCGAGTCGATTTTGGGGACTGGGATGTCCCAAAATCTTTCACGAGGTAGCGACACTCTTGTTGGCGGTGAGGGCGATCTGCTGCAGGTTCTCGGCGATCTCACCCACCGAGACGACCAGCCCCTCGAACACCTGGCCCGCCTCCTCGACGGTGCTGGAGGCATCCTCCAGGGTGCGTGTCCCCTCCTCGGTCACCATCACCGTGGTGTTGGTCACCTTCTGCACATCGGCCACCAGGGCATTGATCCGCTCGGCGGATTTCTTGCTCTGGTCGGCCAGCTTGCGGATCTCCTGGGCCACCACCGAGAAGCCCTTGCCCTGCTCGCCGGCGCGGGCCGCCTCGACCGCCGCGTTCAGGGCCAGCAGGTTGGTCTGACTGGCGATGCTGGTGACGGCGGCGGTGATGTTCTCGATCTGCCCGGTCTGCTCGGAGAGGCGCAGGATGTGTTCGCCGATCGCCTCCACCTTCTTCTTCAGCTCCATCATCCCCTCCAGCATCTGCCCCACCATGCGGCTGCCGTCCTGGGCCTGGCTCTCGGCGCTCTGCCCAACCTGGGCGGCACCCTCGGCCTGCTCGGAGGAGCGGCGGCTGGTGGAGGCCATCTCGTCCATGGTGGTGGAGGTCTCGTTCACCGAGGCGGCCTGCTGGGAGAGCACCCGCTCATGCTCCTCGGCGGTGGCGCCGATCTGGGAGGAGGAGCTGGAGATGACGTTCACCGCCCGGCGCAGCACGGTGACGATATTGCGTCCCAGCAGAAAGGCGGCCAGCGCCATGGCGGCGACGAACACCACGCTGGTCACCCCCACCAGGAGCCGGCTCTCGCCTACCGTCTCCAGCAACGCCTCATCCCCGGGCGCCTTCTGTTCGAGCTCCCGGGATGCATCGGAGAGGATGCCGCGGATCCGCGACACCAGATCCGGGATGGTCTTCAAGAGTGTCGCTACCTCGTGAAAGATTTTGGGACATCCCAGTCCCCAAAATCGACTCGCCAACGCGACAGCCGTTACTGCCCCGACCGTCCTGCGCTCATCACGACTCCGTCCCGCACATTGCAGCAAAGCTGCTCGTGCGCAACTCCGTCATGATGACCACAATGACTCTACGGCGTGTCGGATGCGCTATTTGTATGCCCTACGTCACTCCCTATCGGTCGTAACTGCGGCCATACAACCGCGCCTACGCCTATCGGGGACTAACCGCCTTCGCTTCGCTCTCCATGGCGGTTAGCGGAAGTAAAACTCCTGGGCACCCGCCTTGTCGCCCACGCTCAACAGGTCGTTGATGCGCAGTACCGACTCGTGCAGGACCGCATGGGGATCCTCCAGATCACCCAGCCGGTTGGCCAGGTAGGGGGCCAGGCGCTCGGCCTCGATGCGCCCATCACCGTAATACCAACGCCCCAGGTTGCATTTGTGAGGGTCGACCTGCACCCCCGCCTCCTTGGCCTCGGGGTCGATCAACGCCTGCCGCACCTTGGCATCCCACAGCAGGTGGTCGGTCTCCGCCTGGGAGAGCATGTAGTCGATCTGGCGCGCCTGCGACACCTCGGTGGCGCGGGTCAGTATCTTTCCCGAACCGATGAACGCCAGCGCACTCAGCAATACCAGGGCAACAATACCCAGGCCAAAGCCGAGGGCGATCTTTCTGGTAATCGTCATCTTCATGATTGCTCTCCCGATCTCTCTCTACATTCGATACGTTCCGGCTATCCGTCCGCTCCACTTCCGGACCCCTGCCACGGGCGCCCCGGCTAAACCGTCTCATCGACCATCAGCCGCCCGCTGCTGAGGATGCGCTCCAGGTTGAGCACGGTCATCATCCGCTCCCGATAGGGTACTTCGCCCCTCAGGAACTCCTCCTCCTCCCGGCTGATCGCCGCCGGCAGCGCCTCCAGCTGCTCGCTCTGCACGAACACCACATCGTCCACCGAGTCGGTGGGCACGCCGAGCAGCATGTTTTCGTGCTCGACCACGATCACCCGCTCGGTCCGCTCCAGCTCCGCCGGTGGGATATCGAGCAGACCCCGGATATCGACCAGGGTGACGATATCCCCGCGCAGGTTGATGTTGCCGAGGATGTGCGGCGGGGTGCAGGGCACCGGGGCCACATCGCGCACGATGGCGAACTCCTTGACCAGATCGAGGGCGACGCCGTAATACTCGCCATTCATCTTGGCCACCGCGAAGGCGCTCTGAGCCCCCAATTCGGCCACATCCTGCGTCCCGCGCAGGGCCGCCGCCCGCTGACGGAAGGTATCCAGCTCCTCGGCGGTGGCGTCGGGGCAGAAGGTGGGGTGCCCGGTGTCATCGCCCCGGGGGGCATCCTCCGCCATCATGATCCGCTCATGGTCGAGAAGCATCACGATGTGCTCATCCACCTCCACTTCGCCGGCCAGCAGGCTATGCGCGCGCGGACCGCCGAACTCACCGTAGGTGACCAGCACGGCGTTCTCCTCCACGCTGAGCACTTGGTTGACGATGATGCCGAAGCGCCGTTTGCGCCCCTCCAGCACCACCACGTTGTCGCTTACCATGTAGCGCGCGGCGCGGTGGCCGAAACGGTGGTCGAGATCGACCACCGGGATGATCTCGCCGCGCAGGTCGAATACCCCGGCGACATAGTCCGGGGCCTCCTCCACCGGGGTCAGCTCGGGCAGCCAGAGGATCTCCAGCACCCGGGCCGCATCGACCGCGTAACGCGACTCCTGCAGCTCGAACACCAGCACCGAGAACGATTCACCGATGGCTTTGGAATGGGCTTGCTGGCTCATGGCCTGCCTCCCCGGTTGCGGTTGTCTTCACTGGGCGTATCGGCCGGAGGGCCGATCAGCTCCGTCACATAGGCCTTCAGCTCCGCCACGGTGAGACCACTGTAGGGGGGCACCTCGGCCTCCAGCGGCAGACGCTCGATCAGGCGCAGCGCCACCTCGCGCAGCTTGCGGCTGCGCGCGCCGTTGTCCATCCGCTCATGCAGGGCCGCCAGATCGAGGTAGGCGGGGATAAAGGCGGGGTCGAGATAGATGACCCGGTCGAGCAGACCCAGGGCCTCGGCGGTCCTGCCCTGGGCCTCGCGGATATGCGCCATCAGGTAGTAGGGCTCATGGGCCAGGTCGTTTAGCCGGAGCGCCTCTTCGAGGACCCGTAGCGCCTCCTCGTAGCGAGCCAGGTTGGCCAGACACCGGGCCCGCAGGCAGCACCCTTCGTAGGCGTCGTGACGCTGGCCAGCCGCCCGTTCCGCCATCTCGGCGGCCGCGGCATACGCCCCCTGCTCATACAGCGCCTGGGCCCGGGTCAGGTCGGTCGGTGCGGCGGCAGACCGTGCCGGGTCCGGGACGACGGGCACCCGCCCACTGTCACGCCGCGTCAGGGAAACCGGCCGGGGCGGCTTGGGCGGCGCCCGGGAGGCCGCCATGGGGAAGGGATGAGCGGATGCCGGCTGCTCCCCGGCCCCGCCCCGGCGGCGGTAGATCACCGATTCCGGAAAGACCACCGTCTCCAGTTGCGGAAGATGCTGCTCGAACAGCTCGTTATGCCCGGTCAGCAGGTAACCGTCCGGGGCAAGGGCGGCGCTGAGCCGGCCGACCACCCGCGCGATGGCCTCCCGGTCGAAGTAGATGAATACGTTGCGACAGAGGATCAGGTCAAAATCGTTCGCCGGCAACTCCGGCGCATACTCCACGGAGGCGAGCAGGTTCGCCTTATGGAAGCGGACCATGTCGTGGATCCGTGGCAGCAGCGTCCACTCCCCGCCCCGGGAGGTGAAATAACCCTGTTGCAGCTGCGGATCCACACCCCGGAAGGACCAGTCGCGGTAGCAGCCCCGCCGGGCATGGTCGATGGCGCGGGCATCGATATCGGTGCCGTACAGCTCCAGCCGCCAGGCCCCGCTCTCCCCCGCCAGCAGATGGTCGAGCAGGATCGCCAGGGAGTAGATCTCCTCGCCGGTGGAGCAACCCGCGCTCCACACCCGCAGCCGCCCGTGGGCGCGCCGTCCCTCGATCAGCTTCGGCAGGACCACGTAGCGCAGCAGCTTGAACTGCCCCCGGTCGCGGAAGAAGTAGGTTTCATTGACGGTCAACTCGCCGATCAACCGCTCCCACTCCCCGCTGTCTCCCGGCAACTGCTCAAGCAGCCGCATGTAGTCATCGGGGCTGCGGCAGTCGGTATGGGCGAGGCACCGCTCGATCACCCCCTGGAATTTGCCGTGATCCCCCTCCTCGGCGGGCAGGCAGATACCGGTGCGCTGGCGTACCAGTTGGCGCAGACGCGCCATCGCGCGCACTCCCTGATGCCCCATCGCCATACCGTTCATGAGTATCACTGGTCCGTTCCGATCGCACTCTGCCCGATCCCGCTCACCCATCTACAAGTAAAGACCATTACGGCGTTTTCTGAAACAACGTCGCCACCGGCGGGAGACAGGGACGTGTCGGTCATCCGCTGCGGTGATTTTGGCGTGGACGGTCAGACCGCGCGGAGGATGGCCCGATAACCGGATAGGGCGGCGCAGGATCCGGAAGAGGCCGGCTTAACACACATAACCGATGGATTACTAAATGATTATCCTGAATGCGCCGTCCGCCTGGCGAGGGGTGTCGCTAGAAATCCCCCGGCCGCATCGTCTCCGACCATTGAAAGCGGTCCTGGTCGAGCAGCAGGGTGCAGGCATCGACCACCGCCGGGTCATACCACTGGCCGCGATGGTTGTTGATCTCCTGCAGCGCCATATCCATGCCCAGGGCCGCCCGATAGGGGCGGTGCGAGTTGATCGCCTCCACCACATCCGCCACAGACAGGATGCGTGCCTCGATGATCAGCGCCTCCCCCCGAACCCCCCGTGGGTAGCCACTGCCGTCGATCCGCTCATGGTGCTGCAACACCATCTCGGCGATCGGCCAGGGGAAGCGCACCGCCTTGACGATGTCGTACCCGACCTGGCAATGGGACTTGATCAGTTCGAACTCGGCGTCGCTGAGCGTGCCGGGGCGACTGAGGATCTCCGCCGGGGTGTAGATCTTGCCCAGGTCGTGAATCAGCGCCCCGAGGCGGATCCCCCGCACCTGCTCGCGCTCCAGTTCCATCTCCTCGGCAATGGCGGTGGCCAGTTCGGAGACCCGGCGCTGATGGCCCGCGGTGTAGGGGTCGCGCTTTTCCACCGCGGCGGCGATCACCCGGATCGTCTCCTCCAGCATCTGCTCCATCTCACGGGCGCTCTCGATGCGCTCGGTGATGTCGTGCAGGTTGACCACATAGGCCGCCTCCCCCTCCCACTCGGTGGGGGCGGCGCGCATCTCGCATACCGCCATTCTGCCCCCGCGCTGCAGCAGTTGCAGCTCAGTGGCCTCGCCGGCGGCGATGGGGAATCCGAAGTCGTGGTCGATGAGCGATTCGCGCTGGCGCCCCAGCATCAGTTCGGTGGCGCGGTTGGCGAAGCGGATGCGTCCCCCCTGGTCGAGCACCAGCATGCCGTCGACCTGGTTCTCGACGATCTCGCGCAGGCGCCGCTCCGCTGACCGCACCTGCTCCACCTTCTGCCGGTACTCGATGGCGATGGCATAGAGCTGGGCAAGCTTCTCCACCACATCCAAGAGTGTCGCTACCTCGTGAAAGATTTTGGGACATCCCAGTCCCCAAAATCGACTCGCCAACGCGACAGCCGTTACTGCCCCGACCGTCCTGCGCTCATCACGACTCCGTCCCGCACATTGCAGCAAAGCTGCTCGTGCGCAACTCCGTCATGATGACCACAATGACTCTACGGCGTGTCGGATGCGCTATTTGTATGCCCTACGTCACTCCCTATCGGTCGTAACTGCGGCCATACAACCGCGCCTACGCCTATCGGGGACTAACCGCCTTCGCTTCGCTCTCCATGGCGGTTAGCGAAGGAGCACTTATGGGGCATTCTTAATGCGGTGGTGCTAAAGGTGAGCAATGGTCCGGCAGAGGGCATCAATAGTCGGATAAAGATGATCAAAGTTCGCAGCAGAGGTTTTCGTAACAAAAAGCGATTTGCCAATGCGATTTACTTCCACCTTGGTGGGTTGGATCTTTACCCCGAAGGGGCAGCTAGGTGATATGTACCCACTCAATCAGGGGAAGAGCCTATTTACTACCCTTCAGGTCCTCATAACCCTCACTCATTAGGGCCTTGTGCTCTTCGCGACGCACTTTATCAACAGCTTCACCAAGATATTTGGCAACATGGAATTTATCAAAGGCGATCTTCTCTTCAGCGCCCGGTATGCTCTCCAGCGTGGCATTGATAAAGGCTGGCCACATGTCCATGGAGACACTCTCGATGACCTCTCGCTGCTCTTCTGTCAGACTTTCATACCACGCCTTGAGGCTGGCCTTGGTGCGATCTTCACCAACATACAACACCGTGCCAGCCTTTTGATCTGATACGACGGTAACGTAGTCGTGCCGCTTCCTGCGCTAACCGCCATGGAGAGCGAAGCGAAGGCGGTTAGTCCCCGATAGGCGTAGGCGCGGTTGTATGGCCGCAGTTACGACCGATAGGGAGTGACGTAGGGCATACAAATAGCGCATCCGACACGCCGTAGAGTCATTGTGGTCATCATGACGGAGTTGCGCACGAGCAGCTTTGCTGCAATGTGCGGGACGGAGTCGTGATGAGCGCAGGACGGTCGGGGCAGTAACGGCTGTCGCGTTGGCGAGTCGATTTTGGGGACTGGGATGTCCCAAAATCTTTCACGAGGTAGCGACACTCTTGTGGGGCATTCTTAATGCGGTGGTGCTAAAGGTGAGCAATGGTCCGGCAGAGGGCATCAATAGTCGGATAAAGATGATCAAAGTTCGCAGCAGAGGTTTTCGTAACAAAAAGCGATTTGCCAATGCGATTTACTTCCACCTTGGTGGGTTGGATCTTTACCCCGAAGGGGCAGCTAGGTGATATGTACCCACTCAATCAGGGGAAGAGCCTATTTACTACCCTTCAGGTCCTCATAACCCTCACTCATTAGGGCCTTGTGCTCTTCGCGACGCACTTTATCAACAGCTTCACCAAGATATTTGGCAACATGGAATTTATCAAAGGCGATCTTCTCTTCAGCGCCCGGTATGCTCTCCAGCGTGGCATTGATAAAGGCTGGCCACATGTCCATGGAGACACTCTCGATGACCTCTCGCTGCTCTTCTGTCAGACTTTCATACCACGCCTTGAGGCTGGCCTTGGTGCGATCTTCACCAACATACAACACCGTGCCAGCCTTTTGATCTGATACGACGGTAACGTAGTCGTGCCGCTTCCTGCGCTAACCGCCATGGAGAGCGAAGCGAAGGCGGTTAGTCCCCGATAGGCGTAGGCGCGGTTGTATGGCCGCAGTTACGACCGATAGGGAGTGACGTAGGGCATACAAATAGCGCATCCGACACGCCGTAGAGTCATTGTGGTCATCATGACGGAGTTGCGCACGAGCAGCTTTGCTGCAATGTGCGGGACGGAGTCGTGATGAGCGCAGGACGGTCGGGGCAGTAACGGCTGTCGCGTTGGCGAGTCGATTTTGGGGACTGGGATGTCCCAAAATCTTTCACGAGGTAGCGACACTCTTGTGGGGCATTCTTAATGCGGTGGTGCTAAAGGTGAGCAATGGTCCGGCAGAGGGCATCAATAGTCGGATAAAGATGATCAAAGTTCGCAGCAGAGGTTTTCGTAACAAAAAGCGATTTGCCAATGCGATTTACTTCCACCTTGGTGGGTTGGATCTTTACCCCGAAGGGGCAGCTAGGTGATATGTACCCACTCAATCAGGGGAAGAGCCTATTTACTACCCTTCAGGTCCTCATAACCCTCACTCATTAGGGCCTTGTGCTCTTCGCGACGCACTTTATCAACAGCTTCACCAAGATATTTGGCAACATGGAATTTATCAAAGGCGATCTTCTCTTCAGCGCCCGGTATGCTCTCCAGCGTGGCATTGATAAAGGCTGGCCACATGTCCATGGAGACACTCTCGATGACCTCTCGCTGCTCTTCTGTCAGACTTTCATACCACGCCTTGAGGCTGGCCTTGGTGCGATCTTCACCAACATACAACACCGTGCCAGCCTTTTGATCTGATACGACGGTAACGTAGTCGTGCCGCTTCCTGCGCTAACCGCCATGGAGAGCGAAGCGAAGGCGGTTAGTCCCCGATAGGCGTAGGCGCGGTTGTATGGCCGCAGTTACGACCGATAGGGAGTGACGTAGGGCATACAAATAGCGCATCCGACACGCCGTAGAGTCATTGTGGTCATCATGACGGAGTTGCGCACGAGCAGCTTTGCTGCAATGTGCGGGACGGAGTCGTGATGAGCGCAGGACGGTCGGGGCAGTAACGGCTGTCGCGTTGGCGAGTCGATTTTGGGGACTGGGATGTCCCAAAATCTTTCACGAGGTAGCGACACTCTTGTGGGGCATTCTTAATGCGGTGGTGCTAAAGGTGAGCAATGGTCCGGCAGAGGGCATCAATAGTCGGATAAAGATGATCAAAGTTCGCAGCAGAGGTTTTCGTAACAAAAAGCGATTTGCCAATGCGATTTACTTCCACCTTGGTGGGTTGGATCTTTACCCCGAAGGGGCAGCTAGGTGATATGTACCCACTCAATCAGGGGAAGAGCCTATTTACTACCCTTCAGGTCCTCATAACCCTCACTCATTAGGGCCTTGTGCTCTTCGCGACGCACTTTATCAACAGCTTCACCAAGATATTTGGCAACATGGAATTTATCAAAGGCGATCTTCTCTTCAGCGCCCGGTATGCTCTCCAGCGTGGCATTGATAAAGGCTGGCCACATGTCCATGGAGACACTCTCGATGACCTCTCGCTGCTCTTCTGTCAGACTTTCATACCACGCCTTGAGGCTGGCCTTGGTGCGATCTTCACCAACATACAACACCGTGCCAGCCTTTTGATCTGATACGACGGTAACGTAGTCGTGCCGCTT
>PQCP01000007.1 GCA_003062205.1 Candidatus Sedimenticola endophacoides
TGTCGGATGCGCTATTTGTATGCCCTACGTCACTCCCTATCGGTCGTAACTGCGGCCATACAACCGCGCCTACGCCTATCGGGGACTAACCGCCTTCGCTTCGCTCTCCATGGCGGTTAGCGATGGTGGGCTGTCACCTGCGTACCCGGGGACGCCTGCTGGGGGCGGCCCTGCGCCTGCCCCATATCGTGCGCGAGGAGCGCCAGGCACGCGCCTGGGCCGAAGAGGCGCTGCACTTCTGCGGCCTGGAGGCGCTGATCGGCCAGGACGCCGGCGCCCTGCCCTACGGCGCCCTCAAGCGGCTGGAGATCGCCCGCGCCCTGGCGGTCAGACCCAGACTGCTGCTGATGGACGAACCGGCGGCGGGCCTCAACGACACAGAAACACTGGAGCTGCGGCAACTGATCCGCCGCATCGCCGAGTCCGGCATCACGGTCCTGCTGGTGGAACACAACATGGGCCTGGTGATGCAGGTCTCGGACCATATCCTGGTCCTCGACTACGGCAGCTACCTGGCCGAAGGGAGCCCCCGGGAGATCCAGAACAACCCCAAGGTGATCGAGGCCTACCGCGGCGGCGAGGTGCAGTATGCCGTCTGAAGCGCCACTGCTCCGGGTAACCGGCCTCGCCACCCACTACGGCCCGATCCAGGCCCTCCACGACATCACCCTGGAGGTACACACGGGGGAGCTGGTGGCGATGGTCGGGGCCAACGGAGCCGGCAAGACCACCCTGTTGCAGACCATCTCGGGAGTACAGCGGGCAAGCGCCGGGGAGATCCTGTTCGACGGACGGCCGATCACCCGTCAGCCTTCGCACCGCATCGTCGGCGCCGGGATCTGCCACGCACCCGAGGGACGCCAGGTGTTCGCCCCCCTGAGCGTGGAGGATAACCTACGCCTCGGGGCCTACGCCCTGCGCGCCGACCGGCAGTGGATCGACAGCGAGCTGGAGCGGGTCTACGAACTGTTTCCGATCCTGCGCGAGCGTTCCACCCAGAGCGCAGGCACCCTCTCCGGGGGCCAGCAACAGATGCTCGCCATCGGCCGCGCCCTGCTCGGGCGCCCGCGCCTGCTGCTGCTCGACGAGCCATCCATGGGCCTCGCCCCCCTGCTGGTGGAGGAGATCTTCCGGGTGATCCGGCGTCTCAACGACAACGGTGTCACCATCCTGCTGGTGGAGCAAAACGCCCGGGCGGCCCTAGGCATCGCCGACCGAGGCTATGTGCTGGAGACCGGGCGTGTGGCCCTCTCCGCCCCGGCCGGCGAACTGCTGGCCGACGAGGCGGTGCGCCGCGCCTACCTGGGCTACTGAGCGCGGGTGCGGTGGGAGCACGCGCCACGGGAGAGGGACTGCCGCCGGCACGGGGCGCAACAACGTCATTCAACAGAGGTTGAGGGTCATACGCCATGTATGTCGAACAGATCATGTCACGCGAGGTGGAGAGCGCGACCGAGGATATGAAGCTGAGCCACGCCGCCCAGCTGATGCGCGAACACCAGCGCCGCTTCCTGCCGGTGGTCAACGACCGGCGACAACTGGTGGGACTGCTCACCCACCGTGAGCTGGCCGGGGCCGAGCCCTCGGCGATCACCACCCTGTCGGTGGGCGAGGTGAACTATCTCACCTCGAAAATCACCGTCGGCCAGCTCATGGGGCGCACCCCCCTCACCTGCGGCCCCAAGACCCTGGTGGAGGAGGCAGGCTACCTGATCCGCAAACACCGGGTCCCGGCCCTGCCGGTGATCGACGAGGGCATCGTGGTCGGCGTCGTCTCGGAGAGCGACATCCTCGATTTCCTGCGCGACAGCAGCCGCATCGCCGTGCACCTGGCGGACGAGACAGGCGCCCTGACCCGACTGCTGGAGCGGATCAACGAATTCGGCGGCTACATCGCCAACGTCGTCTCCCCCCTCTCCATCGACCAGACCGGCAACCGGATCGTCATCGTGCGCTACCGCAGTGACAACCCCGCCTCCCTGGATGAGCACCTGCGCGGACTCGGCTACGACCTGATCACAGAGGACCTGCCGCGATGAGCGAGACCCCCAGCCCCCGCCAGATCGCCGACTGGATGCAGGAACACGACCGCTACGCCCGGCTGCTCGGGATGCGGGTGGAAGAGGTCGCCCCCGGCTCCTGCCGGGTGGGCATGACCGTCACCGCTGACATGCTCAATTCGGTGGGCATCACCCACGGCGGGGTCACCTTCGGCCTGGCGGACTTCGCCTTCGCCGTCGCCTCCAACTCCCACGGCAGGGTGGCCGTGGCGCTCAACGCCCAGATCAACTATCCGGCAGCGAGCCGCGAGGGCGAGCGGCTGACCGCCGAGGCGCGGGAACTGAGCAGGAGCGGACGCACCGGCCTCTACAGCATCGAGGTAAGGACCGCCGCCGGAGAACTCACGGCCCAGTTCACCGGCACGGTTTTCCGCCGCGCCGACAATATCGGCGAGTGGATGGAGAAGCCAAATCCATGAGCCACTTCCGGCAGATCAGCCGCCCCATCCTCACCAGCATCCGCCAGGAGACCCCGAACCGGACCCCCAAGCTGTTGCTCACCGTCTTCGGCGACACCATTCAGCCCCATGGCGGCGAGATCTGGCTGGGCAGTCTGATCCGCCTGCTCGAACCGCTGGGGATCAACGAACGGCTGGTACGCACTTCGGTATTCCGCCTGGCGCGCGACGGCTGGCTGGAATCGACCCGCGAGGGACGGCGCAGTTTCTACCGCCTCACCCCCACCGCCCTGCCCAGCGTGGAGAGCGCCGAGCGGCGCATCTACCACGCCCCGAAACGTCACTGGAATGGCCGCTGGAACCTCATCTTCACCGGCACCGCGGGGATCACCAGCGAGCAGCGCGCGGAGCTGAGAAAACGCCTATCCTGGCTCGGCTTCGGCACCATCGCCCCCAATGTATTCGGTCATCCCTGCGCCCCCATGGAACCGGTGTGGGAGCTGTTCGAAACACTCGGTGTCAGCGGCCAGGCTGCGGTCATGCGCGCCCAGCGCATCGACAGCGACCAGGGCCTGAGTACCGCAGAGATGGTCAGTCAGTGCTTCGACCTGCGACAACTGGAGCACGCCTACCGCAAGTTCATCCGCCGCTACAGCAAACTCGGTGACGCGCTCGCCGCCGGCGCCGATCCCAGTGGCGAGGAGCCGGCGCACTGCTTCATACTCAAGACCATGCTGGTCCACCACTACCGGCGCCTGCTGTTGCGCGATCCGCAACTACCGGCCCCGCTGCTGCCCCGGGACTGGGCCGGCAGTGACGCGCGGCGCCTGTGCGCCACCCTCTACCGGGCCCTTGCCCCGCAGGCGGCGCGTTTTGTCACCGCCACCTGCGAGAACCGCGACGGCCCCTACCGCGCGATCGGCCAGAAATACCGGAGGCGTTTCGGAAAATAACGTTCGGGGTCACGCAATGGGCAGCGCACCCCAGGGCGAAATCGCCCTAAACAGAAACCCCACCCAGAAACATAAAGATACTATCTAATACTGAACAACCTCCCCCACTTCGGGTAAAAAGAGCCTTTCAAACCGAAGGACGAAAGGCAATTTGAACGCATCTCTCCTGCATGTCAGACCAGCCTGCGCCACAGAGGAACAGCGGTTCCAAGACCTGATAC
>PQCP01000058.1 GCA_003062205.1 Candidatus Sedimenticola endophacoides
GCTAATCTTCATGGTGGACTTCCTCCTCATCTGTTTCGTGTGAATGGTGCTAGTTCAGCTCCCATTCTGACGCCTCGACGCCGTTTGTCGTAGGGGTGGGGAGGAGTCCATCCCATTGCTTACGAAACAGCGTCAATGCCATGGCGCCGCCCAGTGCGATCTGCTGCTGGCGGGTGAGTTGCCACCAGGGCTGGTCGGTGGTGGCGAAGCGCACCCACTTGTCCATGATCGCGCGCCGTTCGGCCTCGGTGATCATGCGCAGCCCCTTGGCCAGGATGTCGCGCAGCACCGGCCAGTCTTTGCGCACCGCCAGCGACCAACGGTGGCGGTATGGCGATTCGCCCACCACCTTGAGGTTGGTGATGCCCTCCCGCTCTATGCGATAGGAGGCGGTGGCGAGGTCCGCCACCAGGTAGTCCGCCTCGCCGAGCGAGACTTTGCGCAGGGCCGAGCCGATATCCGGCGTCGCCAGCAGACCGTCCCCGGGGTGGTTGTTCAGGATCTGTTCGTGAGCGGGGGAGTCTGCTACCACGGTTAACCGTTTTCCGGTCAGATCCTGCATGCCGACCCGGTCGCGGGCTTCACTCCGGGCGATGATTACGGTCGGGGTCTCGATGAGGGGTTGGGTAAACAGCATGAACTCGCCGTGCCGGGGCGTGGGACTGGCGGCGGCCCACAGATCGATGCTCCTCTCCCGGGCCATGGCGACGGCCTCTGTCCAGTTGGCAGGGCGCTGTATCTGGAACTGGACCCCCAGTTTTTTCTCCAGGAGGGCGATGAAGTCGGCCGCCAGGCCACGGTAGGTGCCGGTCTCGTGAAAGAACTCGATCGGCGGGGCGTCGGGGTTGGGCGCCAGGCGGATGCTGGCGTGCTCCCGCAGCCACTCCTGCTCCCGGGGGGTGAGGATCGCCGTGTTCTGGTTGATCTGGATACTGCCCAGGGGCAGCAAGGCCGGGTCGATCCCATAGCGATCCATCGGAACCCGGTCGAACATGAAGCTGTTGGCGCCGCTGCGGATGATCGGGATGTCGGCGGCGTCACGGCCATTGAGGATCTCCACCGCGATTCTGCCCGCCAGCGCTCCCTGGGAGCGACCGTCGATCAACATGCCGCCGATGATGCCCAGGCCGAAATGGGTATCCAGCTGGCCGTAGAGTGGCGCGTCAGTGGCGGCGGTGATTCTCTGAACCACCTCCTCGGAGCTGTAGAACACCTCGTCGGCATCCCGGAAGAAGGCCCCGAGTAGCAACAGGGAGTGCGCCGGGAGTGCCTTCAGTCGCCGCTCCAGGCCGGTCATGGTGAGGGCCGCCGCATACTCCACTGCCACGCCCGGAAAGGCGCCCTTCAGCTGCTGTCTCGTGTCTTCGGTGACGATGCGCCCGGAGGGCAGATAATCGTTGATCACATAGACATGCCGGGTCTCTGGATGGATGGCCAGCGCGGCCTCCAGGGTGCTGCGGGCATCGAAGATCTCGATGA
Organism: Candidatus Sedimenticola endophacoides; assembly: GCA_003062205.1. Lineage (GTDB taxonomy): Bacteria > Pseudomonadota > Gammaproteobacteria > Chromatiales > Chromatiaceae > Sedimenticola_A > Sedimenticola_A endophacoides. The sequence goes on from PQCP01000058.1 coordinate 1,480, forward strand.
CGCCGGTGTAGTTGGGGTGCCCGTCAAGGAGCGCGTCGGTGAAGAAATTGATGCCGCAGAAAACCACCGGCGCCCCGGGGAACAGGGTATCGCCATGGCGGCGCATGAAATCGAAGGCGTTGTTATCCGAGATCAGTACCAGGTCGATCGGGGTCTCTTTGTACTTCGCCTTCAGGAAATTCAGCAGCAGCTGCTCATACGCCGGGGAGAAGGGGACGCGCTTGGTATCCATGTACTCGGTGTAGACCAGGGCCTCCGGCTGGAGGGCCTGCAACTCGTGTCGCGCGGTCTGATGGATGCGCTCCACCCACTTCATGCCGGCATGGTAGGAGTGCAGCAGCAGTACCCGCTTCTCGGCGGATGCCTGCGCCGCTGGGTGCACTGCAAGGATCAGCAGCAGCGCGAGCAGCAGTGTACCAGGAAGAGGCATGGTTCGTGGCGATCCCCGACGCTTGTGATTCGACGCCCCATGGGTGCTTCGGCAGCTTGGTGTGGAGGCGCGCCGCGGTCCGGAATCGATGGGTTTGATGTTGCGTGATTTTTCGCCAACCCGGTCCCCGGCCAGCCAGCCCCTTCCCTCCCCGCAGGGGTGACACTGGAAGTATAGACCGGATCGGTGCGCCCGTCCGGCAGGTCTATTTCGATGGCAGGGCGGGTTTCTTGCCCGCTTCGATGCGCGCCATGAACGTCTCCATGATTCGTTCGTAGAGACGCTCGCCCAGTACTTGATCCTCCACCCCGTGATCGATGCTGGGGTTGTCGTTGACCTCGATCACCACCACTCCCGCCGGTGTCTCCTTGAGATCGACCCCGTAGAATCCCCGGCCGATCAGGTTGGCGGCCTTAAGCGCCGTCTCCAGCACAGGGGCCGGGCTCTCCTCCACGGCGAAGGTGCGGTGCTCCCCCTCCTTTCCGGCCGCCCCGTGGTCATAGATCTGCCAGTGGCCGCTGCTCATGAAGTACTGGCAGACGTAGAGCGCTTGGCCATCGAGCACGCCGACGCGCCAGTCGAAGGGGGTGTAGGTGTAGGCCTGGCCCAGCAGCAGTTCCGAATCCTTGAACATGCGCCGGGCCACCTGCTCCAGCTGTCTGCGCCCCTCCACCTTGTAGACCCCCAGGGAGAAGGAGCCGTCGGGCACCTTGAGCACCATCGGATAGCCGAGGGTCTGCTCCAGCTCGTCCAGACCGCCGGCGCGCACCACCACGGTCCTGGGGGTCGCCACCCGGTTGGTGCGCAGCAGCTCCGCCAGGTAGATCTTGTTGGTACAGCGCAGGATGGAGTCGGGGTCGTCGATCACCACCATGCCCTCGGCGGCCGCCTTGCGCGCGAAGTGGTAGGTGTGGTGGTCGATGGCGGTGGTTTCGCGTATGAACAGGGCATCGAACTCCCCGAGGCGGCCGAAGTCGCGCCGCGTGATCAGTTCGGCGTCCAGCCCCACCCGTTTCGCCGCGCCGACAAAGCGCTTCAGCGCCTTCGGGTCGGAGGGGGGCATCGCCTCCCCGGGATCGTGCAGGATGGCCAGGTCGTAGCGCCCCTGGCGCTTCTTCCGGGCCGTCTGCCAGCGTTTACTGAGGTAGCCCTGCAGCGCTTCGCCGAACGCCTCCTCCTGCTCCTCGTTCAGGTCGCGGATGCCGAGGGCGCGGATCGATGCGATGCGCCAAACCCCGCGCTTCTCGAACGCGACCTTGAGGATGGGGGCGCGAAACAGCTCGAACAGCTCCCGCCCCAGGGGGCGCAGATCGTTGACCGATGACTGGCCGAACAGGATGGTGACGCTGAACGATGTGGTCTCCACCGCCCGCTGGTGTCGGCCCAGGAGCCGCTCCACCCGCTTGTCGATATCCTCCGTCTCCAGCGAATAGAGCGATTTCCGGCTCAGATCGCGCAGGGTGCGCACCGAGGGGATGATCCTGTGGCCACGGGCCTCGGCCAGCAGGGAGCAGTAGTATCCCTCGCCAAGGTATTTTTGGGCGCGGCAGAGGTTGACGATGCGCAGCCGTTTCTGTTGCTGCCACCGGGGGTCTGTCAGGTAGTCGGCGGCGGTCACCACCACGCCGCCGTCGATCCAGCCCTTCCAGTGGCCGATGCGCTCCACCAGGATGATATGTTCAGGCATACAGCACCACCATGGCCCGCAGGCCGGCACGGCCATAGCGGGCCATGCGTTCGAATTTCTCTTTCTGGATCGGCATGTGGATGGAGTCGATCCGGGTTTCGCCCTCGTCCCGGTCAACGAATGGATCGTTGACATAGAGAAAGTAGTCGTCGGAACCGGTGATGACCACCCAGTGGGGAAAACGGGCGTGGTAGATCTGCCAGGAGCTGATCAGCACCAGGGGAATGCCGCCCCGGCCCATGCAGCCCTCGATACCGGCGATCCCGAAGCCGTCCTCGATGATCGGCACCCGCAGCGCGCGCAGCTGCTGGTGCATATCCTCCTGCACCAGCCGCATCACCTCCTTCTTCTGTTCGCTGCGTACCGAGTCCACCATGTGGATGCCCTGGCCGCTGACATGCACCTCCACCCGGAAACCGCGGGTGGCCGCCGCCAGGGCCAGGCCGTAAGGGCCGCAGCCGCCGTGGCCGGAGGTCATGAAGATGGTGGTCGCCTCGCGCCACAGGCGCAGCTCCAGCGGCCGCGTCAGCTCCAGTTCCGGGCGCAGTGTCTGCATCGCCATCATCAGGGCGGCGGGGCCGCAGGTGAACTCCAGGCTCTGCTCGTAATAGGGCACCGGCGCCAGTTGCGGGCGCAGGTCCGGGGCCAGGGATTTTTCCAGCCGCCAGGCGTCCATGTGGTCCTCGTAGTAGTCGGAGCGCTCGCCCAGGCGGCGGTATCCCTGTGACTGGTAAAGGGCCACGGCCGCCTGGTTGTCCTTGCGCACCTCAAGGCGCAGGTAGGCGCGGTGGTGGGCCCAGGCCGCGCCCTCGGCCGCCTTCATGAGCCGGCGTCCCAGCCCCTGGCCCCGGGCCTCGCCATGCACGGCGATGGAGTAGAGCCGGGCCACCGAGGTGGCGCGCGAGAAGAGCAGTACCAGGTCTCCCAGCAGCCGCCCGCCGCGCTCGATCACCAGGACCGTGGCGTTGGCCCTGGTGAGCAGATAGCGGAACTGGCGCCGCGATATGCGGTCGCTGTCGAAACAGTGCCGCTCCAGTTCGAGCAGGGCGTCGAGGTCCCCGGGTCGGGCCGGGCGCACCGCGTCGGTGTCCCGGGTGGACTCAGCCGCCATGATATGTGCCCGCGCATGGATTGCCCCGAGGGGCGGAAGGCGGTGTGTGTGGGCGGCTGTTGGCTTGCAGGTGCATGCCGGGGTACCTGTCGGGGTGAATGCCGGGGTGTTGGTCCGGCGGCAATCTTGCGCCTATGCGGGCCCCTTTGGCAAGCCGTTGCGCGGCGGCTTTTCAGCCGCGCCGCAGCGGTTCGAACAGGCCGTAGCCCCAGGGGCGGATGGCGAGTACCACGGTGGCGCCGTGGCGTTGTTCCAGGGGCAGCTGGGCGTCTTCGTCATTGAGCTGCTCGAACTCCACCGCCAACTGTTCCATGCGCCGCTGGAAGAGGGCGTTGGCGGAGTCCGAGAGCATGCCGTTGATCACCAGCAGGCGCTCGCCGGAGCGGTCGAAACGGCTGCCGAAGAACGCCTGCTGCACATGGTGCTGGAAGAACTGCTGGATCGGTCCGTTGTCGCGCCACTTGAAGTTGGGGCTGGCGCGCAGCCGGATCCGGTTGCCGGGCAGCAGCTCGATCAGGCGCATGCGGTCGAGGCGCGCCAGGTGGTGGATACAGCGGTGTTCGGGGATGTCGAAGTGCTCCAGGATCTCGCTCAGGTGCCAGCGGTTGAGCACGCACACGGCGACCAGCATCAGTTCGATGTCTGCGGCGATCTCCCGCTCCTGGTCGAGGGTCAGCTCACGGGTGCGCCGGCCGCCCTCCCGCTGCACGATCTGCAGCAGATCGGTCAGCTCCATCTCCAGCAGAGCGCAGACCTGTTCCAGGCGCTTCAGGGAGAACGCCTGGCGCGCGAACAGGCGTTTGACGCTGGCCTCCGACAGCCCCAGATGGGCGGCGACATCGGCATAGGTCCTGCCGTGGAGCTTGAGGGACCGTTTGAGGGCCTGGATCAGCTGGGATGATTGTGCCATGGGGACTCCAAAGTATCGTTATTTAATACTTAATGTGGAGATTATAGCAACTCTTCGGGTATTGGTTGATTAATATAATGCCTGGAAATAGGCTCAAGGCATCCCAACACGCATCGGAGCGACCCCAGATGGAACCTATCCGCCAGCCCGCCGCCTATCTCCCCTTTCTGCTGATCGTCTTTTTCAACGCGTTTGTCGATTTGGGCCACAAGATCGTGATCCAGAATACGCTGTTCAAGCTCTATGACGGGGAGACCCAGGTACTCCTCATCGCCCTGGTCAACGCCCTGATCCTGCTGCCGTTCGTGCTGCTGTTCTCCCCCGCGGGCTTTCTGGCCGACCGGTACCGCAAGCCGAGGGTGATGCGCCACGCCGCCGCCGCCGCGCTGCTGCTGACTCTGCTGATCACCTTCGCCTACTATCAGGGGCTGTTCGGTCTCGCCTTCTTTCTTACCCTGCTGTTGGGGGTGCAGAGCGCCCTCTACTCTCCGGCCAAGTATGGCTACATCAAGGAACTGCTCGGGGTCGGGCGTCTCGCGGGCGCCAACGCCATGGTTCAGGCGGTGACGATCGTCGCCATTCTGGGCGGTGTGTTTCTGTTCTCGCTGCTGTTCGAGTGGCGGCTGGCGGGCGTCACTCCAGACGAGGCGGGCGCCATGCTGCGGCAGGTGGCGCCCCTGGGATGGCTGCTGGTCGTCTGCTCCCTGGCGGAGTGGTTGCTCACTTTTCGTCTCGGCCCCGGCGTCGTTGGCGATGCCGGTGAGCGCTTCGAGTGGCGGCGCTATGTCGGCGGGCGCTATCTGCGCCGCAACCTGCGCACCCTGCGTGATAACCGGGTGATCTGGCTGTCGATTATCGGCCTTTCGGTCTTCTGGGGGGTCTCCCAGGTGGTCCTGGCGGCCTTCCCGGCCTATGCCAAGGAGGTGCTGGGGGAGGAGAGCGTCCTGCGGGTCCAGGGGGTGCTCGCCTCAACGCCCTGATCCAGTTTCATGCCGGTGAGCGGCGGCTGGGGCGGGTGCTGGCCGGCAACAACTGGGTGCAGAACCTCACCATGCTGCTGTTTCTCGGCGTGACCGCGCTGTTCTCCGTGAGCGGCGGTGGCAGCCTCGGATTGTTTTACCTGATTACCCTGGTGGCCGCAGTGGGGGCCCTCTACACCGTCTATCGGCTGCCTCAGTCGCTGCTGCGCTATGGGGTCGGGCTGCTGTTTTCGCTGCGCTACCGCCTGCGGGTACTGGGCTTCGCCAATCTGCCCCAGGAGGGTGGGGTGCTGATGCTCGGCAACCACATCAGCTGGCTCGACTGGGCCATGGTGCAGATCGTCTCGCCGCGCCCGGTGCGTTTTGTCATGCACCGCGCGATCTATGAGCGCTGGTATCTGCGCCGGCTGTTCGATCTGTTCGGGGTGGTGCCGATCTCCGGGGGGCGCAGCAAGGAGGCGCTGGAGCGGATCAATCAACTGCTCAAGGCGGGCGAGGTGGTGTGCCTGTTTCCGGAGGGTGCGATCAGCCGCACCGGCCACCTGGGTGAGTTCAAAAAGGGCTACGAGCGTGCACTGGAGGTGGAGGGGGTCGACGGGGTGATCCTGCCGTTCTATCTGCGCGGGCTCTGGGGCAGTCGCTTCTCGCGCTCCGGGACGCGCCTGCGCACCCTGGGCCGCTCCGGGGTGAAGCGTGATGTGATCGTCGCCTTCGGCGAGGCGCTGCCTGTGGACACGCCGGCCGAGCAGCTCAAGCAGCGGGTGTTCGAACTCTCGATCAGCGCCTGGGAGCACTACAGCGATCAGTTCGAACCCCTCTCGCTGGCGCTGCTGCGCGGTCTGCGGCGCAGCGGCTCCGGCCCCTGTGTTGCCGACGGCGGCGCGGCGCCCCTCTCCGGTTACCGGACCCTGGCCGGGGTGCTGGCCCTCTCCCGGTGGATCGGGCGCCAGGGGGAGGAGGGCAGCAACATCGGCCTGCTGCTGCCGACCAGCAGCGCCGGATTGATGGCCAACGCCGCGGCGCTGTTGCGCGGACGCACCCTGGTCAATCTCAACTACAGCGCCGGCGCGGAGGCGCTGGGCGCTGCGCTGGAGCGTTGTGCCATCACCACGGTCTACACATCGCGCCGGTTTCTGGAGCGGCTGGGGCGGCGCGGGGTGTCGCTGGACGGTCTGCCGCACGGGGTGCGGCTGGTCTACCTGGAGGATTTTCGTGAGCGCACCGGGCGTGCCTCCGCCCTCCTGCACTGGTTGCTGGGGCGGCTGTTGCCGGCCCGCCTGCTGCTGCGTCTCTATGGGCGCCGTGTGGCCATCGACGCACCCGCCGCGATTCTCTTCTCCAGCGGCAGTGAGGGCCGTCCCAAGGGGGTGGTGTTGAGCCACCGCAATCTGATGGGCAATATCCGCCAGATCTCCGATGTGCTCGATACCCGGGAGGGGGACCGCGTCATGGCCACCCTGCCGCTGTTTCACGCCTTCGGCCTGACGGTGACCGGACTGCTGCCCCTGGTGGAGGGGGTGCCGGCGATCTGCCATCCCGATCCGACCGATGTGCTGAATATCGCCAAGGCGGTGGCACGCCAGCGCGCGACCCTGCTCTTCGCCACCTCGACCTTCCTGCGGCTGTTCCTGCGCAATCGCCGGGTGCACCCGGCCATGCTCGAATCGCTGCGCCTGGTGGTGGCCGGTGCCGAGCGCCTGGCCCCGGAGGTGCGCGCGGCCTTCGAGGGGCGTTTCCGGATTCCGGTGTTCGAGGGCTATGGGGCGACCGAGACTTCGCCGGTGGCCAGCGTCAATCTGCCTGACCGGATCGAGCGGCGCGGATGGACCGTGCAGCGCGGAGGCAAGGTGGGGAGTGTGGGCATGCCCCTGCCGGGCAGCAGCTTCCGGGTGGTCGATCCGGAGAGCCTGCGGACGCTGCCGCCGGGGGAGGACGGGTTGATCCTGATCGGCGGTCCCCAGGTGATGCGCGGGTATCTGGATGACGCCGAGCGGAGCGCCGCGGCGCTGGTCGAGCTGGATGGAACCCGCTGGTACAAGACCGGCGACAAGGGACGTCTGGACCGGGACGGCTTTCTGACCATCGTCGACCGCTACTCGCGCTTCGCCAAGATCGGTGGCGAGATGATCAGCCTGGGGGCGCTGGAGTCGGCCATCGGAGCGGCTTTGCCGGAGTCGGTGGAGGTGATGGCCTGCGCCCTGCCCGACGGCCGCAAGGGCGAGCGGGTGGTGCTGCTCTATGCCGGCTCCATCGACCGGGAAGGGCTCCAGGAACGGATCGCCGGATGCGGCCTGCCGCCACTGCTGCGTCCGTCTTACTTGATCGCGGTGGATGAGATCCCCAAACTAAGCAGCGGCAAGGGGGATTTTAAGCGCGCCACAGCCCTGGCCGCCGAGGCGCTGGCAGAGGAGGGGGCCGCATGATGCAGACCGTCGATATCCATACCCATCTGTTGAGTCCCGAGGTGCGCTTCGAGCGCTTGTTCGACCGGGTGGCGATGCGCCTGTTCGGCAAGGGGCTGGGCATCGATCCGGCGCGCCTGGCCCGGGACCCCTACGGCGCTTACACCTCGGCCCTGATCGACTCGGTGCGCGGCTCCCGCCAGGTACGCCGGGTCTGCCTGTTCGGGGTCGATGCCCGGGTCGACGGGCGTGGGCGCGAACTGCACCGCGACCCGACCGTGTGCGCCGCCACCGACGATGTGCTGGCCCTGCATCGGCGCCACGGCGACTGCATCATCCCCTTCCTGTCGGTCAACCCGCTGCGCCCCGACGCCCTGGACCGGCTCGACGAATATATCGGGCGCGGCTGCCGCGGGGCAAAATTTCTGCAGAATTACTGGGGGGTCGATCTCAACGACGAGCGGTTCATACCCTACTACGAGCGGCTGCGCGAGGCGGCCATTTCCCTGATCATCCACATCGGCAGTGAATACAGCATCGACTCGTTCGCCGCGCAGGAGCGGGTGGAGATGCTCGACCTGCCCCTGGCCACGGGCGTCACCTGCGTGGCCGCCCATATGGGGCTGGGCCGGGTGGGCCACCGGCTCCACCCCTGGCGCAATCTCTCCCGCGACCCGCGCTGGTTCGACCGCGACTACTACCGGCTGCTGGAGCTGCTGGAGAGCCACGACAATCTCTACGCGGATATCTCGGCGATTCTCGCGCCCCTGCGCGCGCGCCCTGCGCCACCTCAGCGCCCAGCACCAGGTTCACCACAAGCTGCTGTTCGGGACCGACTATCCGGTGCCTTTCACAGTGCGCTTCAACCGCTACGACCTGGATCGGGCGCAGCGCCGCGCGGCGGCGGCCCTGGCCAATCCGTTCGATCGCTACATCGCCGCGATCCGCGACTACTTTCCCGAGCAGAGCCCGGTCTACGGCAACTACCGTAAGGTGCTGCCGGATGTCGACCTCGCAACAGCGTGAATCAGGGGGCTCCGTTCGGGGAGGGATATGTTTTTTTGAACGTCGTTCAGGTTTTGCGTACTCTTTACGGATCGTCCTTAGATTGAAGCACGTGTGCCCGGTGGTAGAGCCGGGCCGGGAGAATCCAAATGGGCAGACGCAGTGATCACAGCCGGGAGCAGATTGCGCGGATGGCGCTGGAGGCGGCCCGGCGTATCGTGCGGGAGGAGGGGCTGGGGGCGTTGACCGCGCGCCGCGTGGCCGGTGCCATCGGGTATTCCCCGGGCACCCTGTATCTGGTCTTCAATAATCTGGACGGTCTGATCATGCAGCTCAACGCCGGCACCCTGGATGAGCTGTTCGCCCTGCTGCGCCGCGCGGCCGAAAGCGGCGACGGGGGGCGTGCATCGATTCGCGCCCTGGCCAGGGGCTATGTCGGTTTTTCCCTGGAGCACGCCCGTCTCTGGGGGGCGGTTTACGAGCACCGGCTGCCGGTCGGCGAGCAGGTTCCGCCGTGGCTGCAGACGCGGATCGAACGTCTGGTGGGGCTGGTAGAGACACCGTTGCGGGAGCTGGCCCCGGAGCGGGATGCGGATCAGGTGCGTCTGGCCGCCAACGCCCTGTGGAGCGGGATCCACGGCGCCTGCATACTGCATCTCTCGGGCAGCCTGGAGAAGACCCGGGGCGGCTCGCCGCTGGAGATCGCCGACTCCCTGGTGGATCACTATCTGCGAGGCTTTTGCGGCACCTGAGCCCGCGCGGGGCGCGGGCTCAGCGCGGCTGGCGGCGGAAGCGCGCCAGTGACCGGTCGTCACGCGACAGAGTGGCCCCTCCGTCGGGATCGATCCGGAAGTCGTAGAACACCTCCTGGCGTTCGCGTTCGGCGTAGGCGCACTGTAGCAGGATGCCCTGTGTCGAGGCGGCGCGCCAGAAGCAGCGCAGCAGCGCCGCCTCCTGTTCCGGGATGAAGAGTTCCGCCCTGCCGTCGTACTCGACGCTCAGTCTGGAGTAGTCCGCCTCGCCCCCCGGTTCGGCGATCCATACGCCCGGGGCGGGCGGGGCGCTGCAGCCCGCAAGCAGCAGGGAGAGGAGCGCCGCGACGGGCGCCATGGGGTGTCTGGTCATGTCCGTCTCTCACGGGGTGTGGCGATACAAGGGGGCATTGTGCCCGATGCACGCGCCGCGCGCCTTGACATAGGTAATGTCCGCACCGGGCCGTTGGCGCCACAATCGGGCCGGCGGGGCTGTCCGCATAGCTGACGGGAGGGGTGGTGATGCGTGTCTGGGTGCTTTGGGTTCTGATGTTTGGTCTCTGGTCGGCCGCGCCGGGTGCGTGGGCGGGGTTCGAGGAGGGGCTGGCGGCGAGCCGGGAGGGGGATCGGGTGAGCGCCTTCGCGGCGTACCGGGAGGCGGCCCTGCAGGGTGATGCGCGGGCCTTCGGGATGCTCGGCAGCATGTATCTGTATGGCCTCGGCACCGGGCGTGACTACCGTCTCGCCTATGTCTGGTTCTCCCTGGCCGCGGAGGCCGGGGATATCACCGGTGAGCGCTACCGCCGCAGCGCCGCCTCGGTGCTTAGTTACGAGGAGGTCGGCGAGGCCGAACGCCTGCTGGAGGAGTATCGCGGACGCCTGAAACCGGGTTCCGGGGAGGGGCCTGAACGGCCGTGACGCGTCCACGCCTGGGTTTTTGCCGGCGGATGGGTCAAAATCGTTCACTGCGCCATGGCACGCCCGCGACCGCGATGGTCCCTCATCTGTGGGCCGGGCGGCGGCCATGGACTCCATGCAATCAATCCACGGGTGGCGGCCGGTGGCAAACAACAGGCAAACAACAGGAGCATGCCGATGAGTGCAAGCGCGCATTTTCCCCACCTCATCGCCGGTGAGGTGCGGCCGGTCGGGCGGCTGGATGTGGTTTCGCCGTTCGATCAGTCGCCCATCGCCAGTGTCGATCTGGTGGACGAGGCCGGGGTGGAGGTGGCGCTTCGCGCCGCCGACGCCCTGTTCCGGGACCGGGATCGCTGGCTGGCGCCCTGGCGGCGGGTGGAGATCCTGGAGCGGGCCCGCGACATCATGCGCGAGCGCGCCGAGGAGCTGGCCCTGGAGGCGGCCCGGGAGGGGGGCAAGCCGCTGATCGATTCACGGGTGGAGGTGGCGCGGGCCATCGACGGGGTGCGGCTCTGCATCGAGGCGTTGCGCACCGGGGCGGGGGACGAGATCCCGATGGGGCTGACCGAGGCCTCGGTGGGTCGTCTCGCCTTCACCCGGCGCGAACCGATCGGGGTGGTGGTGGCGCTCTCCGCGTTCAATCACCCCCTGAATCTGATCGTCCATCAGCTTGGTCCGGCGGTGGCGGCCGGCTGCCCGGCCATTGTCAAGCCGGCGCCGGACGCCCCCCTCTCGTGCATGCGCTTTGTGCAGATCCTGCATCAGGCGGGGCTGCCGCTGGCCTGGGCCCAGGCCCTGGTGACCCGCGACAACGAGACCGCGGCACGTCTGGCCGGCGATCGGCGGGTCGGGTTTCTCTCTTTTATCGGCTCGGCGGAGGTGGGCTGGCAACTGCGTTCACGGCTCGCCCCGGGCGCTCGCTGCGCCCTGGAGCATGGCGGCGTGGCGCCGGTGATCGTCGAGGCCGACGCGGATCTGGACGACGCCATCCCCCTGATGGCCAAGGGCGGCTTCTACCATGGCGGGCAGGTGTGTGTGTCGGTTCAGCGCATCTTCGCCCACGCGCGGATCGCCCGCGATCTGGCCCAGGGACTGTGCCGCGAGGCCGGACGCATGCGGGTGGGGGATCCCACCTCCGAGGCCACGGCGGTGGGGCCCCTGATTCGTCCCGGGGAGGTGGCTCGCGTGCACCAGTGGGTCGGCGAGGCGGTGGCCGGCGGCGCCGAGCTGTTGTGCGGGGGGCATCCGGTGGGCGAGACCTGCTATGCCCCCACGGTGCTGTTCAACCCCCCGGAGGAGGCCCGGGTCAGCACCCGTGAGGTGTTTGGCCCGGTGGTCTGCGTATATCCATTCGAGCGGGCGGAGCAGGCGATCGAGCGGGCCAACGCGCTGCCCTACGCGTTTCAGGCGGCGGTGTTCACCAAGCATGTGGATCGGGCGCTCCGGGCTTACCGGCGGCTCGACGCCTCGGCGGTGATGGTGAATGATTTCACCGCCTTTCGGGTGGATTGGATGCCCTTCGCCGGGTTGCGCCACTCGGGTCTCGGGGTGGGGGGCATCGGGCACACCTTTCGCGACATGCAGATCGAAAAGATGCTGGTACTGCGCTCGCCCGAGCTGTAGCCCTTTCCCCCATCGGGAACGGGGATGCGCCGGGCGTGCTATCCCGCGCGCGCAGGTGACTTGTTTTTCGGGCCGTGCTAGTTTTACGCCTTTGCCCGGACCAAGGAAGCGTTGGCGTCATGATTGCCTTTATCAACGATCTCTATCGCCGTTTGACCATTGAGAACGGCCTGCTGTTGTGGCTGCTGATGGCCCTGTTTATCGGGGCCTCCCTCTACCTCGCGCGCGACTTCAAGCTCGACGCCTCGGCCGACTCCCTGGTGCTGGAGGGGGATCAGGACCTGCGCTACTACCGGGGGGTCCGGGCGCGCTACGGCTCCGACGATTTCCTGTTCGTCACCTACACCCCCAGGGAGGATCTCTTCTCCGACGCGGTGCTGGCCGATCTGAAGGCGTTGCGCGACGAGCTGGCCGCCCTGGAGCGGGTCAAGGCGGTCACTTCGCTGCTCGACGTGCCGCTGATCGAAAGCCCCCCCATCACCTTTTCCGATCTGAGCCAGGAGCTGCGGACCCTGGAGGCGGGCAACGTGGACCGCGAGATGGCGCGCAACGAGCTGCGCACCAGTCCGCTCTACAGTGAACTGCTGCTGAGCCGTGATGGCACCACCACCGCGCTGAAGGTGGATCTGAAACGCGACGAGCGTTACATCAGCCTGCTGGAGGCGCGCGAGCGGCTGCGCGAGCTTGAACTGAGGCGGCCCCTGGAGGGGGACGAGGCGGCCGAGCTGGAGCGCGTGTCGCGGGAGTTCCGTGAACACAACACCCGCCTGCAGGCCCAGATGCAGGAGGACATCGCCCGGGTGCGGGCCATCCTCGACGGTCACCGGGGAGCGGCTGAGATCCATCTCGGCGGGGTGCCCATGATCAGTGCCGACATGGTCGATTTCGTGGATCGCGATATCCAGGTCTTCGGGGCTGGGGTCGGGCTGCTGCTGATCCTGCTGCTGGCCTTCTTTTTCAAGCAGCCGCGCTGGATCCTGGTGCCGATGTTGGTATGCGCCGCGGTGGTCATCGCCATGGTGGGTTTCATCGGCCTGATGGATTGGCGGGTGACGGTGGTCTCCTCCAATTTCATCTCCCTGCTGCTGGTGATCACCCTGTCGCTGACGGTGCACCTGATCGTGCGCCATCAGGAGTATCACGCCGAGAGCGACGCCCCTGATCAGCGGCGGATGCTGGCCGACACCATGCGTACCAAGTTCGCCCCCAGCGTCTACACGTCACTGACCACCATGGTCGCCTTCGGGTCGTTCGTGGTGAGCGACATCCGCCCGGTGATCGACTTCGGCTGGATGATGGTGGTGGGGGTGGCCCTGGCCTTCATGATGGCCTTTCTGCTGTTTCCGATGATTCTCTCGCGGCTGCGTCCCGGCGAGGCGGTGCTGCGCCGTCACGATCCGACCGCCGCCATCACCCACTCCCTGGCCAGCCTCATCCAGCGTCACTCCACCGGCACCCTGCTGCTGTACGGACTGCTGCTGGCGCTGGGCGTGGCGGGCATCACCCGCCTCTCCGTGGAGAACCGTTTCATCGACTACTTCAAGGAGTCCACCGAGATATCCAAGGGGATGCTCCTGATCGACCGGCAGCTGGGTGGGACCACCCCCCTGGATGTGGTGCTGGAGCCCAATAAGGACTTCCTCGATTATCTGCGCGAGGAGGCACGCTACGCCGAGCAGCAGGGGGGTGGCGCGCCGCCCTTCGGCGATGAGCAGGAGTCGGGGCTCAGCGGCGACAGTTACTGGTTCAACGTGTTCGAGCTGGAGACGGTGGGCCGGGTGCACAACTATCTGGATCAGCTTCCCGAGACCGGCAAGGTGCTGTCGCTGGCGACCACCATGCGCATGCTCACCAGGCTCAATCAGGACCAGCCCCTGGACAACCTCACCCTGGCGGTGATGCACAAACGCCTGCCGCAGGAGGTGAAGGCGAGCCTGTTCGATCCCTACCTGGCAGCCGACGGAAATCAGGTGCGCTTCAGCATCCGGGTGATCGACTCCGACGTCAATCTGCAGCGCGATGCGCTGCTGAAAAAGATCCGTGCCGATCTGGTCGATGAGCTGGGGCTGGAGCCGGAGCAGGTGAAGCTCTCGGGCATGCTGGTGCTCTACAACAATGTGCTGCAGAGCCTGTTCGGTTCCCAGATCCTGACCCTGGTGGTGGTCTTTCTGGCGATCTCGCTGATGCTGTTTCTGCTCTTTCGGTCCCTGTCGCTGGCGCTGATCGGCATCGTGCCGACGGTGGTCGCGGCGGGCCTGATCCTGGGGCTGATGGGCTGGCTGGGGATACCGCTGGATATCATGACTATCACCATCGCCGCCATCACCATCGGCATCGGCGTCGATAACACCATCCACTACATCCACCGGATGCGCGACGAGATCGGGCGTGACAGCGACTACTGGACGGCGGTCAGGCGCAGCCACGCCAGCGTGGGACGCGCCATCTACTACACATCGATCACCGTCACCCTGGGCTTCTCTATTCTGGTCTTGTCGAATTTTATTCCCAGTATCCACTTCGGGCTGCTCACCGGTTTCGCCATGATCGTGGCCCTGGTGGCCAATCTGACCCTGCTGCCGCTGCTGCTGGTGCGGTTCCGGCCGTTCGGGCGGGGCGGGTGATGCGGCGGGAGTGTCCCGGATTGTAGAACTGTGCGGGGCGTATAGGATTTGCCCGTTGATCCTGCTATCATCAAAATTCCCTCTACGAATGTCGGCCCCTCCAGGGGCTGTCGAGAACAGGTTCCGGGAATGGGTCTGAAAGAGTTCCAAAAGGCGATCAGGAGTTGCTACAGCGATTATAACGTCGCTGGCTTTCTCAAGGCCCTGAGCGATTTCAAGAAAGAGCCCGATTTCAAGCGCTACTACCGGAAGTTGGTGCAGCAGCAGAAGATCACCCCCGGAACCACCGATGTCACGGCGGTCGTCAACGCCTTGGTACGGGAGTTGGAGCAGGCCGGTCCCGAAGCCTCGGCCCTGATGCCAGGCAACAACTTTTACGATATTGCAGAGTATCTGAAACTGCACTTCAACAGCGCTGTCTCCGAGGCCTATCTGGAGACTCAGATGCCGGGAGAATTCGTGCTGCGGGCCCGGGAGGGTGTGGTTGACGGAGGTGGCAAGCGCCTGACCGAGACCATGGTGGAGCAGTATAAGCAGGAGTTGATGCGCCTCGATGTCTGCCGTGATGCGTTGAGTGACGCCCTTGAAAACTGCAGCCACTTTCCCCGCGAGCGCTGTATCATGCTCAGTAAGAGCCTCAGCAAGCTCTTTCAGCATCTCAAGGAGCTGCCGCAACACGACGAGAGACTCAAGTCCCTGGTGGGCCGGGTCGTGGAGCTCGGCGGGGTCAACAGCAAGGTCAAGATGGCTTTTCTTGCCGACAGCGACCAGACCCTCGCCTTTGTCTTCTTTCAGCGCTGTCTTGAGCAGGGGACTGAGCCGACTTTCCTACAGATGGCTGCCTTCCATGTCGCCGTCAAGCGGTTGTTCGGCTTTATCAAGGAGGGGCAGCTCCTTACCGAAGAGGAGTTTAAGCTCTACTGGGGCGCCGTGAGAAGATTCCTGAACTACCGCAGCCCGGTGGCGGTGGCTACCGAGGCCCGGCCGATCCTGGTGGAGACGCTGGAGCAGATCGGCTCCGACCACAAGGCACTCATGAAGCGCCTCTCAGAGACCTTCGTCGAAGAGTACCAGAGCGCCGAAGACCTGATGATGGTGCGCTACCGGGTGATCGAGACCGAACTGCTCTACACCAAGGAGTACCTGGCCCGGATTCAGAGCGAGGAGAATATCAGCGACGAGCAGGATAAACGCATCGAGCTGGCGGCGGAGAAGGTCTGTTTTCTGCAGGACATCTTCCCCACGCCGGGTTGGAAAATGGAGTTGGCCCACTCGGCCAACATGCTTGACCTGGAGCGCTCCGCATTCGGCGTTTCGGCGGAGATTACCCCCAAGCAGCTCACCGACTGGATCCGCATCTACGCCATCCTCTTCTCCAACTCCGACCTGGTGGAGCAGACAGACAAGGAGATCAATTTCCTGGTGATGCGCCAGCTCATCTCCAACCTCACCACCTACCACCTGGTGCAGAACATCACCCAGCTCAAGCGCATGGTCAACACCCTCCTGGCCGCCTCCACGGAGGATGTGGTTGATCGTATCCATCTGTTCCACGAGGCTTTGAAGATCAAGCTGTTGGGGTTGATACACCCCACCCAGGGGAACCGCAAGACCTTCCAGGCGATGATCGACGAGCTGGGCTTCATTAAGGATGAGAAGACGCAGTACCTGATCGCCGACACCTTCAAGGGGTTTCAGCACATCGCCGACGCCTTCACCGAGGTGGCCAACGACTACTTCATCAAGGATCAGGCTGCCCTGCACAAGGAGTCCCAGGAGTTGTACAACGACATCTGCAACCAGTGCATGAGGGGCATGCTGGTCAGAAACAAGCACCGGCGCGTGAAGCGCAAGCCCGGCAAGGGGGATTCCTCCTCCAAGCCCTGGTTTTCGCGCGTTTTCGCATCCTGAGCCGCCCCCCGCCGGGCAACGGTGGTTCCGTTGCGCCACCGGTCCTACATTTCCCTCCCCGCTTGCAGTACAATGTGCCGGATCGTTAGGAGATAGCATCCTGAAGGTAGAGACAATCCAGACCGTGCATCGCGCCTGACGGCGCCCACGGGCGACAAGCAACAGCGGAGAAGAGACGTGGCCAAGCAAGCGACAGCCAAGAAGAGCAAAGACGGCGGCAAGAAACTGTCGGCAGTGGACGAGATCAAGAAGGGCAGAAAGAAGATCCGCAAGGATGTCTACGAGAAGGAGCTGTTCCGGCTTCAGCTCGAACTGGTCAAACTGCAGGAGTGGATCAAGCACAAGGGGCTTAAGGTCGTCGTGATCTTCGAAGGGCGCGATGCCGCCGGCAAGGGTGGCGTGATCAAGCGCATCACCCAGCACCTCAACCCCCGTATCTGCCGTGTGGTGGCGCTCCCCGCCCCCACCGAGCGCGAGACCAGCCAGTGGTATTTTCAGCGCTATGTGCCGCATCTCCCGGCTGCCGGCGAGATGGTGCTGCTCGATCGGAGCTGGTACAACCGTGCCGGTGTCGAGCGTGTCATGAATTTCTGCACCGAGGAGGAGTACAGCGAGTTCCTGCGCTCCTGCCCTGAATTCGAACGCATGCTGGTGCGCTCCGGAATCATCCTGATCAAATACTGGTTCTCGGTCTCCGACGAGGAGCAGGAGCGGCGCTTCCAGAGTCGCCTAGAGGAGCCCCACAAGCGCTGGAAGCTCAGCCCCATGGACCTCGAATCCCGCTCCCGCTGGGTCGAGTACTCCAAGGCCAAGGACCGCATGTTCGCCCACACCGATATCAAGCAGGCCCCCTGGTATGTGGTCAAGTCCGATATCAAGAAGCATGCCCGGCTCAACTGCATCGCCCACCTGTTGAGCATGATCCCCTACAAGGATCTCACGCCGGAGCCGATCGAGCTGCCCAAGCGGCACGAGGGCGAGGGATACGTACGGCCGCCACTGACCGATCAAACCTTTATTCCGGATGTTTACCCATGAGTGGCAATGGCTGATTCTGGTACCCAAAAACCCGCCCGCAGGCGGGTTTTTTTGCGGCGCGGGTGGCTCAAAAGATTGCATCCGGTCGTGGACTACCGGGCGGCCCCGCGTTACTATACACGCCCTTGCAATGCCGCACAGGCTGACCAAAGTACGCGCCCGTAGCTCAGCTGGATAGAGCGCTGCCCTCCGGAGGCAGAGGCCAGGGGTTCGAATCCCTTCGGGCGCGCCATTTTACTTACGGACCCGCAAATACCACCTGGCACCTGGAGAGGTGAGGTGGTTCGCAGGGCAGGGTTCGGAAAGTTTCATTATAGCCCCTACACAGGCCTATGCCTGGGGCGATCTTTATTGCACATGTCGATCTTCCCCGCATCAGTCACCGATTTTGGTAATCGAGCATTGTTTGAGCTATTTGGCCAGGTAACCCGGTATCCACTCACCCACGCCCGGGAGGTCGTGCTGGGAAGAGGTGGGAGGCGGGCGAAACGGTGAATTGGGCATCGTTGAGACGCACTCTCCCCTAAGCGGTCACTCGTCGGCACGTACCGATGGGGCCATCCCGCACACACCGTAGCGGTCACGCAGTAGCGTGAGCGCAGATCCCGCACTGATCCGCCATGGCCATGAAAGGCCGCTCATCAGTCGGCTTTGTGTGAACTATTCCGTAGCGGGAAACTCATAGTACCCGAAGCCTGTTCACACGATGTCTTTGGATTTTGTATCACTCTCTAGCCCGAATGTTTCATAAACCATTAGGTGACCACAAATACCGTACAACCAGACTAGGGTATTAGCCGAGAACTAGGCAGGCCGGCGCTAACCGCCATGGAGAGCGAAGCGAAGGCGGTTAGTCCCCGATAGGCGTAGGCGCGGTTGTATGGCCGCAGTTACGACCGATAGGGAGTGACGTAGGGCATACAAATAGCGCATCCGACACGCCGTAGAGTCATTGTGGTCATCATGACGGAGTTGCGCACGAGCAGCTTTGCTGCAATGTGCGGGACGGAGTCGTGATGAGCGCAGGACGGTCGGGGCAGTAACGGCTGTCGCGTTGGCGAGTCGATTTTGGGGACTGGGATGTCCCAAAATCTTTCACGAGGTAGCGACACTCTTGAGCCGCGCCAAATGGACGCTACAACCCCGAAAAAATGATCGTCGCCCCGCTAACAGTTACCGGCCTGCCTAGTTCTCGGCTAATACCCTAGTCTGGTTGTACGGTATTTGTGGTCACCTAATGGTTTATGAAACATTCGGGCTAAGACAGGTCATCGGCCGTTGTGTTTACTGCCATCAAATAATCAGATGATCACCACATCAGATTACGTGGGCACTCTCGTCAACGGGGAGAAATCTCAGCGGTTCTTGGGTAGACTTGGACATGGGGCGACCTCGTTTAGCTTCACCGAAGCGTTTTTGGCGAAATACCAATTATATCAATTGGTTGAACGAGGTGCGCCCTTTTTTATGAATAATTCGGGCTAGATGTCGTACCAGAAACGGATTGAAGAGATGGTGGGCGAGCACGTCGCCCACTTCCAGAGCGAGCTGACCTCGGCCAAGGCGATGCAGGGGGTGATCGAGAAGGTCCCCATGCCCTATGGTTACCCGCTGGAGGTCTACCGGCCGCTGCACATCTGCCGCCTTCCCCTGGTACGGAAATTCATTGCCGAAACCGGCGGACACCTGAGCAACGGGGTACCCAAGGTATTGCGCCACGAGATCATCGAGGGCAATCTGCTGGGGGTGTACAACCCCAGGTCGAGGGCTCGGTAAGGCACCGCACGGTTGACTTCCCCATAGCCCAGCGGCTACAAAGGGGGCCTGTTTATATCCCCGGAGTCTCCTGTGTCACCAAGCCCGAAATTGTGGCATCCCCTCGCCTTTCTCCTATGCCATCTGCTGGCGGCAGTGCTGTTCAGCTCCTGGCTCTATCCACCCACCCGAGTCTACTGGGACGCACTCGACCAGCAGGTCTTCTTCAGCCTCAACGGCATGCTCGCCTGGGGCGAACCCTGGCCGCTGATCTGGGCCTGGGCCAACAATCGCGCCATGGACATCGTGTTCGGGGTGCTGATGATCCTCTTCTACCTGCACCTGATCTTCAGCGGCCAGCAGCGCCAGATCATGGAACGCATGATCGGCTTCGCCCTGATGTGCTGCATCATCCTGATCAGCGCCGAGGGGCTGCTGGAGTATCTGCAGGGTCTGCTCAATTTCAGCCGTCAGAGCCCGACCCTGGTGCTGGAACCGGCGTACCGCCTGAGTGAACTGGCCCCCCTGGTGAAGGCGAAGGACGCATCCGGCAACTCATTCCCCGGCGACCACGGCACGGTGGTCTTCATCTGGCTCGCCTTCGTTTGGCTCTACGCCGGCTGGGGACACCGCTGGGCGGCGTTGCTGCTGGGGCTGCTGATCCTGCTGCCGCGCCTGGTCGGCGGCGGCCACTGGCTGAGCGATAATCTGGTGGGCTCCGGCACCCTGGTGCTGCTCTACATGGCCTGGTTCGTGGCCACCCCCTTCGCCTATCTGGTCCGTTCCATCGGCGAGGCGGTGCTGGGCGCCATCCTGCCCAGGCGCTGGCAACCCACGCGCTGGTAGACCCGTCAGCTCTTGACCCCGACCCCGCGCCGGAGCAGCCCCAGGGCGAACAGGGTGAGACCGGCGATGAAACCGAGGATGATCGCCAGGGCGGCGAATATGCTGATGTCGGAGACCCCGAGCAGGCCATAGCGGAAGGCGTTGACCATATACAACACCGGGTTGGCCAGCGACACCGCCTGCCAGAACGGGGGCA
Organism: Candidatus Sedimenticola endophacoides; assembly: GCA_003062205.1. Lineage (GTDB taxonomy): Bacteria > Pseudomonadota > Gammaproteobacteria > Chromatiales > Chromatiaceae > Sedimenticola_A > Sedimenticola_A endophacoides. Next base: position 21,668 of record PQCP01000058.1, read on the forward strand.
GCATATGAATCGAGTAGAAGACCCCGCCCAGGTAGGTGAGCGGGGTCAGCACGAAGGTGGGTACGATGGAGATGTCATCGAAGCTGTTGGCATAGACGGCGTTGATGAACCCGGCCAGTGAGAACAGTGCCGCGGTCAACACCACCACCGCCAGGGTCAAGCCATAGTGGCGCACATCGAGATCGGTAAAGAACAGCGACACCGCGGTCACCGCGACCCCCACCACCACCCCACGGGCCACCCCGCCGGCCACATAGCCCGCCAGGATCACCCAGTTCGGAACCGGGGAGATCAGAAGCTCCTCCACATGGCGCTGGTACTTGCTGCTGAAAAACGAAGAGACCACGTTGGAGTAGGCGTTGGTGATGACCGCCATCAGGATCAGGCCCGGGACGATGAAATCGATATAACGGAAGCCGTCCATCTCGCCGATGCGCTCGCCGATCAGGGTGCCGAAGATGACGTAGTAGAGGGCGGTGGTGATGACCGGCGGCAGCACTGTCTGCACCCAGATGCGGATAAAGCGCAAGAACTCCTTGGTGATGATGGTATTAAAGGCGATGGCGTAGCGGCCCAGGCGGTTCATCGGACACCCCCGCCGCGGCTTCCCTCGACCATGTCGATGAACAACTGTTCCAGCCGGCGCTAACCGCCATGGAGAGCGAAGCGAAGGCGGTTAGTCCCCGATAGGCGTAGGCGCGGTTGTATGGCCGCAGTTACGACCGATAGGGAGTGACGTAGGGCATACAAATAGCGCATCCGACAC
>PQCP01000006.1 GCA_003062205.1 Candidatus Sedimenticola endophacoides
CAGCTCGACAACGTTACTATCGTTCATGCGGTGTACCTCTCTCTGTTGATTGTTGATCCGCCAAGATCAATCAACAGGGTACACCGCTCTTTCAATCAGCCCATACACCAGAAATCAGCATAGCTCCGCGAAGATTATTCTTATATCAAAAAGCACTTCTGTCCCGAAGGGTACTAAGTTAAGCCCCTTTCGCACGGTTTTATCGGGTGCCTTAACTCGCTTGGGATGGGGCAATAGGATATGAAAAACAAGACCTTATTCCTGCTTGGATTTTACCTTGCCACACTGCGTCGAAAATCCCGAACCACTCGTCAGAAATTAGCTGATAAATAGTAAGCGCCGGGGGTCGCCACTTCCAATGATTACTTCATTAGCGGGAAGATGCGATATCGGCTCTATCCCGGGATGTTGGTTACAGCGAGCATCCGTGCCGGTCAGCGCAGCGTACTTGAGTATCTTCTGACACCTTTCGTCTCATCAGGCGCTGCCGCCCTCAGGGAGCGCTGAGTTACTGTTTCAGACGCTTCTCCATCATCCGCTCGACGATCGGGTTGAGCAGCAGCTCCATCGCGTATTCCATCTTTCCGCCAGGGACCACGATGGTGTTGCGCCTGGACATGAACGAATCGTCGATCATCTTCAGCAGGTAGGGGAAGTCGAACCGGTTGGGATAGCGGAAGCGGATCACCACCATGCTCTCTTCGCAGCTCGGCACGTCGCGGGTGATGAAGGGGTTGGATGTGTCGACCAGGGGGATGCGCTGAAAGTTGACGTCGGTCTTTGAGAACTGCGGGGTGATGCTGCGGACGTAGTCATTGAGACGCGATTCGATAATGCGTTTGACCGCGTCAAGGGTGTAGCCCCGGTTGTTGATGTCGTTGTGAATCTTCTGGATCCACTCCAGGTTGACGATGGGGGCCACGCCGATGGTGAAGTCCGCGTAGCGCGTGAGGTCGATGCCGTCGCCGATGTAGGCGCCGTGCAGTCCCTTGTAGACCAGCAGGTCGGTCCCCTCCGGAATCTCCTCCCAGGGGGTGAAGGTGCCCATCGGTCGGTTGTGCTGGCGTACGTCGGCCTCGGAGTGGATGTAGTGGCGGAACCGGCCCTGGCCCGATTCGCTGAACTCCCTGAACAGCTTCTCCAGCAGGTCCATGTGGTTGGCCAGGGGCGAGAAGTGGGTCAGGGGGTGGCTCTCCTCCGCCATGCGGTTCATCTCGTCGCGTTCATAGCGGTGGAAGCCGCTGCCGGTGATCAGCAGGGGGTTGATCTTCTGGCGCCAGGCGATGTGGGCGAAGATGTTGCCCACCTTGTGCGAGCCGGAGCCAGACGAACCGGTGATGGAGATGATGGGGAACTTGTGCGACATCCGAGGCCTCCTCTCCCGTCGGCCCCATCGGCAGCGAATGGCGGCAATATCAGGAGGAGCTTATATTTGTGTTGTACGAACCCTAAACTACCCTTGAAGGGCTTGCAATCATTTGCTTGCTCCGGTCTCGTGATTACCGCGCAAAGGTTTTTGGCCTCTGCCGTGGAGGGGATGGCCCGTTGTGCGGTGCGTTATCCTCCCCTCTCCAATCTGTCGACGATGTTGGCGTGATCTTCCCTCGGGTGCTCAAGCCTGGATAGCATACCCCGGGACATGTCGGCGCAAAAGCCCAGATCGATGCCGAGGCGCTGCAGCAGCTCAAGGGTCTCCGCGCTGTAGGAGTTGCAGGGGTGGGACATGGTGGTGGGACGTTCGCCCAGGATCCGCTCCAGGATCGCCTGGTTTTCGCGATACTGGGAAAACTGCTCCGCGCGGTCGAGTCTGGCCAGGGCGGTGGGGTGGGTGTGGGAGTGGAGGCCGATGACATGTCCCCCTGCGTGCAGTTTGCGCAAGTGCCCGGCCTCCATCCACAGTCCCCGGGCGAGTCGCTCGGGCGTGGTGCCGGCCACCTCGATCATTTGATACATGACCCGGTCGTAGTCGCCGGGGCCGAGGATCCGGTCCCGCACGTAGCGGAAGCGCCGGTCGCCGTCGGAGTAGAAGGGGAGGGCGCTGAGATACGCCCCGGGGTCGAAGTCGGCCAGGCCCTCCCGGATCCGGATCCCCAGGGGATCGTCGTCGAGGTGCCGGTAGAAGGCGTGGTAGAACTGGTCGATGTCATCGAAGTGTTCGCTGCGGAAGCGGCGGAAGATCTCCAGCGTCTCCGGCTTGCCGGTGAGTACGCTGGAGTAGATGAACCAGAAGGCGGTGAGGCCGAGGCGCTCCAGCTCCGGCAGGGCGATGTCGTATTGGCAGCGCAGGCTGTCGTCGAAGGTGAGGCATACCTCGCCCGGGCGAAGCCGCCCCTGGCGGCTCTTTTCAAGGTAATCCCTCGCCTGGAGCAGGGTGCAGTGCTCCTGGTAGTGTTCGATGATCCTGCGCAGGGTCGATGCCGCGATCGACCCTTGGCTCTTGGGATGCCCCGCGCCGTGGAAGTGGTGAAAGATCAGCCCGTGGGGCGGCGTGGCGGTGGTCATGAGGTGTCGGGCCCCCAGGCCTGGGCCGTCGTGACCGGCTGCTCAGTTGGTTCCGTGAATGTTTACGCTCTGTAGCGCCAGTTCCCCCGACAGATTCTTCACCGCGAATAGCTTGAAGGGGTAGCGGAAGGAGTTGTCGCGTACCTGGCTGATCAGCTGGCCGTCGAGTTGCAGGGTGATCTGTCCGGCCGGGTTGCGTCGCCAGATCAGCTCATGCGCGGCACCTTCGCTCAGGGCCTGGAGTTGCACCGAATCGATTACCGTGGTCCGTCCGGAACGGATCGACAGCATCTCCAGCATCGGCCGCTGCCCGGTATAGATGACGATCCGGTAGCCCGAGCTGCCCTCGCTGTTCTGGTACAGGCCGAGTTCGATCTGGCCCTGCTCCGACGGGGCGTTGTGGGTCGAGAAGCCGCTCTGCACCGAAAAAACGCCGGGGATCGCCAGGGGCAGGTGGATCTCCGCCGGTCCCTGGGCACGCTCGGGGGCTGGCTCGGCCTGGGGCTGTTGTCCGTTGCCCTTGAGCGCCTCCTGCAACAGGGCGCCGAGCAGGGCCTGGCCCAGATCCTGGCGCGGCTGGGGCTGGGCCGGTTGGGCGGGCTGGGCGGCGGGGGTCGCCTCGGTGCGTGAGCGCAGGCCGAGGCGGCCGTCGACCCAGAACCGACCGGAGACAACCTGCCACTGGGGATTCTGGGTGAAATCGCCGTCGGTGAACTCCTCGTAGACCAGCTCCGTGCGCCAGGGCCAATCATAGGTAACCACCAGATCCTCCATGGCGTTGAGCAGCCAGCGGTCGGCGGCGCGCTGCTGGCGCGCCTTCTGGGTCAGCTCCTTGAGTTGATCGACCAGCCCCTGCAGGTCCTGGTCATCGCCGGCCCGCAGGCCAGGGGCGGTGGCGAATAGGGTGAGTGCTGTCAACCGCTAACCGCCATGGAGACACGGTAAATCTACGCTCCGGCAAAATTCCCATTACGTGGCATCGCGTTACGCGTCATTTTCAAAATATCGAATACCGCCCGGGTATTGAGCAGAAGCTTTTTCATTTTCTCTGGGATTGACTC
>PQCP01000018.1 GCA_003062205.1 Candidatus Sedimenticola endophacoides
ACAACCCCGAAAAAATGATCGTCGCCCCGCTAACAGTTACCGGCCTGCCTAGTTCTCGGCTAATACCCTAGTCTGGTTGTACGGTATTTGTGGTCACCTAATGGTTTATGAAACATTCGGGTTAGATAGACCACCTTTCTCTCTAACGGGTTTAGGAAACACGGACAACACTATATTTCTTCGATCAGCGCCCCCCCCACCGCGCTCTCTGGGATCAGCTCCACGACTCGCCCTTCGGGCTGGTACTCGATCCGGATCAACAGATCGGGGGATGGTAGCCAACCCTGGCCCCGATCCGGCCACTCCACCAGCAGGACCGCCTCGGACGCGAGCAGATCAGCCACCCCGAGGTACTCCAGCTCAGAGGGGTCGGCGAGCCGGTAGAGATCCAGGTGATAGCAGTTGCGGGTCGCCAGCTCATAGGGTTCGAGCAGGGTATAGGTCGGGCTCCTGACGCTCCCCCGGTGGCCCAGCGCACGCAGAAAACCCCGCACCAGGGTGGTCTTTCCGGCGCCCAACTCACCCTCCAGATAGATCACGCAGGCACGGGGGCAGGCAGCCGCGATCCGCCCGCCCAGGGCCTCCTGAGCCACCTCACCACCCGCCTCAAGACGCAGCATCGGCCACCTCCGGATTGATCAGACAACGGATACCCGGGAGCAGGTCGCGCGCCAGCATCCCGCGCTCACCGCCACGGGCGGCCAGATCCCCGGCCGCGGCATGCAGCGCCGCGCCGAGGACCGCCGGACGCTCGAACCCCTGGACCAGCAACCCACCGATCAGCCCGCTCAACAGATCCCCCATACCGCCGCTGGCCATGCCCGGATTGCCGCCGCTACAGAGCGCAATCCCTGCCTCGTCGTCAATCAGGGTTCCGGCCCCCTTCAGCAGCACCGTCCCGCCGAAACGCGACCTCAGTTCACCGAGCGCGGCGAAGCGATCCGCTTCGACCTCTGCCACGGAACAACCAAGCAGACGCGCCGCCTCTCCGGGGTGCGGGGTGAGAATCCAGTTGTCGCGCCACAGCGGGTCAGCCGCCAGGAGGTTGAGCGCATCGGCATCGACCACCAGCGGCAGGTCGCTCTCCAGCACCCGCGCGAGGAGTCCCTGGCCCCAGGCCGATCTCCCCAGGCCGGGGCCGACCACCACCGCCGAAGCCCAGCCCAGCAGCGCACCCAGCACCCCGGGCCGCTCCACCCCCTGCCACATCACCTCGGGGCACGCCGCCCCCAGGGCCGGACAGTGCATCTGGCGGGTCGCCACCCGTACCAGGCCGGCGCCGGTCCGCGCCGCCGCTTCGGCGGCCAGGGCGATGGCTCCGGCAAAACCCGCATCACCGCCGACCAGCAGCAGGCGCCCGAACACCCCCTTATGGGCGTCCCGGGGGCGCGGGCGCATGCCGCCACTAAGCGCTTCCCAATCGATGCGCCGAACCGGCGCCGGGAGCCCCCGGTGGAGCGCGCGCGGTACCTCGAGTGCGTCGAACAGCACCCGGCCGCAGTACGCCGGTCCCTGGCCGGTGAACATACCGCGCTTGAGCCCAATGAAGCTGATGCTCGCCGCCGCCCGCACCGCCACCCCCAGCACCCGTCCGCTGTCGCTGTGCAGCCCAGAAGGAAGATCCAGTGAGATCACCGGCGCCGGATGGTCATTGACCGCCTCCACCGCGACCGCCCACTCCCCGGTCACCGGCCGCTCCAGCCCGGTACCGAACAGCGCATCGACGATCAGCTCGACCCGGCCGGGTATCCCGGCGAAGGGCTCGGCCCGCCCCCCGGCCTCGGCGAAGGCCCCGGCGCAGGCCAGGGCGTCACCGCGCAAACGGGAGGGATCGCCCACCTGCATCACCCGGCAATCGAGCCCAGCCTGGCGCGCCAGACGCGCCACCACGTAGCCATCCCCACCGTTGTTACCGCCACCGCACACCACCAGGAGAGACCGGGCCGCGGGCCAGATCCGGCGCATCCAGGCGAAAGCGGCCGCCCCGGCCCGCTCCATCAACACCCGGCCGGGGATGCCCTGCTCCTCGATCGCCATCCGATCCAGCTCGCGCACATCGGCGGCCCGATAGAGCGCCTGGGGTAATGCTGTTGTCTCCGTCACCATCGATCCGCTCATCCCGTTCAATCCCATGGGGGCGACGACGCAACCCCCGCCGTATGCCAGCCCGTCAGGGCAGATTGTAGGTTCAACGCCGGGCCGTGTCTGCACCGCATCGCACACGGCCGGCAGTGCCCGGCTTCTGCTATAGTGCCGCCATGTCCACCCCGCCCGCCCGGATCGACCCCGACGCCCTCGCCCAACAGATCAGGCGGTGGGGGCTGGCGCTCGGCTTCCAGCAGGTAGGCATCTGCGATACCGATCTGGCGCGCACCGAGAGCCGGCTCAACCGCTGGATCGAGGCGCGCTGTCACGGGGAGATGGCCTTCATGGCCGCCCACGGGCTCAAGCGCACCCGCCCCGCCCTGCTGTTGCCGGGCACCCGGCGCATCATCTCGGTGCGCATGGACTATCTGCCCGGCGGCGTGCCTGCACGGGAGGCGCTGGCGCGGGGGGAACTGGGCTACGTCTCGCGCTACGCCCTGGGACGCGACTATCACAAGCTGCTGCGCCAGCGGCTGCAGCGGCTGGCCGAACGGATCGAACAGGCGATCGGCGCGTTCGGCTACCGTGTCTTCGTGGACTCCGCCCCGGTGATGGAGAAGCCCCTGGCGGTGAAAGCGGGGCTGGGCTGGATCGGCAAGCACACCAACCTGATCAGCCCCAAGAGCGGCGGCTGGTTCTTCCTTGGCGAGCTGTTCACCGACCTGGAACTGCCCGTGGATCGCCCGGAGGCGGATCACTGCGGGCGCTGCCGCGCCTGCATCGACGCCTGCCCCACCGGCGCGATCACCGCCCCCTACCAGGTGGATGCCCGCCGCTGCATCTCCTACCTCACCATCGAACTGCCCGGGGCCATCCCCCTGGCGCTGCGCCCGCTGATCGGAAACCGCATCTACGGCTGCGACGACTGCCTGCTCGCCTGCCCCTGGAACCGCTTCTCGCCACCCACACGCGAAAGCGACTTCCAGCCCCGCCATCGGCTCGACGCCAGCCACCTCGCCGCGCTCTTCGCCTGGGACGAGGCGACCTTCCTCAAGCGCATGGAGGGTTCACCCATCCGCCGCCTGGGCCACCAGCGCTGGCTGAGGAACATCGCCGTGGCCCTGGGCAACGCCCCACCGGACACACGCGCGGACCAGGCGCTGGCGGCCAGGTGCCACGGCCAGTCCGACCTGGTGACGGAACATGTCGCCTGGGCGCTCGATCAGCGCAACCGCCGCCCCGTAAACTGACCTGCCGCCGCGCACCGATCCAGGCGTTTGCACGATAGCGCGGCCACCGGATCCCACTCCGGCGGGCGTGGTTGTACGGCAAGAGTGTCGCTACCTCGTGAAAGATTTTGGGACATCCCAGTCCCCAAAATCGACTCGCCAACGCGACAGCCGTTACTGCCCCGACCGTCCTGCGCTCATCACGACTCCGTCCCGCACATT
>PQCP01000057.1 GCA_003062205.1 Candidatus Sedimenticola endophacoides
TCAATCCCAGAGAAAATGAAAAAGCTTCTGCTCAATACCCGGGCGGTATTCGATATTTTGAAAATGACGCGTAACGCGATGCCACGTAATGGGAATTTTGCCGGAGCGTAGATTTACCGTGCCCCGGAGTCCGAAGTGATCTGGCGCCTTGACGCATCTATGGTAAAGTAGTTTGCTATCCGAAACCGCATTATCCCGGGAATCCCGGTCAATTCGCCACACCGAGCCGAGGAAAAGACCTTGGAGAGCATTCTCTACCGACGCAATTTCAGCCGCAACGTCCTGATCCGCATGATTCTCATCAGCCTGGCAGCCGCCGCGCTGCTGGTCTGGAACCTCGATTTCATCAATGACGTCTATTTCCGCAACCAGCTCACCTCCACCGGCTTCATCATCAACGGCACCATCCTGGTGCTGTTCCTCCTCGGCATCCTGCGCATCGTCTGGATCCTGCTCAACTACCGTGGCGAGGAGCGGGCGGTCGAGAATTTCGTGGAGAATCTGGAGGACAACATCCCCCCCCTGGCCGAGATCGACCGCAAGAGCATCATCGCCCTCCGCTTCAGCACCATGGAGACGCTCTACAAGGCCAACACCCCGATCAATCACAACGCCCTGGCCTCCACCCTGGTCGCCTCGGAGAGCACCCGCAGCAGCCTGCCGAAGTTCATCAACAGCATCCTCATCCTGGCGGGTGTGTTCGGCACCATCGTCTCGCTCTCCATCGCCCTGATCGGCGCCTCCGACCTGCTCGCCTCGGCGGTCAATGTCGACGGCATGGGGATCGTTGTGCACGGCATGTCCACCGCCCTCTCCACCACCATCACGGCGATCGTCTGCTACATCTTCTTCGGCTACTTCTACCTCAAGCTGACCGATGTCCAGACCAACCTGATCAGCGCCGTCGAGCAGGTGACCAACAACTATCTGATGCCCCGCTTCCAGGTGCAGACCGAGAGTGTGCTCTACGAGTTCACCGGGCTGATCCGCTCCCTGCAGGGGCTGGTCAAGCAGATCGAGAGTTCCCAGGAGAGTTTCAGCAAGCTGGCCGGTGAGATGCAGGGCTCCCAGACCGCCTTCGAGGATCTGGAAAACCGTATCGGCTCGGCCCTGGTCGAGATCTACAAGAGCAAGGTACAGCCGATCACCACCGACATGGCAGACATCAAGAAGCTGCTGAAGATCGGGTTCCGCCTCTCGGACGACCAATGAGCGCGGACGGCGGCTTCATCGACCTGCGGCTCAACCGTCAGGAGCGGCAGTCCAGCGACGGCTTCTGGCCCTCGTTCACCGATATCATGACGGTTATCCTGATGATCTTCATGATCGCCATGGTGGTGCTGTTGCTGCGCAACATGGAGCTGGTGAAGCAGCTGCGCGCCACCATGGAGGCGGAGCGCGCGGCCATGGAGCTGGCCCGCACCACCGGCGAGGAGAAGGAGAGCCTGGCCCTCAAGCTGATCGCCTCGGAGAACGAACTGTCGATGCTGCGCATCCGCCTGATGCAGATGAAGGAGGAGAGCAACGCCCAGATCGCCACCATCGGTAACCAGAGCGACGAGATCGCCACCCTGATGGCAGACATCGAGCGTCTGACCCTGCGCCGCGATCAGCTCACGGCCGAGAACTTCACCCTGGGCGAGAGCCTGAAGCGCGCCAGGGCCGAGCTGGAGAGTACCGAGCAGAGCCTGGCCAGCCTGGAGCAGAGCCTGGCCAGTCTCAAACAGCAGCACGCCGAACGCCTGGAAGAGTTGCAGGGCGCACAGCTCGAACTGACCAAAGCCAGAAACACCATCGACAGCCTGCAGTCGGGCCGGGAGGTGTTGGAGAGCCAGCTGGCCGGGATGCGCGACCGCATCACCGAACAGTCGAGCGAGCTGCAGACCGCCAAGGCCGCCTCCCGCCTCTCCGACAGGGAGCTGGCCTCGCTGCGTCTGGAGTACTCCGACCTGAAGGTGAAGTACGATGAACTGGTGCGCCCGGCCCGCTCCCCAGAGGGCCGGTTCGTGGTCGATATCCGCTACGGCAAGAGCAACGGCGCGTTCACCATCGAGTACCAGACGGCCCTGGAGCCCGGCTACAAGCTGATCAGCCGCGAGGAGCTCGAGCAACGCCTGGGGAGGCTGAAACAGCAACACAGCAACGGACTCTACGTCAAGGTGATCTTCCCGGAGCAGAGCGGCCTCTCCTTCAACGAGGCGTGGACCTTCACCTCCGACCTGCATAACCGCTACGACTACTACTATCAGAACAGCGGCAGCACCCCCTCGTTGCCAAAATCCCCGCAGCAGCCTTGAGTTTCGCCGAACTCTCATTCCGGCAGGGTCATGGGGTGCAGGCTGGCGCGCCCCGCCGCCAGGGTTGCACAGGCCTTTTGATCGGGATAGAGTCCGATACACCGAGGGCGTTCCCGTATGCGCACCGCCATGGGCAGCAGCGGACCACACGGCCCGTGCCGGATGGACAAGATAAAACAATAACAACCCGTTTCTGACGATGAGATCATCAACACCGGAGCCGCCGCCAGCGTGCCCGTTTACCGGTTGACCCATTTGCCTTTAGCCACAACTACAACGACGGAGAGAGAACAATGATGAAGAGGATCCACGCAGTTGCAACCGCCGCGGTACTGTTCACCGCGGCCACCACCACCGCGCAGGCCGGCGCCACTTTCGACGCGGTCAAGAGCAAGGGCTTCGTCCAGTGCGGCGTAAGCACCGGCCTGGCCGGCTTTTCCAGTGCCGACGACAAGGGCAACTGGACCGGACTGGACGTGGATATCTGCCGCGCCGTGGCAGCCGCCGTGTTCGGCGACGCTGAGAAGGTGAAATACACCCCGCTGACCGCCAAGGAGCGTTTCACCGCCCTGCAATCGGGCGAAATCGACATGCTGTCGCGCAACACCACCTGGACCCTGACCCGCGACACCTCGCTGGGACTCAACTTCGCCGGGGTCAACTACTATGACGGGCAGGGCTTCCTGGTCGCCAAGAACCTGGGCGTGAAGAGCGCCATGGAACTCGACGGCGCCTCGTTCTGCATCCAGGCCGGCACCACCACCGAGCTGAACCTGGCCGACTACTTCCGCGCCAACAAGCTCTCCTACACGCCGATCACCTTCGACAAATCCGACGAGACGGTGAAGGCGTTCGAGGCCGGACGCTGCGACGCGCTCACCTCCGACCAGTCCCAGCTCTACGCCCTGCGCATCCAGCTGAAGAACCCAGAAAGCGCCATGGTGCTGCCCGAGGTGATCTCCAAGGAGCCTCTGGGGCCGGTGGTCGCCCAGGGTGACGACGAGTGGTTCAACGTCGTGCGCTGGTCACTGTTCGCCATGCTCAACGCCGAGGAGCTGGGGATCAACTCCGGCAACGTCGACGCGATGATGGAGAGCAAGGACCCCAATGTCCGCCGGGTGCTCGGCCTGGAAGGTATCAAGGGCAGCGGCCTCGGGCTGGATGACGCCTGGGCGGCCAACATCATCCGGGGCGTGGGCAACTACGCCGAGGCCTTCGAGCGCAACGTCGGCATGGGCAGTCCGCTGAAGATCGCCCGTGGCCAGAACGCACTGTGGAACAAGGGCGGCCTCCAGTACGCACCGCCGATCCGTTAACCCGCCTCACGCGATAAGTGAAAGCGACGCCGGGGTACACATGCCCCGGCGTCGCATCCCTAACCACCGCTGCACGAGGTCATATCCCCATGGCAGAACCACGGCAGCAGGAGTGCGCTCCTGCACAGGCTGCGTTCTGGCGGCGCCCCGCGTTTCGCGCCGCCCTGTTCCAGACGCTTCTGGTGCTGGCCCTGTGCCTGGTCGGCTACTCCCTGTTCACCAACACCCTGAACAACCTCGAACAGCGAGGCATCAGCACGGGATTCGGCTTCCTCTCCCAGGAGGCGGGGTTCGGCATTCTGCAATCGCTGATCGACTACAACGAAACCCACAGCTACGGTCGCACCTTCTTCGTCGGCCTGCTCAACACCCTCCTGGTCTCGGCCCTGGGCATCGCCCTGGCAACCCTCATCGGCTTCGTCATGGGCGTGGCCAGGCTCTCGGGCAACTGGCTGGTCGCGCGCATCGCCACCGTCTATATCGAGACCTTCCGCAACATCCCCCTGCTGCTGCAGATCATGTTCTGGTATTTCGCCGTGCTGCAACCGCTGCCGCGCCCGAAACAGAGCCTGAGCTTCGGCGAGGCCTTTTTTCTCAATAACCGGGGCTTCTATATCCCGGGCCCCGTATTCGAGCAGGGCTTCTGGCTGGTGGGTGTCGCCTTCGCCCTGGCGGTGGTGGCCGTGGTGATCCTGGCGCGCTGGGCGCGCCGCCGTCAGGAGGCGACCGGCCGCCAGTTCCATACGGTCTTCGTCTCCCTGGGCCTGCTGCTGGGCCTGCCGCTGCTCGCCTTCCTGGTCATGGGCATGCCCATGAGCTGGGAGTACCCCGCCCTGAAGGGCTTCAACTTCAGGGGCGGCATGGTGATCATCCCCGAACTGGCCGCGCTGCTGCTGGCCCTGAGCATCTACACAGGGGCCTTCATCGCCGAGGCGGTGCGCTCGGGCATCCTGGCGGTGAGCCATGGCCAGACCGAGGCCGCCTACGCCCTCGGCCTGCGACCCGGCGTCACACTGCGCCTGGTGATCATCCCCCAGGCGCTGCGGGTCATCATCCCCCAGCTGACCAGCCAGTACCTCAACCTGACCAAGAACTCCTCCCTGGCCACGGCCATCGGCTACCCGGACCTGGTGGCGGTATTCGCCGGCACCACCCTGAACCAGACGGGCCAGGCGGTGGAGGTGATCGCCATGACCATGGCGGTCTATCTGACCATCAGCCTGAGCATCTCGCTGTTCATGAACTGGTATAACAAACGCAAACAATTGGTCGAGAGGTAGCCCAGTGAAAGAGCATGTCCCGCATCCCGACCTGCCACCACCGATCAGCAACGTGGGCGTCATCGGCTGGCTGCGCAGCAACCTCTTCTCCTCCTGGCTCAACACCGGGCTGACCCTGCTGGCGAGCTATCTGATCTATCTGAGCGTGCCGCCGCTGATCGACTGGGCCTTTCTGCGGGCCGACTGGTTCGGCGACTCACGCGACGCCTGCAATAGCGGCGGCGCCTGCTGGGTCTTCGTCAACGTACGTTTTGACCAGTTCATGTACGGGCTCTATCCCGCCGCCGGGTATTGGCGTATCAATCTCGCCTTCGGCCTGCTGGTGCTGCTGGCGATTCCACTGTTCATCGAGCGCTTCAACCACAAGGGACTGCTGGCGGCGGCCATCCTGTTCCTCTATCCGGTGATCGCCTTCCAGCTGTTCGCGGGCGGCAGTTTCGGCCTGGAACCGGTCGAGACCACTAAATGGGGCGGCCTGACCCTCACCCTGATCCTCTCGGGGGTGGGTATCGTAGCCTCGCTGCCGATCGGCATCATTCTCGCCCTGGGGCGGCGCTCCGAGATGCCGATTGTCAAATCGGTGAGCGTGGTGTTTATCGAGTTCTGGCGCGGCGTACCGCTGATCACGGTGCTGTTCATGGCCTCGGTGATGCTGCCGCTGTTTCTGGCCGAGGGCAGCCACTTCGACAAGCTGCTGCGCGCCATGATCGGCATCGTGCTGTTCCAGTCCGCCTACATGGCGGAGGTAGTGCGCGGCGGGCTGGCGGCGATCCCCAAGGGCCAGTATGAAGCGGCCGAGGCACTGGGACTCAACTACTGGAAGAGCATGGGGCTGATCATCCTGCCCCAGGCCCTGAAGCTGGTGATCCCCGGCATCGTCAACACCTTCATCGCCCTGTTCAAGGACACCACCCTGGTGCTGATCATCGGGCTGTTCGACCTGCTGGGCATGGTGCAGACGGCGATCACCGATTCGAACTGGCTGGGCTTCTCGATCGAGGGTTATGTATTTGCCGCCCTGATCTTCTGGATCTTCTGCTTCAGCATGTCGCGCTACAGCCAGGCACTGGAGCGCAAACTGCATACGGGACATGCCCGATAAGACTCGGGGCCTGCGCGGGCGGGCCCCCCGGTTGGAGATAAAAGATGGCTGAGACTGAAACCGCGCGCGACCCGAACACCCTGTCCGAGGACGTGGTGATCGAGATCAACGGCATGCACAAGTGGTATGGCGAGTTCCATGTGCTGAAGGATATCAACCTGACCGTGCGCAGGGGTGAGCGCATCGTCATCTGCGGACCTTCCGGCTCCGGCAAATCGACCATGATTCGTTGCATCAACCGCCTGGAGGAGCACCAGCGCGGGCAGATCATCGTCGACGGCACCGAGCTGACCGACGACATCAAGCACATCGATCAGGTGCGCAAGGAGGTGGGCATGGTGTTTCAGCACTTCAACCTCTTCCCCCACCTCTCGGTGCTCGAAAACTGCTGTCTGGCCCCGATCTGGGTGCGCAAGATGCCGCGCCGGGAGGCCGAGGAGGTCGCCATGCAGTACCTCGAAAAGGTAAAGATCCCGGAGCAGGCACAGAAGTATCCCGGCCAGCTCTCGGGCGGTCAGCAGCAGCGCGTGGCCATCGCCCGCAGCCTCTGCATGAACCCCAACATCATGCTCTTCGACGAGCCCACCTCGGCCCTCGATCCGGAGATGATCAAGGAGGTGCTGGACACCATGGTGGAACTGGCCGAGAGCGGCATGACCATGCTCTGCGTGACCCACGAGATGGGCTTTGCCAAGACCGTGGCCAACCGCGTGATCTTCATGGACGGGGGGGAGATCATCGAGGAGAACGAGCCGGAGACTTTCTTCAACCACCCCCGGCACGACCGCACCAAGCTGTTCCTGAGTCAGATCCTGACCCACTGAGCCACGCCACCCTCCGGCACCCCGGAGGGGACCCGCCTTCAGTCGCTGCCGCTTCCTCCCAGGACCCGCGCCAGCCGCGGTTCCGTGACCGGCTGCGGCAGCACCGCATACAGGGGAAAGATGGCGTTGAGCTGATCCACGTAGCGGCGCTGCGTCGGCGTCACCAGCACCACCACCCGCGCATCCGGGGCATAGCGTTGCAGGCTGAACAGCATCACGTCGAGGTTGCTGATATTGATCCCGGCGTAGTTATTGCTGAAGCCGTAGAGAAATTCCGCCACGATAAACGCCGGGGGCTGCCGCTTGATCCCCGCCATTGCCCGGCGCATGGAGTTGAAGCACTGCTGGCGCAGGCCCAGCCGCCGGTAGAGGAGCGAGAAATCGGGGTGATCCGGGGTCTCGACGACGGAGTAGAGCCACCCCGGCTCGACGGAAGGGCTGGGCGGGATGGAGGAGCTCATGGCCGATACCCCCGGAACGGGGGTGCCACGCGGCCCGCGCGCTCCCCGGCGGAGCGCATCACCGCCAACCTGCCGCGTCCGCTGACCCAACCCACCCGTGCTGGCCGATGCGGCACGCGCTATCCCGGTGTGCTTACGGGCTACTTGAGCGAGGCGATATAGGCGGCCAGGGCCTCCATATCGGTGTCGCTCAGTTTGAGCGCCACGCCGGACATCCAGGGGTTGTTGCGCCGGCCGGTGCGCTCCTTGAACTCCTTGAGCATCTTCGTCACATACTCGGGGCGCTGGCCTGCCAGACGGGCATACCCCTCCTGCCCCTTGCCGTCGCTGCCGTGGCACTCGGTGCAGCTCCGCTCAAAGAGCGCCTTGCCCTGACCCATGAGCTCCACCTTGCCGCCACCGGAGGCGGCGTTGGGCATGCTGGCGTAATAGAGGGCGATCTTGATCTTCTCTTCATCGTCGAACGATTTGGCGAGCTGGGCCATGAAGAAGTCGTAGCGGCGTCCGTCTCCGAAGCGCTGGAACTGATCCACGATATAGACCGGGTTCTGCCCGGCCAGATTGGGGGTGCCCTCCTTCACAGCCATGCCGTCCTCGCCATGGCAGGTCTTGCAGAGGATAGTGCGATCGCGCCCGTCGTTCATTATCTGCTCGTACGCCTCCCGGTCCGCGCGAATCGCGTCCATGCGCTTCTCCAGCGTCTGCCTCAGCTCCAGATTCTCTCCGACAACACCCTTATCCGCCTGAGCAGATACCGCCGCCAGGACCAGGCCCGCCACTACCAGGGTCGATACAACTCCAGGGAATAAACGCATGTCCCCACCTCTGTCGTTCTAATGTGTTTTCCACTGTCGAGCCAGAGCCCAACAATGGGCAATAAGCCGATTCAAACACCCTTGTCCTTGTCCAACAAGTGGCTTTTATCAAGAGAACAGGCAAAACCTCCCTACCGGCCGGTTTTTGAGAACGGGATCACAGTTTTTTTCCCGTTATGTGACCGGGGACGCAGGCTTTGACGCCACCTGGTCACGAAGATAGACCGGAAGGGCCTGTTCGGCGGTCACCGCCTCGCCTCGCAGCCACCCGTCCGCCGCCAGCCGCGCCACATCCTCGGCACTACAGTAAAGCGCGGGCGAGCTTCCACCAAGACGCGGCCCCAGGCGCCCGCGCAGCACCTCCCCATGGGCCGCCCAGCCGGTCCCGGCGCCCTGCCAGAGGCCGTCGCGCGGCAGCTCGACATCCTGCGGTGTGGCCACCTGATCGGGGATCATCACCCGCATCACCCCCGCCTCGGCCTGGTAGCCCCCCCAGTAGAGCTCACCCATGCGCGCATCATAGGCCGCCAGTACCTGCCGCGCGCCCTGCTCACGGTGGCAGCGCTGCGCCAGGGCCGCCAGGGTGGAGACCGGCAACACTGGCAGATCGGCGGCGAAGGCGGCACCCTGAACCACGCCGGTGGCGATGCGCACCCCGGTGAAGGCCCCCGGTCCACGGCCGAAGGCGAGGGCGTCCAGCCCGCTCAGCGTGAGCCCGGCACCGGCCAGCAGCGCCTCCATCATCGGCAGGATCAGCTCGCTGTGACGGCGCGCCTGCACCGCATAGCGCAGCTCGACCTCACCATCAATGTAGAGGGCGGCGGAACAGGCCTCGGTGGCGGTCTCGATAGCGAGCAGCTTCATGGGGCCATTGTATCGGGAAGCCTAGTCCGCGTCATGGCCCCCATCCCCGATGCGTTCAAAGAAGCGCCGCACATCCTCCAGATCACGGGTGCGCGCCATCGGCGGCATGCTGTCGAGAAAGGTGTAGCCGTAGCCATGCTTGAGCAGGCGAGGATCGCAAATCACCAGCACCCCCCGGTCGTTGACATCGCGGATCAGACGTCCCGCACCCTGCTTCAGGGCGATGGCCGCCTGGGGGACCTGGAACTCCATGAACGGATTCCCCCCCTGCTTGCGCAGGGCATCGATCCGGGCCTGCAGCACCGGATCACCGGGCGAGGCGAAGGGGAGTTTGTCGATGATCACGCAGGAGAGGGCCGCACCGCGCACATCCACCCCCTCCCAGAAGCTGGCCGTGGCCAGCAGCACAGCGTTGCCGGCGCGGCGAAAACGTTCCAGCAACTCCCCTTTCGGGGCGCTTCCCTGGACCAACAACGGGTAGTCGAGCCGCCCCTGAATGCGCGCCTCGGCCAGGCGCAGGGCGCGATAACTCGTAAACAGCAGGAAGGCGCGACCCCGGCTCGCCTCCACTACCTGAAGCGCCAGATCCAGCACCGCCTCGGTGTAGCGGTCGCCGTCGGCGCGCGGATCGGGCAGCCCCCGGGGCACGAACCAGAGGGCCTGCTTGGGGTAGTCGAAGGGACTGTCCCAGAGCGCGGTACCGGCACCGTCGAGTCCCAGACGACGCTGAAAATGCTCGAAATTCCCACCCACCGCCAGGGTCGCCGAGGTGAAGATCCAGCTGCCGGGGTGGGTCTGCATGCGGGCCTGAAACAGGCCCGCGATATCCAGCGGCGTGCGGTTGAGGCGAAACCCCTGGCCCATGGTCTCGAACCAGCGGATGTCACCCTCGTCGGGCGCGTCGGTAAGCGAGTGCAGCCCGGCGCGCATCTGCCGCGTGCGCTCCAGGCAGCTGTCGAGTCCCTTGCCCCGGCCCTGGACCGCCGCCAACACCTCGTCCAGCGCCTCCAGGGCCTGGGCCAGCCGCCGCAGCGCCCCCGTCACCCGGCTATCACGGCCGATCTCGGCCCAGGGACCGCGCCGCTGATCGATCCCGAAGCTCAGGCGCAACTCGCGCACCGCCGTCTCCAGGGCGGCGGCGCGCTCCGGGATCACCTTCATGTCGCCCGCCTCGCGGTGATACTCCACCTCGGTATCACGGCACAGATCGAGCAGCTGACGGCCGCTGAGGGTGTAACCGAAGAAGCTGCTGGCCACCTCGGGCAGCTGGTGCGCCTCGTCGATGATGAAGCAGTCGGCATCCGGCAGCAGCTCGCCGAACCCCTCCTCCTTGAGCGAGAAATCGGCGCACAGCAGGTGGTGGTTGATCACCACCAGATCCGCCTCCTGGGCACGGCGCCGCGCCTCCACCAGGTGGCAGTCGCCATAGTCGGCGCACTCGCTGCCCAGGCAGTTCTCCGTGGTGGAGGTGACGTGGGGCCAGATTGGGGAGTCCTCCGGGACCTCGACGAGTTCGGCGATATCTCCGCTGCGGGTGCGCCCCGCCCAACCCTTTACCGCCATCAGGTGCCCCACCATGTCCCGGGACTTGAGTCGCCCCTCTTGCAGGGTATTCTCCAGACGATGGGTGCAGAGGTAGTTGGCGCGTCCCTTCAGCAGGGCAATATCGGCGGGCACCGCCAGGGCGTCACGCACCAGCGGCAGATCCCGGTGGTAGAGCTGGTCCTGGAGGTTGCGGGTGCCGGTGGAGATCACCACCTTCTGCCCGGAGAGCAGCGCCGGGACCAGATAAGCGAAGGTCTTACCGGTTCCCGTTCCCGCCTCGGTGACCAGCACCCCGCCCTGCTCCAGGGTCTGCGCCACCGCCAGGGCCATCGCCTCCTGTTCGGGCCGGTGGGTGAAACCCTCGATGGCCCGGGAGAGCAGGCCTTCCCGGCCCAGGACCTCTTCAACCGCGATCATCTCCAACGCCCCTCCACGGGCATCCAGTCCGAACCGCTTCCGGCCGGATCCGCCCCGGTGATCATCCCTGGTTGTCCCAGATCTCCGCGCCGACACCCCCGTCCCGGGTCCAGACCAGACGGCCGATAATCTTGAAACGGGCGATGGAGAGGGCGCCGCGCCGGGCCCGCTTGCTGCTCGACCTGGCCATCTGCTCCAGCAACTCGCCACGCTCCAGCTCGTAGATCTCGTAGGGCTCGTACTCCTCGTCCATCAACACCAGCACCACCAGATCCCACTCCTGGTCCACCTTGATCTGGCCAATGCGTTGTCCCGACTTGCTCTCATCGAAGATAGTACGGCTCTTGATCTGTATACGCAGGCCGTCACGCGCCGGATCGATGGCGTCATAGCCCATGCCGCCTTCAGGCGCCGGTTGCAGCCGCAGCAGCTCCATCGCGTCGTGCAGAGCGATTTCATTACTGATCCCGGGCAGCGGCTTACCCATGGTGCGGCGGTACTCCGCGGCCAGCTTTCGCGCCTGGGAGATCAGTGCATTGGCTGAGTAGAGGGGCATGCGCGGCTCGCTTCCAGGAGGATGAGCGTCCGATTGTAACTGAAATCCCACGGCGCCAGAAACCGAGTGCACACCACACTGGGCGGGACGCGGCCCAGGACGGGCGGTCAGTAGAGGGTGCGCGCCTTGCGTTCGGCGTCGCGGGCGCCGCGCGCATCCCCCACCGAACGGCGGGCGGCGGCGATCAGCAGCCAGTTGTCCCGTTTCAGGCCGAGGTCCCGGGCGGCCAGGGCGTTGGACTTGGCGGCCAGTTCGGCGGCCAGGGTGCGCCGCCCCTGCTCGTAGCGCAGATGAGCGAGCCGGTTCCACAGGTGGGCATTGCGCGATTCGAGCCGCAGTGCCCGCTCGATGGTGGTGACGGCACCGTCCAGGTCCGACTCCAGGCGCTGCTGTTCGCTGCGTTCGAGCAGGGCCTGCACCGCCTTGCTGTGCAGCGGCGCGGCCAGGGCCACCTGGGGCGGCTCATACACCCGCACCCGGGCTTCTCCCGGGGCGGCGGCGGGCTCCACGGGCGGCGGCACGGTCGGACCCGGTTGACGGACCGGGGCACTGGTGCGCGCCGGGGCGCCGATGCAACCCTGCAACAGCAGCACCGCGCACAACGACCAGAACATGGAACGTAACTTGTTCATTTTCATTGGAAGAGATCCCTCAGAAACCCACCCAGACCGCTCTCGCCACCCCTGGAACAGGAGGAGTGGATACGCGGCGCCGAACCCTTTATGAAGGGAAACGGGCGAGCGCCCTCGCACCCCTCGCCAGAGCGCATCATTGAGTGCGGCTCGACCCATACCGTCTCGACCCCCTCGGGGCTGATCAGTTCCAGCGACAGGGGAGCGATACGGCGCATCATATCACCCCACACCTGGAGCGCACCCGTGCCGCCGGTCAGCCCCGCCGGACGGTTATCGTCGCGGCCGACCCAGACCACCGCCACCTTGTCGCCGGTGAAGCCGGCAAACCAGCTATCACGCAGACCGTCGGTGGTCCCGGTCTTGCCCGCCACCTTGAGCGCGGAGGGGAGAAAGCGGTCCAGCCCCTTGCCGGTACCCTCGCTGACCACCTCCTGCAGATTACGGTTGAGCAGATAGACCGCCTCCCCGGGAACCGCCTGGCGCACGGTCAGCGGGTAGCGTTGCAGCGGCCTGCCCTCGGCATCAAGCACCTCACGAATGGCGCGCAGGGGCGAGTAGAAACCACCCCCGGCGAATCCCTGATAGAGCTGGGCCACCTCCAGGGGCGAGAGGGAGAGCGCGCCCAGCAGCATCGCCGGCACCGGCTCGACCGGGCGGCTGATGCCCAGTTCCCGGAGCAGATCGGCGACCCGCCCGAGCCCCATATCCATGCCCAGGCGCACCGTTGAGAGGTTATAGGAGTTGGCCAGGGCCCGGTGCAGGGGCACCTGCCCGTGCTCCTTGCGATCGTAGTTGCGGGGGGTCCACGCCTTACCGTCGCCGCCCCGGATGGTCAGGCCGGTATCCTCCAGGGGCGTCACCAGGGTGTAGCGCGCGGGCTCCATCAGGGCGGCAAGATAGACCACCGGCTTGATCAGCGAACCGATCGGGCGCACCGCGTCGAGGGCCCGGTTGAATCCCGCGAAGCGCGCCTTGCGCCCGCCGACCAGGGCCAGCACCTCCGCCCCCTGGGCATCGACCACGACCGCGCTCCCCTCCAGCTTGCCGGCGGGCAGCTTGTTCCATTTCTCCAACTTGCCCAAGCGGTCGCCAAGCGCCTCCTCGGCATGGGCCTGCACCCAGGGATCAAGGGTGGTGAAGATCCGCAGCCCCTCGGAGGTGAGATCCTCCTCACGGTAGTCTCGGTGCAACTGACGGCGCACCAGGTCCATGAAGGCCGGAAAGTTGCCCCGTCCCCGACCGCGCTGATCGGTCACGCCCAGCGGCTGGGCCGCGGCGTGCCGGGCCTCGGCCTGGCTGATCGCGCCCTGCTCGGCGAGCAGCCGCAGCACCAGGTCGCGTCGTTTCCTGGCCCGCTTCGGATTGCGCCTCGGATCGTAGTAGGAGGGGCCACGCACCAGGGCAACCAGCAGGGCCTGGCGCGCCAGATCCAGCTCCCCCAGGGGGCGGTTGAAATAGAAGTCGCTGGCCAGCCCGAAACCGTGAATGGCGCGGCTGCCGTCCTGGCCCAGGTAGATCTCGTTGGCGTAGGCCCCGAGAATCTCGTCCTTGCCGTAGCGGGCATCGAGCAACAGCGCCATCACCGCCTCATTGAGCTTGCGCCACAGAGTGCGCTCGCGGGTGAGGTAGAAGTTCTTGATCAGTTGCTGGGTGAGGGTGCTGCCGCCCTGGACCAGGGCCCCGGCGCGCAGGTTGGCCCACAGGGCCCGGGCGATCCCCCGGGGGTCGACCCCGTGGTGTTCGTGGAAGGTGCGGTCCTCCACCGCCAGCAGCGCCGTCACCAGGCCCGGGGGCAGTTGGTCGCGGCGCACCAGTACCCGGTCCTCGTTGTGGGCCGGGTAGATGCTGCCGATCTCCGGCGCTTCCAGGCGCAACAGGGCCAGCTCCGCACCGTCGGCCTGGCTGAGATGAGCCACCCGGCCGCCATCGAGACGCAGGTCGATATACTGTTCAGGCTCAGCGCCGTCCCAGAACTGGAAGTTGCGGGTGCGAATCAGAAAGCGGGATCCGCTCTGTGACCAGCTCGCCGGCTGGCGCGGATGCGCCACCTTACGGTAACCGAGCCGCCGCAACTCCGCCTGGAGCTGTTCCCCCGTAAGCCGGGCCCCGGCGTAAAGCTCCAGGGGCCGCCCGTAGACCCGTGCAGGCACCGCCCAGCGCTTGCCCTCGAACTTGGTGCGCACCGTGTGGTCGAGATAGAGCACATAGACCCCGGCGACCAGGCTGAACAGAAAGCCGAAGGCGATCAGCCGCGCCAGCCAGCGCCGCTTCACCCGCCCGCGGGGGCGGCTGACGCCTCTGCGTCTCGGTTTTTTGGCCCGGGTGCCGGACCGGGCCGCGGGGCGGCGTTTTTTTGTCGGGGTACGTGCCATCGATCAGGATCACTGCCTAGCGGAGCCACACCTTACCACAGACGGGCTGCCGCTCCGCCGCGTCACCTCCCGCCCAGCGGGAAACGCTCCAGGTTGGCGGCGATCTGCTGGTGCAGCTCGAACACCCAGGGGGGTGTCTCAGGACTCAGGGGTTCGAGGGGGCGGTAACGGAAATCCTTGGGGGATATCAACACCGAGATGCGCTCGGACCCGATCTCCGCCGCCAGCACGAACAGCTCCTCAATGGCGTTGTCACCAACGGCCAGGCACCCGGTGGAGAGTACACCGCCGTGAATGAAGATATCACCACCGAGATCGCTCCGCCCGTCCCGCTCGGCCTGAGCCCGGTCGAACAGGTTGGGATAGTCGAGCTTCATCGAGAGGTGGAAACGGCTGTTGGGGTTGAGATGGGTGACGTTGTAGAACCCCTCCGGCACCTGCCGGTCGCCCTCCCGGAGCTTGGGCCCGAAGCCCCCGCTCATCCCCTTGATGCGGTACTCCCGCACCCGCACCCACTCCGCCCCCTCCAGCACCCACAGCTCCAGGCGGCGGGTGTCCTTGGTGGCCACCAGGACGACCCGCTCCGGGGGCCACGCCACACCGGCGAACTGGAACCTCGGCAACAGGCGCGAGGAGACCTTGTCGGAGTAGGCGGCGACCACATCATCGACACTGCGCTGCCCCGGCGGCGGCAGGGGATCGGCCAGAGGCTGGGTATGCGGGAGAATCATCAGGAGCAGGGGAATCAACAGGCGCATGGGTATCGGGAGACATTCGGTTTGGCAGCCATGGTAATACGAAGCGCGGGCGGATGCCATCCCCGCCGGATCTGCACTCCCCACAAGCCCCACCTGATGCAGGCAAAATAGAAACCGCCGTATATTCAAGCAACAACAACCATTACCCGAGGAACAAAAGATAAATCCAAGCCCCGTAACCCTGACCCGGGTTTCGGCAAAATATCTGGGTAGGTACTATACTTAGGCAGGAGGGGCCGAGGGGGCTCTTGGCCCGGGTAATCGAGGAGGGATTCCTATGTGGATCTTTATCAGCAGGTTGCCAAAAGAGACCAGTCGCAAGGATGTGGTGCAGTTCATCAACCGCGCACTCAAGCCCGGCTGGCTGATGTTGCCCCTGACCAGCCGTGCCCGCCTCACCCAGTGCGAAATGATGCAGATCGTAGACCGTGACACCGGCCAGGCCGAACTGCATGGGCTGGCCAAGATTGAACCCGGCAAGATGGTTCCCGGTATCATCGAGCGCCTCAACGGCGCGCACCTCAAAGGCAGGCGGCTCGATGTCCATCAGTACCGGCACCGCTCACCGAACAAGGATCCCAGGACACCCGGATGGAGAGCCCGGCGCGATGGCGGAACAGAGCGCCGTGGCAGCGACCGTCGGCGGCCGCGCCTCAACATCGAAATGCTGCGCTCCGCCGGAATCGGTACCGGCATCACCTTCGGCTATCGTCACGCACACTACTGAGCGGGCGTCCCGCCAGACTCTGTAATACATCACCTCTTGCGCCCCGGAAACGGGGTTCTTATTGTCTCCAGTCCGGGGAGCGATCCGGGTTACAATGACCGCTGTTTCAACCCAGGAGAGGCCCCATGTTCACCGGCATCGTTCAAGGCACCGCGGAGATCGTCGAGATCATCGAGAAACAGCGGTTTCGCACCCACACCGTGCGTCTACCCGAAGCGCATCTCGCCGACCTCCAGCCAGGCGCCTCCATCGCCCACAACGGCTGCTGCCTCACCGTAGTGTCGATCGACGGGGATCGGGTCTCCTTCGACCTGATGCAGGAGACGCTGCGGATAACCAACCTCGGCCGGCTCCAAACGGGGGACCGGGTCAACTACGAGCGGGCGGCCCGATTCGGCGACGAGATCGGCGGCCACTCGATGTCCGGCCATATCATCTGCACCGCCGAGGTAATCGAGGTCAAGGAGAGCGAAAACAACCGCCAGGTGTGGTTCCGCATGCCGGCGGCCCTGATGAAGTACCTCTTCAGCAAGGGCTACATCGGCATCGACGGCATCAGCCTCACCATCGGCGAAGTGGAGGGAGACCGATTCAATGTCCATCTGATACCGGAGACGCTCAACCGCACCAACATGGGCTGGCGGCGACCCGGCGACCGGGTCAACATCGAGATCGATCCGCAGACCCAGGCCATCGTGGATACGGTAGAAAAGGTCCTGGCTGAGAACCGGACGCTCCCGCCAACCGGTACGGAAGCGTGACCGCTCCGTCCCGGCGGCGCGAACGGGCGCTCACGCACGCTTGTCGCAGAGCCCGCTGGAGATATTCGCCAGAAAGATCGCCTTGTGAATATCACCCAGACTCAACATCCCGACCAACCGTCCGTTCTCGGCCACCGGGATGCGCCGGAACTTGTGCCTGACCATGGTGGTGGCCGCGCGCAGGATGTGCTCGTCGGGAGAGACGGTGACCACCTTGGAGGCCATCAAATCAGCAACCTTGAGGTTCACCACCTCTTTGTAACGCCCCATCATCTCGTCCAGATCGACCGAGCCGAACCCCTCCTTCATCATATCCTCCAGGGTCGGAAACATACGGTGCAGGACATCCTTCTCAGCGATAAATCCCACCATCTCGTCACCCACCAGCACAGGCAGGCCGCTGTAACGATACAGACACATCAGTGAAACCACCTCCAGCAGACCCGTCTCCGGGCTCACGGTGCGGGGTGAGCGTGACATAACCTCTTTTACTAACATCATAATCATCCTCTTCGGTGCCGTGGGGCGCGATCGAGCGGAGGGAATCAAACGTCACCGTCCGGCAGCCGCAACCACCACCTTCTGTTTATCCGGCTTCTTAAAATGGCCGGTTACCGGGACGAGCCATGCGTCCCCCATCCAACGGAGGCCCCCGCCCCTTGCCGCACCGAGGGTGCATGCCAAGGCATTTAGACCGCCTCCGGTTTCTATACTCCCGATTAACCGGCGCCGGGTAAACAGTGGTTTACCCCATACGTTTGTCGGGTTTAACCCGCATCAAACACCCGGATCCGTAATAATTGAGAGATGGGTAGGGAAGAGGGATGGGTGTCCATGACCGGCTGGGTGTCCATGACCGAGAAAGATGGGTGGGTGTCCATGACCGCACTGAAGAGAAAGGGAAGATGGGTGGGTGTCCATGACTAAGGGAGAGCGTAGTTTGGTGGGTGTCCATAGAAAGATGGGTGGGGGAAAGATGGTGGGTGTCCATGACTGGGGGACCGTGGTTTGTCCCTCCCGGACGCCTGAGGCATAATCGCCGGACGAACCCTCCGACCCCATACCCATGCCAGCCAGCGACGACTACCGGGATAAATTCAGACGCATCTCCAGACAGACCCTTTATCCCCGGCTGAGCGTCGCCGACCAGCGCGCCCTGGAGCGTATCGCCCACCACCTGAGACTGACCTTGCAGGAGCTGCGCCAGCTCGCGGAGATCGCCCGCGACCTGGAGATGTGGGGTGAGCCGGGGCTCGCGGCTCTGTTGCCCCAGACCCCGGCCGGGCTGACCGTCCCCCGGGAGGAGAAGCAGCACCTGCTGAGGGAGCTGTCCGGACATTGGGAAGCGCTGCGCGATGAGCCCAACCGCTACCCCATGGAAACGCGCCAGCCCCCACCGGAGCGCCCTGGAATCACGCTTCGCGAAAAAGGCAGACTGGGCCTCGGCCACTGCCCGGTGGCCTCCCCGCGCACCCGCTGCTGCAACCTGCTCACCCTGGATGCCGTGGACAACTGTGGCTATGGCTGCAGCTATTGCAGCATCCAGGCCTTTTCGGACGGGCACAAGGTGTTCTTCGATCCCGGGTTCTCCGACAAGCTCTCCCGCCTGGAGCTCGACCCCAACCGCCTCTACCACATCGGCACCGGCCAATCCTCCGACTCGCTGATGTGGGGCAACAGCCGAGGGGTGCTGGACGCGCAACTGGAGTTTGCCCGCAAACACCCCAATGTAATCCTGGAGTTCAAGACCAAATCGGCCAATGTCGCGCACCTGCTGAAACAACCGCTGCCGCCCAATATCCTCTTCACCTGGTCGCTCAACACCCCGGCGGTAATTGCCGACGAGGAGCACGGCAGCGCCCCCCTGGCGAAGCGGCTGGAGGCGGCCGAGCGGATGGCCGCAAGCGGAGCGGTGATCGGCTTCCACTTCCATCCCATGATCCACTACCGGAACTGGCGGGAGGAGTACGCACAGGTATTCGAACAGTTACAGTCACGTTTCGATCCGCGCCAGGTGGCCATGGTCTCTTTCGGCACCCTTACCTTCATCAAACCGGTGATCCGGCGCATCCGCCAGATGGGCATCGCCAGTCAGATCCTGAAGATGCCGATGGAGGATGCCGAGGGCAAACTCTCCTACCCGACCCCGATCAAGCAGGCGCTGTTCAGTCATGCCTACGGAAGCTTCAGCAGCGCATGGAAGCGGGAGGTGTTTTTCTACCTGTGTATGGAAAACCATAATTTATGGCGGCCTGTTTTCGGTCTAGAGTACGAATCCAATGAGGCCTTCGAGCAAGCGATGAAGCGCCACTACACAAACAAGATCGAACAGGCGCGCCGAGGCGCCGGAACGGACAGGACAAAGAGAGCGCAATGACTGAGATAACGAAAGTAACCGATCTGGCGGCCGATGCCCGGCACGGCCTTCCGATACTGCTGCTGGTATCCCAGGATCACTGCCCGTTCTGCGTCCAGATCAAGCGCGACATCCTCCGCCCCATGCTCCTGGCGGGCGACTACCGTGGACAGATCCTGATCCGTGAGCTGTATATCGACCCGGGCGTCAGCCTGCTCGATTTCGAGGGCCAGCGGGTTCCCGCGATCGATTACGCCCATGGCCTCGGAGTCAACCTGACCCCGACCCTGCTGTTTCTCGATCCGCGGGGCAAGGAGCTGGCCGAACGCATCATCGGCATTAACACCCCGGAGATGTTTTATTTCTACGTCGACCAGGCGATCAGGCAGTCCCTCGCCCTGGCCAACTAATGTAAAACGCGGTCTGCCCAGGCCGCCTCCCCTTTTTTACCCCACCAAAGGGGATATACTCAGCCGAAAGCGCATGCCCAACCGGGCAAAGACTCCTCCGGGCGATTTGACGATGGCGCGTCACGCGTGCTATTTCAAAGAGCGCGAGCAACCGCTCGATTAAAAGAACCGAAGTCCGGCAAACAATCCGGGCTGAAGGATTTGGATCCAGGCCGATGTCATTCACCCGCTACGATATCTATTTCTCGGGCCAGTTGCTCCCGGAGCGCGACCCGGACCAGGTGCGACAGGACCTCGCCCGGCTGTTCAAGATGGATCTGCGGAAGGTGGAGCGACTGTTCACCGGGACAGCGGTGCGCATCAAGGCTGACGTCGATCAGGAGACCGCCATCAAGTACCGGGGGGCCTTTACCAAGGCCGGTGCCGTGATCGACATCCGGGTGGCCGGGGAGACCGCACCCGCCCCCGATAAATCCGCCCCCGCCAGCGGGAGGCGCAAGAGTGTCGCTACCTCGTGAAAGATTTTGGGACATCCCAGTCCCCAAAATCGACTCGCCAACGCGACAGCCGTTACTGCCCCGACCGTCCTGCGCTCATCACGACTCCGTCCCGCACATTGCAGCAAAGCTGCTCGTGCGCAACTCCGTCATGATGACCACAATGACTCTACGGCGTGTCGGATGCGCTATTTGTACGCCCTACGTCACTCCCTATCGGTCGTAACTGCGGCCATACAACCGCGCCTACGCCTATCGGGGACTAACCGCCTTCGCTTCGCTCTCCATGGCGGTTAGCGTCGGAGACCTGCCAGGGACTCTCGATACCCAGAATTTGCGCGTATAGTTCTTTATCTCTCATAGGGAATCACGTTAACCTACCCACCTGATTTGGGGAAGAGCCTCCAAAATATGAACGTTCTGATTCGCCAGCATCTGCCAAACGGCAAAGGCTTTGATCCCCTGGCCCAGGATGATATCCAGTGCATTATGGACAAACGCAACAACCGATCGCGAAGATGCCTTGGGTTCAAAACTCCAAATCAGGCATTGTTCGGGATAAACTAACTGGTTGCACTAGCGCGTTGAAGCCGGGGGGGGGTTATGGTGTCCATGCCTTCAAATAGGTCATGATAGTGTTGGTGTTCACTTATACCGCCATTCCAAGCATTGCCTGGATGGCGATAGAGGTGGCTGCCGCGCGGTTGTCCACCTGGATCTTTGTGTATACCTGCTCCAAGTGCTTGTTGATGGTGCGTGGGCTCAGGTCGAGGATTGCGCCGATTTCACGGTTGGTCTTTCCCCGGGCCACCCACATCAGCACTACAGCCTCGCGTTTGGTGACCGGCAGCGACGCCTCCAGCACGCTGGCGTCCAGCAAAACATCCTGGCCTACGATACGAAGCAGGTGTTCGTCGCTGTGTACCGACTTGACATAGCGTAGGCTGATCGGTTTCCAGTCGGACTGTACCACCAGGTCCGCTGTCAATTCTGCCCGCTTAAGCCATTCCCGGATTGCGGGGGCCAGTCGAAGGGTTTCGCTCAGGGGTTCCACGTATTGGTCGGCCAGCAGTTTGCGGGTCTCGGGCGTTGCCCAGAGGATGGTGCCGGAGTTGTTCACTGCCAGTATGTATTGCTTGGCTAAGTCCAGGGCTGTGCGGGCATGGGTGATCATGTTGGCATTGTTGACGTGACTTTTAATGCGGGCCAGCAACTCTCCGGGATTGATGGGTTTGGTAATGTAATCGGTACCGCCATGCTCGAACGCCTTCACCGTGTGCTCCGCATCGGTGAGGCCGGTCATGAAAATGATGGGGGTGAGGGGCAGCTGCCTGCGCATCTCGCGGGTGCATTCGAAGCCGTCCATCACTGGCATCACCGCGTCCATCAGCACTACGCGGGGTCGAACCTGGTTGACGATATGCAGAGCCTGTTGGCCGTTGAGCGAAACCAGTACAGTGTAGCCTGCCTGGTTCAGAGTCGTGTTGATCATGCCGATCGAGTCCGGCGAGTCATCCACCACCAATATGATGGATTTGTCTTTATCGAGTGCCATTGTTAATCGCCTGTACCTGTTGGATCAATCCTTCGAAGTCGCATAGGTCTGCCTTTGTCTTGAGTTCATGGAGGAACCCGGAATCGATGCCTGACACTTCGAGGCTGCCGAGTTTTTCCAGAATGCCGGTGAGATAGCCGATCCTTGCCATGGCGACTAGGTCCTTGACGTCCTCGTTCGAGGGGATATTGTCACCAGTAGCGACCATGGTCGATACCTGTTGCGGCGTGATCCTGTCCTGGTGCAACCACTTCAGCCGCAGGGCGTTGCCGATCTTTGCCAACAGGGAGTCGAGCTGAATCGGTTTGATCAGGTAGGCGTTGTGTGGGATCGGACAGTGGCTGTCGTGCCGCTCCTCGTAAGTGTTCCCTGACACCATGAAGATAGGGGTGTCGGGATATCGCCGACGCAATTCGTCCGCCAGTTTCCAGCCATCGGTTACTGGCATGAAGACATCCAGCAGGTACAGGTCGATGGTAAAGTCCCTGGTTATCTGCAGCGCGAATTCCGCACTGTGTGCTTCCAGCACATTGAATCCCAGTGGCGTGAGGTGGTCGATGATAAGGGCCCGGTTAGCGGGCTCGTCGTCCACTACCAGAATGGTTTTGCGCTGGCCGGCATAGCCCGCAATGCGCCTATTCTCGTATGTGTCGATACGTGGGTGGCGGGAAGCGGGCAGCATGGTGGTGAAGGTGAAGCTAGCCCGAATGTTTCATAAACCATTAGGTGACCACAAATACCGTACAACCAGACTAGGGTATTAGCCGAGAACTAGGCAGGCCGGTAACTGTTAGCGGGGCGACGATCATTTTTTCGGGGTTGT
>PQCP01000098.1 GCA_003062205.1 Candidatus Sedimenticola endophacoides
ACAACCCCGAAAAAATGATCGTCGCCCCGCTAACAGTTACCGGCCTGCCTAGTTCTCGGCTAATACCCTAGTCTGGTTGTACGGTATTTGTGGTCACCTAATGGTTTATGAAACATTCGGGCTATGACGGGGCGAGCGTGCCGCGCCTGGCCTGGACCCTCTCCGGGATCACCCCGGATGGACTGATCCGCGCCGCCGCGCTGATTCACGACTGGATCTACAACCATGCCGGCGCTCTCCCGCCCGGCAGCCAGCACTATCGGCGGGACGGGCAGTGGTGCGCCACCCACGGACGCTGGAGCCGCCGCGAGGCCGACCATCTGTTCGCACGCATCATGCGCGAGGCGGGGGTGTCCAGGTTCAAGCGCCGTGTCGCCTTCATCGGGGTGCGGCTGTTTGGCTGGTTTTCCTGGAACTGCTGAGGAGGCGCCGCGCGGAGGCGCTGTAGGCCATGCAACTTGACGAACAACGCTTTGCCCGGATCGATATGCTCTGCCGCAGGGGTGACGAACTGCTGGAGGGCGGGGATCTGGACGGTGCCCTGGCAAGCTATGAGAAGGCGTGGCAGCAGATCCCCGAGCCCCGGGCCGCCTGGGTCGTCTCCACCTGGGTGTTGTCGGCCCTTGCCGATGTCTATTTCTATCAGGGCGATTACCCCCGGGCGTTGCAGGCGCTGCGAGACGCCATGCTCTGCCCCGATGGATGGGATAATCCGTATCTGCGCCTGCGTCTGGGTCAGGTTCACCTGGAGTTGGGCGATGAGGCGCAGGCCCGGGAGGCGCTGCGCCAGGCACTAGCGGCGGGTGGCGGCGAGCTGTTCGAGGGCGATGACGCCAAGTACCTGGCGTTTGCCAGGAGCGGCTGATTATTCATCCTCCACGGTCCGGGGGGGTGGCGGCATATCCTCCTCCGTGTCGTCCGTGTCGTCGAGGTGATCGGGTTCCCACTCCAGATAATCCTCCAGCTCCATGTCGAAGGGGTGTCTCATCGTCGGCTGTCGCCTCCTCGGCTGATTCATCCAGTCTCCCTTTGTACCCGACTCATGTGACCGGGGTGTTACGCAGCGGGTTGCAAAAGGCGCCGTGGGCTGGTAAGCCTTAAACATGGATTCGTGGATTCAGGGCGGATACGGAGTGTAAGGCATCGGTTTCCCAGCGGAATCGAACAATCTTGGCTTTACCCTCAGGTTAAGCGGGCATTTTTTTGAACTGCTAAGAAATCAATAGGTTGTGCCAGGCGCTGTCATGAACCAGAGGATTCAGATTAAAGTGACGCTGATCTTAGCGCGTTACGCCGGTGTGAATAGGGCGGGGTGATTTCCACGATGCGAAATCAACCGGTCGCGGAAGGCTTCCCCGCTATCTCACTGTGACAGTGTGCGATCAGCCAATTTATCAACGGGAACGGTGTTCGCTCAGCGCGCCGTTCTGGCACAGGGACGGGGAGGGATACATGCGTTTCCTATCGACTCTATTTGCCGTGCTGCTCGCACATTCGATCCTCTGGCCGGGAGTGAGTACGGCCGCCGACTCCCGGCTCAGGCCACCGGCCCCGGGACGGCTCGACACCCCCCAGCCCGCACCCGCCTCGCCGATGCTGAGGCAGGCGGCCCCGACCGCCCCCGCGCAGCCCCCGTTGCACCTGATCACCCCTGGGGACGGGGCGTTCGTGCGCCGCGATGCGCGCTATCTGATCCGCTGGCGGGGAGATGGCGGTGCGGGGCCGCTGACCATCGACCTGGAGCGCGACGGCAGGCGCCTGGGCAGCATCGCGCGCCATGTCTCCGCCGCGTCGGGGCAGTACGGCTGGCAGGTCGGGCGGGTACTGGG
Organism: Candidatus Sedimenticola endophacoides; assembly: GCA_003062205.1. Classification (GTDB taxonomy): domain Bacteria; phylum Pseudomonadota; class Gammaproteobacteria; order Chromatiales; family Chromatiaceae; genus Sedimenticola_A; species Sedimenticola_A endophacoides. The sequence goes on from PQCP01000098.1 coordinate 1,830, forward strand.
CCGCCAGTTGCGTGACGGGGGCGGCTACCGCATCGTCCTTCGGGGTGCGCGCAGGAACCTTCTGGCCAGGAGCGAGGGGGCGTTCAGCATCGTCTCCCCCGGCTATCGGGTGCGCCCCGGGTCGGGTGCCCCAAACACGGCCCCAGTGGAGCGGGAGGCGGCCGGGCGAGGGCGCGTGTCCGCGCCGCAACCACGCGCGCCGGGCCGGGGATTCGCTCCAGCGGGAGGGGTTGCGCGCCTCGCCACCCCTGCCACCCCGCAGCCTGGAGCCCAGGAGAGTGCGCCACCCCTTGCCCTGCTCTCCCCCGCCCCCTACGAGGGGTGGTGCACCGGGGAGGCACACACCGTGCGCTGGAGCAGCACACTGCCTCCAGCGACGCCGCTCAGGATTGATTTGGTGAAGCCGATGGCCGGTGGGCCCCAGGTGTGGATGACCCTGAGCGAAAACACGCCCAACGACGGTAGCTTCGAGTGGCCGGGCATCGCCGAGGCCGACTTCAACAGCGTCGACCTGGGTTTGAAGGTGCGTATCGCCACGCTTGACAGCACGCATGAGGTGATCGGTGATCACTTCAGCTTCGGCAAGCCCCTCTATCTGGAGCAGCCGGACGCCGCCCATACCTGGCGGCATGGCGCAAACGTGCAGATCGGCTGGGATCTGATCTGTCCCCAGGCGCAGCCGCTGAGTATCGATCTTCTGGATGCCGACCGGCAGCCGTATATGAACATCGCCAGCGGGCTGAGCGCCCAGCCGCGAGCCTCCACCAACAAACGGTTCACCCACAGTTGGCAGGTACCCCAGAGCGTCGATCCAGGGAGCTATTACGTGCGCCTCTCCAGCGGGACTCTCCAGCGGGAGCAGCGGGTGAATATCGACGAGGCGATCGTCTTTGCCCAGAGTCCCCATATCAGTGTCACCGCCCCGCCGCTCTACGGCGGCTGGTGCACCGACCGACCCCACACCATCTCCTGGAACTCCGACCTGCCTTCCGGCACCCCGTTGAAGATCGAGCTGACCGGGACCGGTGCCTCCGGGATCACCCACTGGCGTACCCTCACCCCCTCAACCCCCAACAGCGGGAATTTCGTCTGGCCGGGCATTGCGGCGGTCGATTATAACTCGGTCTCGCGCGCCTTGCGGGTGCGCATCAGCACCGTGGATGACAGCGAGGTGAGCTTCAGTGATATCTTCACCTTTGGCAAGCCGATCGATTTTCTGGAGCCGAGCGCCCCCTACACTTGGCAGCGGGGCAGCAGCCGCACCCTCTCCTGGGAACTGGTCTGTTCACTGCCCGATCCGATCAGCCTGGAGCTGCTCGACACGGCCCGCCAGCATGTGCTGGATATCGCCAGCGGCCTGCCCGCCCAGCCGCGTCTCTCCACCAACAAACGGGTGCTCCACAGTTGGTCGATACCGGCCGGGCTTGCACCCGGAAGCTATATCATCCGTCTGGTGAGCGGTTCGATCAGCCACGAACGGGCGATCAATATCTCCCCATAAAAGTGGCGCGACTGCCGCGGGGGTGCGGGGCGTGTGCATGACCAGATTATCTGCGGTAGATTCCGCCCATCCTGTCCACAATCCCTGATGGATAAAGAAGAACCCCCTCGAACAACTTGAACATTGTCCGAGGGGACGGTCTCCTGTGTTCTTCGCCA
>PQCP01000090.1 GCA_003062205.1 Candidatus Sedimenticola endophacoides
CCTCCCAGTCGACCACTTTGGCCAGTTTCGGCAGTGGGTCGCCCAGCTTTTCCAGCTGCTGGTGGCGTTCATCAAGGTCGAAGAATCCGGGCTGCATCAGGGTGCGCTCTTATTCGTGTTGGGTATGGCTATGATCTCACGATCACGGCTGAATTTTTAGAGGTTCCCTATAGGGGTGAGCACTCCCGATCAACCCACACGCCCGCACCTGGTGGCTGGCAGCGACTACCCGCGAACGTACCGAGAGTTCGTCGAGATGTTCCCCGACGACCTTGCCTGTGCCAGCTACCTGGAGACCCTGAGATGGCCCGACGGTTTCAAATGCCCGAAGTGTGGCGGCGGAGCCATGGCGGCAGACACGCGGACGATTGAAATGCAATTCGTGCCGTTGTCACACAACGCCTACTTCTGGCACGATCCTGGACAAGACGCGAACGCCGCTGACGACCTGGTTCGAAGCTGCGTGGCATGTAACCACGGCGAAGAACGGCCTGTCCGCGAAGACCCTTGAACATACGCTTGGTGTCCGGTACCGCGTGGCTTGGACCATGCTTCAGCGGTTCAGGGTGGCCATGGTCCGTTCCGAGCGGGAGCGCTTGACGGGAACGGTCGAGGTCGATGAAGCCTTGATCGGCGGCGTCGAGCGCGGTGGTGTGCGCGGGCGCGGGACCGCCAAGGAGGTCGTCGCCATTGCGGTCGAGGTTCTCGATCTCAAGGGGTTCGGAAGACTGCGGATGCGACATATCGCGGATGCCTCTGGAGCGAATCTCGTGGGGTTCGTGTGCGATATCATCGCTACCGGTTCCGAGGTGCATACGGACGGCTGGGCCGGGTACAATGACCTGGAGAAGTTCGGATATGCGCACCGAAAAACGGTTCTGTCTTCCTCGCCCGATCCCGCACACGTGGCAATGCCCGGCGTCCATAGAGTCCCGAGTTTGTTGAAGCGGAGGATCCTCGGTACGCACCAGGGCTCGGTGACACCCGACCACCTGCAAGGATACTTGGAGGAGTTCACTTTCCGATTCAACCGGCGGACCTCGAAGAACCGGGGCCTCGTCTTCCGCCGCCTGCTTGAGCAGGCCGTCGTTACCGAACCCGAAGTGACACACGGCTATGAGTTGTGACCACAATATGTAGAGGCTGGAGGCGCTAACCGACCACCCCCTATTACCATTTCACCGCCAAGGGCAATCAACCCAGATTGCTCGAAGAGATCGCTTACTATTTCCAAAATCGGTATTCACCAGCTGATTTCATTCAAACCGGCCAGGGCGAACACGGGCGAATCGAAACACGAAAGATCTGGACCACCACCGCACTGAACGACTATCTGGACTTTCCGCATGTGCGACAGGCATTCATGATCGAGCGTGAGTCCATCAACAAGAAGAGTGGCGAGCAAAGCCAGGAGCGTATCTACGGCATCACCAGCGTGCCGGTCGAGAAGGCCAGTGCCGAGCAGGTACTTCGAGATAACCGGGGCCACTGGTGTGTGGAGAGTTGTCACTACATCATCGATTGGAACTAGGACGAAGATCGTAGCCGCATCCGAACCGGACATGGCCCGGAAAACATCTCACGATTGCGACGCTTTGCCATCGGTCTACTCAAGGGCAAGAAAACCGATGAGTCAATCCCGGAGAAAATGAAAAAGCTTCTGCTCAATACCCGGGCGGTATTCGATATTTTTAAAATGACGCGTAACGCGATGCCACGTAATGGGAATTTTGCAGGAGCGTAGATTTACCTTGCTCCACCGCCGATGCCCCCTTGACAGTGGTGGCGGTGGCGCATAACCTTCCCGCTTCAGCGCCGATTTGTCTCAGATTGCGGGCGCTATAGAAATCCTGCTAAAGCGAGTGAACCCAGCTTTGGCAGACGTCAGGCGGGTTTTTTTTGCCCGGACCCCCAGTGCCGCCAGCGGCCTGTCCGGACCGGAATGATCGGGAAACGAAGCATGTACAACGAATACGAAACCTGGGGACTGGCCACCCGTGCCATCCGCACCGGACACCAGCGCACCCAAGAGGGTGAACACGCCGAGGCGATCTTCCCAACCTCCAGCTTCGTCTTCGCCAGCGCCGCCGAGGCGGCCGCGCGATTTGGCGGTGACCAGGAGGGTAACATCTACTCCCGCTTCACCAACCCCACCGTGCGCACCTTCGAGGAGCGTTTGGCCGCCATGGAGGGGGGGGAGCGCTGCGTCGCCACCGCCTCGGGCATGTCCGCCATCCTCGCCACTTGCATGGGCCTGTTGCAGTCCGGTGACCACGTGATCTGCTCGCGCAGCGTGTTCGGGACCACCACCATGCTGTTCAGCAAATACATGAGCAAGTTCGGCGTCGCCTGCGACTTTGTGCCGTTATCCGATCCCGACGCCTGGCAGGGGGCGCTCCGCGACAACACCCGGCTGCTGTTTCTCGAAACCCCATCCAACCCGCTCACCGAGGTGGCAGACATCGCGGCGCTGGCGCGGCTGGCGCACGCCAACGGCGCTCTGCTGGCGGTCGATAACTGCTTCTGCACCCCGGCCCTTCAGCAGCCGCTGGAGCTGGGTGCCGACATCGTCATCCACTCCGCCACCAAATACCTCGACGGCCAGGGGCGCTGTGTCGGCGGCGCCGTGGTGGGCGACGCCAAGACCGTCGGTGAAGAGGTCTTTGGCGTACTGCGCACCGCGGGCCCCACCATGAGCCCGTTCAACGCCTGGGTCTTTCTCAAGGGTCTGGAGACGCTCAAGCTGCGCATGCAGGCCCACAGCGCCGCCGCCACCGAGGTGGCGCGCTGGCTGGAGGGGCATCCGGCGGTGCGCAGGGTCCACTACCCGGGACTGGAAAGCCACCCCCAGCACGAGCTGGTGGCGCGCCAGCAGCGCGCCCCCGGCGGTATCCTCTCGTTCGAAGTGCGCGGCGGCAGAGAGGCCGCCTGGCGGCTCATCGACAGCACCCGGATTCTCTCCATCACCGCCAACCTGGGCGACACCCGCACCACCATAACCCACCCCGGAAGCACCACCCACGGGCGCCTGAACGACCAGGAAAAGGCCGCCAGCGGGGTCAGCGACGGCCTGGTGCGCATATCCGTCGGCCTGGAGGATATCCAAGACATCCAGGGCGATCTGCTGCGGGGGCTGGAGCGTATCTGATGGAGGATGCGCGCTGGGACCGCCGCCATGGCGAGGCACAGGGCCCTGGCCAGGTCGCCGAGGTGCTGCGCCAGAACCTCCACCTTCTACCTCCATGGGGGCGGGCCCTGGATCTCGCCTGCGGACGGGGAGCCAACGCCCTGTTGATGGCGCGGCAGGGGTTGCGGGTGAGCGCCTGGGACCTCTCGCCGGTGGCCCAAGAGTGTCGCTACCTCGTGAAAGATTTTGGGACATCCCAGTCCCCAAAATCGACTCGCCAACGCGACAGCCGTTACTGCCCCGACCGTCCTGCGCTCATCACGACTCCGTCCCGCACATT
>PQCP01000056.1 GCA_003062205.1 Candidatus Sedimenticola endophacoides
AGCGGTTCTTGGGTAGACTTGGACATGGGGCGACCTCGTTTAGCTTCATCGAAGCGTTTTTGGCGAAATACCAATTATATCAATTGGTTGAACGAGGTGCGCCCTTTTTTATGAATAATTCGGGCTAAATCACACGTTGCCCTGTCCGGTCGTGGAGGGTGTCTGACGGAGCATCCTGCCCGATCCCCCGTGCGCCAGGGAGAGGCAATGGTCCATGGTGGATCGCATGTCTGGTGTGTCAGCCGGAACCTGAACCACGGACTCCTGTGAACCGTGCGGGAATAGCGGCTATTTCCATGAGCGATACGAGGGTTTGTGGGCTGTTCAAGGGGTGGGGGCTTTGCCACAATGGCCGCGCCCCTCCAGGGCGTCGGGACCGGAGCGAAATTTTTGTATTTGGCCAAATACTTATACTTCTTGTGCGGGGTGGGGATCCAGCCAGTGTTTTGTTGCATTGGACAGTGCCTTAAGGGATACTGCTACTCCAAAAAATTGGCATCAACAGGCTTTTGACGTTGATAAGCTTAGAAAAAACAAAGTGCTATCTATGGGATACGGAGGATTGACCATGGCTGAATTATTTTCCGATGAGTGGATGAAGAGTTTCATGGAGCAGTGGAACGCCGAGCCCGAGCTCAGCGGCGCGCTCTCGCAGATCGGCTTCAACAGCGTGATCGGTTACGGATTCGAGGGGGAGGACCAGCCCCGTGGCTGCCTGACCGTGGAGAACGGCATGGCGGTCAGCGCCGGCTCCTACAGTGGCGAGACCATGAACTGGGACATCCGCTGCGGCAGTGATCATTGGAGCAAATGGATCGCCAAGCCTCCCGGCATGATGGGCCTGGGCGTGGCCTTCACCTCAGGCAAGATGAAGTTCAAGGTCGGTGACTATACCGCCATGATCAAGGATCCCCGCATGGCCGGACCTTTCATCAAGAGCTTTTCCGTGATGGGACGGGCCTGAGCGGTCGTCATCCCAGACCGCGCTCCGGCGCGGCCCGTTGTAGCAAACAGCAGGTTATCAGAGACGATGGGAAAACAACTCCAAGCGCTTGTGCTGGTGGCGGGGGGCGCTCTGGCGGCCGTGACGGCCACCCAGGGGCTGGCCCAGGATACCCCCGGTGCGCAGTACCATACCGTGCAGCAGGTGAGCGATGTCCCCAAGGTGGCCCTTGGCGGCACGGTCATCCCTTACAAGGAGGTGACGCTCTCCGCGCAGGTGCCGGGCCGGGTGGAATTTTTGGCCGGCATCGAGGGTGACGCCTTCGACGAGGGGGAGATGCTGGTGGCCCTGGACGACAGTGAGCTGCTGGCCAAGCGTAACGCCGCACTGGCGCAACTGGCTACCGCCGATGCCCAGATGCGCGCCGCCGGCGTGCAGTACAACCGCGAGCTCTGGTCGCCCCAGTCGAAACAGTCGATGGGGGGCATGGGGATGCCCAACCTGTTCGACCAGATGTTTTCCCGGCCGATGGAGAACTTTGTAGGCAGCCGTGATACCGGCGTCGAACGCCGTGCCGACCTCTACTCTTCGGGGGTGCAGATCACCCAGGCCCAGAACGCGATCCTCGCCGCCCAGTCGCAGATCCAGGCGGTCGACGCCAAGCTGCGCGACGCACGCAGCATGGCCCCTTTCAATGGCGTGGTGATGCGGAAGTTCGTCGAGGTGGGCGATACCATGCAACCGGGCCAGCCCCTGCTGGTGTTCGCCGATGTCGAGTACCTGCAGATCGCGGTCGATGTGCCCTCGCGCCTGCGTCCGGGTCTGAGCGAGGGGATGATGCTGCAGGCCGAGCTGGATGTGGGCAACCAGATCATACCGGTGCGGGTGGCGCAGATCTTTCCCATGGCCGATGCCCAGCGCCACACGGTGAAGGTCAAGTTCGATCTGCCCCAGGGGGTCTCCGCCCCGGGTATGTACGCCAAGGTGTTGGTGCCCGATTTTACCTCCTCGGCCAAGAGCTACCCGGTGATCCCGGGCAGCGCCGTGCGCTACAACGGCAGCCTGCCCGGCGTCTATGTGCTCGGCGCGGAGGGTCGGCATGAGCTGCGCCTGATCCGCGTCGGCGAGAAACAGAACGGGATGATCAGCGTGCTCTCGGGCCTGGTGGCCGGCGAGCGCGTCCTGACCAATCCCAGCGTCGCCCTCTCCTCCGCCTGGGCCGCCCCCTCCGGCGCGGAGCGTTGAACAGAGAGGCGCGGCATGACAGTGGTCCGCCGGCGGCGTCAGGGCCGGTGATCGCGAAATACGAACACGAATCAAGTTAAATACCATTTATGAGCCAGGAAAATCTGCAACCAGAGGATCCTCGGTCCGACGACCGCCACTCTGACGAACACCTGGGGCTTGCCGGGCGCACCGCCCGGTTTTTCATCAATTCCCCGCTCTCGCCACTGTTTTTCATCGCCATGATGCTCATGGGGTTGCTGGGTCTGGTGGAGACGCCGCGCCAGGAGGACCCGCAGATCTCGGTGCCCATGGTGGATGTTTTTGTCCGCTACTCGGGTGCCTCCGCCGATCAGGTGGCCAATCTCGCCATCGAGCCGCTGGAGCGGATCATGAGCGAGATCCCCGGGGTCAAGCATGTCTATTCGGCCTCCCAGCGGGGCATGGGCGTGGTGACCATCGAATTCGAGGTGGGCGAGGAGATGGGGCCCTCCCTGGTCAAGGTCAATGACAAGATCGACTCCAATATGGACAAGATCCCCCCCGGGGTCTCCCCGCCGCTGGTCAAGGCGAAGGGGATCGATGATGTACCTGTGGTCAACATCACCCTCTGGGCCAAGGACCTGAATCAGGACGGCAGCGCCGATGTGGATGACGGACAGCTGCGGATGCTTGCCCACGACGTACTTCAGAGCATCAAGGAGATCCCGGACACGGGTAACGGCTTTGTGGTCGGGGGGCGCGCCGAGCAGGTGACCGTGGAGGTGTTCCCGGAGCGTCTCTCCGGTTACGGCATCAGTCTCGATCAGGTGGCCAACGCCATCCAGACCGCCAACAGTGAACAGCGCGCCGGTGGTGTGGAGTCGGGCAATACCCACTTCACGGTGATGACCGGCGCATTCCTCAAGGGGGCGGAGGATATCAGCCGCCTGGTGGTGGGCACCCACAACAATGTGCCGGTCTATGTGCATGACGTGGCCCAGGTGACCCAGGGGCCGGAGGATGCCAAGCAGCTGGTCGCGTTCTATGCGGGGCTGGCCGGCGCGCACCAGATGTCGGTGAACGGGGCGCCGGCCGTGACCATCGCCGTGGCCAAAAAACAGGGCACCAACGGCGTCGATGTGGCCCAGTCCATCATCAAGCGGGTCAACGATCTCAAGGGGGTGCGCATCCCCGACAACGTCGAGGTGAGCATTACCCGCGACTACGGAAAGACCGCCAAAGACAAGGTCAACGAGCTGATCTTCAAGCTGTTCGTGGCCACCGGTTTCGTCTTCATCCTGGTGCTGCTGGCGTTTCGCGCCCTGCGCCCCGCCTTCGTCGTGGTACTGGTCATCCCGGTGGTGCTGCTGATGACCATCTTCTACGCCTGGGTCACCGGCTATACCATCGATCGGGTGAGTCTGTTCGCCCTGATCTTCTCCATCGGCATCCTGGTGGATGACGCCATCGTGGTGGTGGAGAACATCTACCGGCGCTGGTTGGAGGAGGGCAAGACGGATATCGATACCGCGGTGGATGCGGTGCGCGAGGTGGGTAACCCCACGATCCTTGCAACCTTCACCGTAATCGGCGCCCTGCTGCCGATGGGCTTTGTCAGCGGCATGATGGGGCCCTATATGGAACCGATCCCCGCCCTGGGATCGGCGGCCATGCTGATCTCGCTGTTCGCGGCGTTCGTTTTCACCCCCTGGCTGGCGATCTCCAACTGGCTGCGACCGAGCATGAAGTACCTGGAGACGGCCGAGAAGCGGGAACACGAGGGGGCGGAACGCCTGGAGGGGCTCTATCGGAAGATCCTGATCCCGATGATCGAATACCCCCGCAAGCAGACCCTGTTCCGCGTCGTCCTCTGGGGCAGTTTCTTTCTCGCCTGCTCCATGTTCTACACCAAGTGGGTTGCGGTGAAGATGCTGCCTCTGGACAACAAGCCGGAGTTCTCCGTGGTACTCGACATGCCCGAGGGGACCGCGCTGCCGGTGACCGCCAACCTGGCCCACTCCATCGCCGAAAGCGTGCGCCGGATGCCCGAGGTGACGGCGGTTCAGGTCTATGCCGGCACCGCTCGCCCGTTCGACTTCAATGGCATGGTGCGCCACTACTACCTGCGCAGCGACCCCTGGCAGGCGGAGGTGCAGGTGCAGTTGCTGGACAAGGGCGAGCGCGATCGCAGCAGCCATCAGATCGCCGTCCAGGCGCGCCAGGAGCTGCTGAAACTGATCGAGGGGAGCGGGGCCAGGATCGCCGTGGTGGAGATGCCGCCCGGACCGCCGGTACTGCAGTCGGTGGTGGCCGAGGTGCATGGCCCCTCCGCGACGGTGCGGCGCCAGGTGGCGCAGGAGCTGACACGGGTCTTCTCCCAGGCCCCGAGTCTGGTGGACGTGGATAACCTGATGCGCGAACCGTCGGAGTACTGGCGCTTCAAGGTCGACACCGACAAGGCGAACCTGCGCGGGGTCTCCATGGATACCATCAACCGCAACCTGTCGATGGCCCTTGGCGGCATGGTCCTGGGAGATGTCAAGCAGCGGGCCGGGCATGAGCCGACCAATATCGTGCTCCAGGTGCCCCTGGCCGAGCGCTCGCAGATCAGCCGTCTGGGCGATCTGCCGATCATGTCGCAGCAGGGGGTGACCCTGCCGTTGAGCGAACTGGGCCAGTTCCAGCGCATCGCCGAGGAGCCGCTGATCTTCCACAAGGATCTGCGTTCGGTGGAGTTCGTCACCGCCGATGTGGGCGGAGATCTGGCGGCGCCGGTCTACGGCATGTTCCAGGTCCAGGACCTGTTGGCGGAACAGGACTATGTGACACCCGATGGCGTGCGTCTGCATGAAGGGGGCATGGTCGAGGATGGCTTCCATTGGTTCAGTCCGCCCGCCGAAGATGTGCGCACCTCCCTGGAGTGGACCGGTGAGTGGACCGTCACCTTCGAGACCTTCCGCGACATGGGGGCCGCCTTCATGGTCGCCCTGGTGTTGATCTACATCCTGGTGGTCTGGGAGTTCGGCAACTTCAAGATCCCGGCCCTGATCATGGCCCCGATCCCCTTGACCCTGCTCGGTATCATTCCGGCTCACGCCATCGCCGGGGCGGAGTTTACCGCCACCTCGATGATCGGCTGGATCGCGCTGGCCGGCATCATCGTGCGCAACTCCATCCTGCTGGTGGATTTCTCCATTCACGAGATCCAGAAGGGTGTGCCGGTGGTTGAGGCGGTGATCCGCTCCTGCAAGGCGCGTACCCGGCCGATCATGATCACCGCTTTCGCCCTGGTCGCGGGGTCGAGCGTGATCCTTACCGATCCGATCTTCCAGGGCATGGCCATTTCGCTCGCCTCCGGTGTGCTGGTCTCCACGATCCTGACCCTGATTGTGATCCCCCTCGGCTGCATCAAGGCGAGCCGCTCGCTGTGCGAGGTCGCCTGCGCAGGCGGTGAGATCGATATCCCGCTCCCGGATATACCCGAGGCGGCCCCAAAGGCCAACTCCGCTCCGCTGCTGCTGACCATCTGGGCGAAGACCGCGGGCGCTTTGATCATGTTGTTCTACGGTTTGCGCGGTCTGTTCCTGCTGCTTTTGCAACTGTTGCCGAAACGCGCGGGCAAGACGCCACCGCCGCCTCCCCCAGCGGTTGCTCCGACAGGGGGGGGTGTCCCACGGGGCGCCGGGGGCGAGGCGCGGGAGACCGCGAGCGCACCCGCGGCCACCGCTGACCAGCGGCCTGTGAAAAATCCGGACGCGGCCGGGCAGGTATCCGCCAGACCGGCAGAGGCCGGGGAGGGCGTTTCCGGAAAAGCGGCAGCCAGAACGGCGGCCTCCAAGCAGGCCACGCCCAAGCAGGCCACGCCCAAGAAGGCCGCGCCCAAGAAGGCCACGCCCAAGAAGGCCACGCCCAAGAAGGCCGCGCCCAAGAAGGCCACGCCCAAGAAGGCCACGCCCAAGAAGGCCGCGCCCAAGAAGGCCACGCCCAAGAAGGCCGCGCCCAAGAAGGCCGCACCCAAGAAGGCCGCACCCAAGAAGGCCGCACCCGAGCAGGCCGCACCCAAGCAGGCCGCACCCAAGCAGGCGGTCGCCAAACAGGCATCCGCCGAACCGGTCGCCACCCCCGAAACTCCGCCGCGTGAGGCACCGGCCACGGAGGCGCCAAAGGCCAGGGGCCGCCGTGGTATTCGCCTCAGAAGCAGTGACGGCGATGGATTGGAATAGAGAGATGCGCTTGCGGGCGTGTTGACCAATATGAGCAGAGGCTGGTACACGACGATAGCGGTGTTGCTGGCGTCTCCGGTGATGATGGCCGGAGCCGCCGACCACTATGGGTATGGCGCCTTTCGTCCGCTGGACGAGGGGCAGGGTGGTAACGTTCAGCCGTTGCCCGCTCCCGCCTATCCCACTCCGGGCACGCCGCTCCAGCCGCCTCCCGCCCACTGGAGGGCGGAGGGGGGGCAGGCCGGTCAGCTGCCCTATCAGCCACCCGCCATGGGTGGGTACCGCTTTCGTGAGTTGGAGTCGGCACAGCCCGCGCCGCCGTCCGCGGTGCTCCCCGCTCCTTCCCCGATCCAGTCCACACCCTGGCAGGGGATGACGGGGTGGCCTCCGCAACCCGAGGCGGTACCGCCGCAACCGGTCTTCAGACCGCTCGACAAGGAGCAGCCGAAGCGCAAGCAGGCGCCGTCGCCGCGCCGTCCCTACTCGCAACGTATGCTGCCGGGGCCACAGTACCCCTTTTCCTGGCCCTCGGTGCCCCGGCCCTAGGTGAGAGAAGGGGCGGTGCCGTTTTCCGCCAATGCCCTGTGGCGTACTCCGGAGGGGGTGGAGATGCGGGGACGATTGTGTGGAGATGGCAGGAGGAGTTGCCTGGAGGCTATGTGCGGACGCTGACGCGTATTATGATAGCTCCCCAGGATTCGACCTGTTAACGGTCCCTGTCGGTTACCGGCGCCTGGACGGCGTGTCCGGGTATCAGGAAGGGGATCCAGGGGTTACCCTGAACGGACGCTAACGATTGATGAGAAAGGCGACATTATGATCAGTGTGGTTGGTAGTCTCAAGGGCGGTTCGGGAAAGAGTACCGTTACCTTCAATCTCGCCATCTGGCTGGCCAGGGCGAATGTCAACGTCGAGGTGATTGATCTGGATCCGCAGGCGACTTTGCGCGATGTCGCAGAGGTGCGCGCGGAGGAGGGCTACAAGCCCCGGGTCCGGGTCAGGAACCGAAAGGCCCTGGATGATCCGTCCCTCGCCGAGGCCGAGGAGGTGTTGATCGATATTGGCACCGCCGATCTGTCGATGATGAAGAAGGCGATCACCCGGGCCGACAGGATCATCGTTCCGGTGCCTCCATCCCAGGCCGATATTTGGTCGACCCAGCGCTTTATCCAGTTTGTCGGCTCCCTCTGCCCCGAGGAGCAGCCGGATATCATCGGGTTCATCAACCGCGGCGATACCCACCATGCGATCCGCGAGACCGACGAGGCGGCGCAGGCGTTGCGTGAACTGCCGGGGATCGAGTTCATACCGCCACGGCTCTCGCAACGCACCATCTTCCGCCGCTCTTTCAGCGAGGGGATGGCGCTGTTCGAGCTTAGCGCCGGCAACAAGGGGACCCGGGAGTTCGATTCGCTCTTTGCTCACCTCTATCCCGCCATGGCGCTGGCCAACTAGGGACCGGCCCGCAGATGCCGCTCGGTTGGATCGCACGCCACCCGGTGCTGTTGGCCATCGCGCTGTTTCTCGTGGTGGGGGTGCTCTACCGCCAGGTGCTGTTTCCCGCCGTGCCCGCTTCCGATCCGGATACACAGCCGGAGATTGTCGCCGCAGTGCCCCACGCCCAACCCGAGGGGCCGCCTGCCAGCGGGAAGGCAGGTGCCCTCAATGCCCTGGAGACGGGAGGGGTGGAGTCCGTCCGGGAGGTGACTCCCCCCCGGTGGCCGCAGGACACCCGGGAAACACCGCCGGTGGAGGCGAAACCATGGGTTTCCGCGCCTGTTGCCGGGGCGGTTGCACCGGAGTCCTCCGCCTATGTGTTTCGCCCACGCCAGCCGACAGCCCCCGCAACTCTGCCCGATGCGTTTGATGCGGCCATACAGAAGGCGCGGCAGGCCTACTGGAGTGGTGACGAGACCCAGGCCGTGGCCCGTTATGAGGCTGTGATTCAGCGCTATCCGGAGCGCCCCGGGCCCCATGGCGAACTGGGTAATATCTATTTCAAGCAGGGACTTGTGGAGCGGGCCGCCGCCGAGTATCAACAGGCGCTGTTGCTGTTGGCCGACTCGGGCGACAGGTCGGCGGCCAGGGCGCTCCAGACCACCCTGGAACCTCTGTTGCCGGGGCTGCTGCGGACTCCGCGGCAGGTCGGCGGCGAAGAAACGGGCGAGCATACGCCCGATAACACAATAACCAATCCATTAACCGATCGAGGTGGGAGTGCCGAATGAAAACGCTGAGGAATCTGTTTGCGGTGATCGGTCTGCTGGCGCTGCTGGGCGCGGGTGGGCTCTATCTCAAGTTCAATGAGGCGATGTCCGGTTTTGATCCCCAGGCGGTCCCGGTCTACCGGGAGATGCTGGAGCATGTCCTGGAGAGCCGCAGCGCCGCGGAGGCGACCGTCTGGAAGATGCAGGTCGCCGAGGGGCTCTCCGTGGAGGATGTGGAGCAGACCATGAAGTTCGTGGCCAATGAACACAATATCGCCAATGTTGGTGAACTGCCCCTCTCCAAGGATGTGGAGGCCAAGAGCGGCGGGGCGTATCGTTTCGTCAAGATCTATATGTTCTGCAACTCACTGACCGCTGCGCGGATGCTCGATTACAGTGACGCCTTCTCCGCGTATCTTCCCTGTCGCATCACCATGGTCGAGGACAAACAGGGGCGGCTCTGGCTCTATGCCCTGAACATGGACCTGATGATCTATGGCGGCGAGCCGCTGCCGCCGGAGTTGAAGGAGGAGTCGATCGAGGTGAAAGAGATCATCCTCGATATCATGAAGCGTGGAGCCAGCGGGGAGTTCTGATGAACTCCGCTGCCCGGGGCTGGGCTGCCGGTGTGGCGGCCCTTGCCCTGGGTGGTGCGGGCCAGCGATGCCTGCCGGATAGACCGGGGCGTGATTGGATGAAGCCGGCTGGCAAGATGTAACCGGTGAATAATAACCCTTATTCTTTTGTCGAGTAGTTCGCCTGGAGTGCGTTCCAGGCGGGGGCGGGCGGCTGTGACGGCAACCCGGTTTTGTGCTAGGATATTAGCAATTTCTAATGTGATTGGTGTGGCAGATGAGTCAGATTACCCAGGGGCGGCCCAGGCCGGAAACCGAGTTGAGTTCAGTCGATCGCCTCTCTGCGGCGTTCGAAAGCAGTGCGCGGCGCTGGGAGTTGATTGTCTACCCCTCTCTCTTCGCCTTCATCATTCTGGCGGCCTACGGCTTCTACCTGGTCTACAGCCTGGCCAGGGATGTTCACTACCTGGCGATCAGCGTCGATGCCAACATGACGGTCCTGGCCGGAAACATGCAGTCGGTATCGGATAACATGAATCAGCTCAGCGGCAACGTAAAGACGATGACCGAGCAGATGGACGGCATCAACCAGAACGTTAAGACCCTGCAGCCGATGCTGACCAACATGAGCGAGATGAACCGCTCGATGCAGCACATGACCCAGTCAACGGGGATGATGCGCAACGATATGGCGGTACTCAATCAGAATATCGGGCGTCCGATGTCCTTCATGAACGGATTCATGCCCTGGTGACGGGGCAAGAGTGGTGAGCCGCCGCAGCGTGCCGGGGGCTGAAGTGCCTGGACTGACCCTTATACGCTGTTGAAATCGTACGTGATGTTGGGTGAGGGTTCTTGCAGGAAATAGCCCTGGGTGTAGTTGACCCCAACGGTCCAGAGAATCGCCAGGCTGTTGGCATCCTCCACCCCGGTGGCGATGGTCTTCACCTCGTAGGAGAGGGCCAGGGAGGTGAGCTGGTTGAGGTTGTCCTGCTTCTCCTGGCGCACCGCGAGGTCGGCCATCAGCGACTGATCCAGCTTTACGTAATCCGCCTTCAGGTGCTTGAGCAGGATCTCCGCCTTGGGGTTGGTGCCGAATTGATCGATGGCGATCTGGCAGCGGATCTTCTTCAGTCCGTCGATCAGGCGCTTGGCCGAGCGGGTGTGGGCGCGCAGATCGATGTCCTTGATCTGGAAGGCGAGCCAGGCCCCTTTCGCCTTGTTGTCCCGCAGGCAGTCGCAGATCCACAGCAGCAGGCCGTCGTCTTCCAGGGCGGTGCTGGAGAGGGTGATGAAGAAATTCACCTTGCGCCCCTGGCCACGTTCGGCGGCCAGGGTCTCGATGGCGTGTTTGATCACCCAGCGGTCGATATCCACCATCTGTCCCGAGGCAACGGCGTGTTTGAGAAACTGCAGGGGCCTGATCTCGTTGCCCTGGCCATCGAGCATGCGCAGCAGCACGGCGTAATTTTCCCTGGTGTCCCCCTGTAGGCTGACCACAGGCTGGAACAGCAGGCGGAAATTATCCTTTGCCAGTGATTCGCCGATCATCTTGACGATCGCCTCGTCGCCCTCGGCATCACTGGCCGCGGTTTCGGTGTATTTTTCGGATAGATCTTCGGGATCGAACACCATGTACTGGTTACCACCGGCGCTCTTCGCCTCCTCGCAGGCTCGGTAGGCCTGATTGATGAACTCCTGGCTATTGTTGACTGTCTTGTCGAGGTAGGCGATGCCGATGCTGGCGGTGGTGCTGATCAGCTGGTCGTTGTTGATGAAGCCAAGCTCCTCAATGGTGGTGCGGATCAGTTCCGCCATCGGTTCGACGTCGACGTGGGTCGATTTTTCGCTGAGAATGGTGAAGGTGTGGTCGCCGAAGCGGGCCAGCAGTTCCCGACTCTGGGTCAGCTCCTCAAGACTGCTAGCGACGTGCTCCAGCAGTTTGTCGCCAGCCGCCACACCGAGTTCCCGGCGCAATTCCTGAAAATCGTCGATCACGATAAAGAACAGCGATCCTTTGTGCTGGCCCTTGCGTGCCGCCTTCACCTGGGTATCGATCTCCTGCATCAGGTGCTGCCGGTTGGCCAGGCCGGTCTGTGCGTCCTGGCTGCTGAGCTGGGCCAGCTTCTCTTCCAGATCCTTCTGGTTGGTCTGATCCCGGATGATGATCTGTGTACAGGGCTCGCTGTCCACCGTGGCTGGAGAGAATTCCAACGTTGCGGCAAAGGTATTCCCGCCGGTGGTCTGGCACTGCACCTCCATCTCCTTCGGTTCATCCCCGAGTGCACGAAGGAAGGCCTTAAAGCGGCGGTGCTCCTCCTTGGAGATCATGTCGAGGATCGGCATCCCCTCGATTTCCTCGAGGTCCATGTAGCCGAACATCTCCAGGTAGGTGGGATTGGCGTGGACGTGCATGCCGGCGTGGATGTAGGCGATGGCATCCTGGGAACTCTCAATCAGGGTGGTGCAGCGGGTCTCCGACTCGCTCAGCTTGCATTTCATCCGCTCCAGCTCGCGGCGTGCCTGCAGATCTGAGAATTCGCGCTTGACCACCAGTTCCAGTCGTTCGGTGTCGTCGGAGTGTACGGTGTCGCGGGCACCCTGGCGCATCGCCTCGATCAGGGACTCCGGGCTTTGCTCGCTGTAGATCACGATGATCGGGGCGTCGGGTCTGGCCTTGCGGCAGATGGCGAGGGTTTCTGTTAAATCCAAACTGTCGTGGTTGGCGTAGCAGATGATGATGTCGTGGCGCTTCTCATCCAGAGCCACGAACAGTGCCGTCTCGCTAGCCACGCTGGTGGCGTGCACTGCCAGGTGCGCGTTTTTCAGGGCGCTAATCTTGGCTTCCGCCGCGTTCAGCGAGCGGTCTATGATCAGCAGCTCAAGGGCGGCTTCTGTTTGGTGTTTACCGTTCATCTACCTTACTAAAACTTCCTGGCTTATCTCTGTGTGGGAAGGGCGCCCATGCGGCATGTCCGGCCGGTCAGGATGTTACGATTTTGACTTATCGGCTAGAGCATATCCCAAATGGTATCGAAATTTGCCTCATCCGTCTGCTCTTCTGATGCTCCGGTGTTATGCAAATCGTGTGATTTTTTGAATTCAAACAGGGAAAAGGCCCCGGTTGATTCGCGTACTTTGGTCAGTTCTATTTTTTGTCGTCCATGCGCCTGTTCCAGCCAAAGGTGGTCATGAAGCTTGAAAGGCAGCGCCGGAACCACCAGCAGCCCCGCCACCAGTTTCTGGGAGAGGCCGATCGGTAGCAGCAGGGCCGCGTGCTGACGTTCTAATTCCCGCAATGGCTCCGCGTAGCGCAGATGCACGGCCTGGCAGGATGGCGCGATCAGCTCCAGGCCGATTTGCAGCCCTTCCGCCGGTGTGTTGCGAATCCAGCGGCCCACCCCGATGGAGAAGGTTCTTCCCGCGCCGGGGTTTTGTACGGCGATCAGTTCACCCACCTTGATCTGGGGGGGTTTACTCCCCTCCCAGCCGATGCAGTACCCACCAGCGCTCTCGTTGACGGTGCGCAGGGTGTGGGGTTCGGCGGGCTCCGTTTTCGCACCGTTGCTTGCCCAACTTGGCGCATGTCCCATCTCCCCGAAGCCGTTTCGGGTTTCGATGATCGCTTCATCGGTGATGTAGCCCTGGTTAGGGTTGAGTGAGAATTTGATGTCCTTGAGGTGGTTCACCGCATCTCTGAAGCCTGGGTTTCCAATGCGCTGATACTCCTCCAGCCAGACCGTGGAGTCATCCTCGAAGTGGGACATCTCCTCCTCTTGCGGTGCGGGTTCAAAGTGGTGGTGGATCATCTCGTGGATTGCGGCAAGCCCGACCGTCACCGCGATCTCCGAGCTGTACCGACGGCGCCTGCTTCTGCGTTTGGGTGCGATGCCGTAGCCCTGGATCAGGCGTTCGAGAAGGCCCTGGGCATCGCTGCGCAGGATTACGCGCTTCTCCTGCCCTTTAGATTCGATCCCTGGACCTTGGACTTCGCTTTCGAGATGACTGATCAACTCCCGTGTGGAGAAAATCCTGCACTGCTCGTCAGGCACACTGATCTCCAGGCTGATATGGCTGGGGGGCGTGTCGGAGGCAAGATGAACCATGAATAAACTGTTATCCGGCTCTTCGGCGGGAGGGGGGGCGAGGTGTGTCAGGTTCTGCCACTCGGCGCTCTCTTTGAAGACGCGTTCAATCTCCCGTTGGCGCAGGCGGTAGGGGGAGCTGGCGCCAAACAACAACAGCTGCTTGTACACTTCATGCACACTGCTCGACCCACCACCCTCTCCAGCATCTCTGACCTGTACATCAAGGAGTCGAAGCTTTTCCGCAAGGCCGTAGATGGAGTGGATCTCGGACCAGACATGCCTGGGATAGGGGTCATAGACCAGCGCACAGTGATAGAGCGCACGGCCCAGATAGGAGAGCGCCCGGTGCAGCGAGATGATCAGCCCCTTGTCCTGCCTCGGGTTGCGTTGCTCGTCAGCCTCTTCAAGGTAGATCTTGTAAGGGGTTGCCAGCTCGCTGTAGAGCTCTCGGGTGAGGGTGGCGATCTTGCGGTTACGGGGGGAGAGCGGCAGGGGGACGTCGAAGTAGTATTTGCGCAGGTTGTGCGCGATGAAATCGATCGGTTGTCTGAACAGCTCCGCATTGCGGATCCGGGTCGAAGAGGGGATTGGCTCGCGATTCAGATCGATCAGGGCCTTGAACACCCGGCGCGAGGTCTCTCCCAGATTGGCCACAGGCAGTTCCCCGACCCACTTGACCACCTCTTTGGTGTGGTACAGGAATGAGGGCTTGGATTCCTCTCGTCTTGCCGGTATCTTGAGACTGGTTCGCTGTTTCCTGTCCATAATCGTGCAGATCGTCTGCCTTTGCCTGCCGAATCCATTGCCCCGCGCCCGAGCGCGCTGTCTGCCACGCTCCTCCCTATACATAGCGGCAGTTTACCGTTTACTTGAGGGGCAGAGTAGAACTTTTCACCATCCGGGCGCCTCAGGGCATGTGGATCTTGGACGGGGCCCCGGCCTGTTCGTACACCAGGCGTGGCACCAGGTAGCCGGGCAGGCGGGCCTTGAGCGCCTCGTGTATCGCGTGCGCGCCGCTCCGCTCCACCTCGAAGTGGGCCGCCCCCTCCACCCGGTCCAGCAGGTGGAGGTAGTAGGGGAGGATGCCGGCGCTGAACAGGGCCTCACTGAGCTCTGCCAGGGTGGCGGCGCGGTCGTTCACGCCCCGCAGCAGCACCGATTGGTTGAGTAGGGTGATGCCCGCGTCGCCCAGTAGCCGCATCTGCCCGGCCAGCTCCCCGGTCACCTCGCGCGGGTGGTTGACATGCAACACCATAACCGTTTGCAGCCCCGTGGCCATGATCGAGGTCAAGAGATCCTTCGTGATGCGCCCGGGCAGCAGCAGCGGCAGGCGGGTATGGATGCGCAGGCGGCGCAGGTGGGGGATGCGTCCGAGGCCGTGGCATAACTCGCCGAGCCTCTGGTCGGATAGGGTCAGCGGATCGCCGCCGCTGAGGATCACCTCGCTGATCTCCGGGTGGGCGGCAATATACGCCAGAGCGCCCCTCCAGCCATCCCTGTGGGCCGAGGCCCCGGCATAGGGGTAGTGTCTGCGGAAGCAGTAACGGCAGTTGACGGCGCAGGCCCCGGTGGTGATCAGCAGGGCGCGGCCATGGTACTTGTGCAGCAGTCCCGGGGCCTCCTGGGTGGCCAGGTCCCCCACCGGATCGGTGCAGAAACCGGCGACCTCCAGCAGCTCTTCGGCACTCGGCAGCACCTGTCGCAGCAGCGGATCGCCGGGGTCCCCACGGGTCATCAGTGCGGCATAGCTCCTGGGTATCTTCATCCGGAACCGGCGGCTGGCGGCAAGCGTCGAGGGCAGCCGGGAGCGGTCCAGGCCGAGGTATTCAAACAGCGCCTCGGGTTCGGTGAATGCCTGGGCGAGGGCGGTTTGCCACTCGGGAGTCTGCCATGCGGGCCCGGTTCGATGTATCATTCGCGTTTCCGTCGGTTGTTTCTCGTGAGGAAGAGATGGCAAGTTACAGCACAAGTGAATTTAAGGGTGGTCTGAAGCTGATGCTCGATGGCGACCCCTGCTCCATAATTGAAAACGAAATCGTCAAGCCGGGCAAAGGCCAGGCCTTCAACCGGGTCAAGCTGCGCAATCTGATGACCGGCCGCGTGATCGAACGCACCTTCAAGTCGGGTGAATCGGTCGAGGGGGCGGATGTCATGGAGATGGATCTTCAATACCTCTACAACGATGGCGAGTTCTGGCACTTCATGGACAACGACACCTTCGAGCAGTACAGCGCCGACGCACGGTCGCTGGGCGACAACGCCAAGTGGCTCAAGGAGCAGGATCTCTGCACGGTCACCCTGTGGAACGGCACGCCCATTATCGTCGAGCCGCCGAACTTCGTCATCCTCGCCATCACCGAGACCGATCCCGGCCTCAAGGGTGACACCTCGGGCGGTGGCGGCAAGCCCGCCACCCTGGAGACCGGTGCGGTGGTCAGGGTGCCGTTGTTTGTGCAGATCGGTGAAGTGATCAAGGTCGATACCCGCACCGGCGAGTATGTCTCCCGCGCCAAGGAGGAGTGATGTCCGGCGCCGCCGACTGGCGGCCCGCCGCGCCCCTTGAGCGGCTGCGCGAGCGGGCCGCGCTGCTGGCCGGCATCCGTGACTTCTTTCTCCGGGCCGGGGTGCTTGAGGTCGAGACCCCGGTCTGCTCGGTCGGCGCCAACACCGACCCGCACATCGAGAGCATGGCCACCCGCTACCGTGGCCCGGGCGCGGCGCGGGGGGTGACCCTCTATCTGCACACCTCCCCCGAGTTTGCCATGAAGCGCCTGCTGGCGGCCGGTAGCGGGCCGATCTACCAAATCTGCAGGGTGTTCCGCGATGGCGAGGCGGGACGCCTGCACAACCCGGAATTCACCATGTTGGAGTGGTATCGGCCCGGGTTCGACCACCACCGGCTGATAGATGAGGTGGCGGCGTTGCTGTCCCACCTGCTCCCCCGGCCCCTCCCGGTGCAACGCATCTCCTACGGTGAGCTGTTTCAGCGCGAGCTGGGTGTCGATCCCCACGTCAGCACGGCGGATCGGCTGCGGGCGCTGGCCGTGGCGCAAGGGATCGGGGGCGCGCAGGCCCTGGATCTTACGGATCGCGACGCCTGGCTGGATCTTTTGATGAGCCACTGCATCGAACCCGGGCTGGGGCGGGGTACGCTCTGTTTTGTCTACGACTATCCCGCCAGCCAGGCCTCGCTGGCGCGTATCGCCCGCGACGGTACCCACCCGGTGGCCGAGCGTTTCGAACTCTACATGGAGGGGGTCGAGCTGGCCAACGGCTTTCACGAGCTGGCCGATCCGCTTGAGCAGCGCCACCGGTTCGAGGCCGATCTGGAGCGGCGGGAGGGGGCCGGTCTGCCCCGGATGCCGATGGATGAGCGGTTGCTGGCCGCCCTGGAGGCGGGGTTGCCCTCCTGCGCCGGGGTGGCCCTGGGGGTCGACCGGCTGTTGATGTGTCTATGTGGCGCCCGGCACATTGAGCAGGTGCTGGCCTTTCCTCTGGAGCGGGCCTGACCGCGATGTCGTGGTTCGGTTGCCCCGGCCCGCGTCGTTTGCCGGTCAGATCACGATGACCTTCGCCCCCTCCAGGGAGTTGAAGTGGGTCGAGGTGGCCTGGGTGTAGGCACCCATCATATGACCGATCAGCAGGTCTCCATCCTCTAGCTCCGGCAGCTCCACATCCTCGGCGATGATGTCGATGCTGTCGCAGGTCGGGCCGGCCAGGATCGATTGCCGGCGCTCACCCTGGTCGCGGAAGATCTGTAGCGGGTAGAGGGTGTGGTCGAACAGCTGTCCGCTGTAGGAGCCGTAGATGCCGTCGTCGAGGTAGTACCAGAGGTAGTCGCCGCGGCGGGCCTTGCCGGTGACGGTGCAGATGCCGGTGACCGCCGGGGCGATCAGGAAGCGGCCGGGTTCGGCGATCACGCTGATGTGCTCGGGCAGGCTCCCAAGTGCCTCGCGAATCGGCCGGAAATAGGCGTCGGCATCGAATCCGCTCATGGTGTAATCGACCGGGAAGCCGCCGCCGATATCGAGCACGTCGAGGGGACGCCCCTCCTGCTCCTCGGTCTCGCGGATCAGCTCCGCGCAGCGGCGGATCGCCTCGGCGTGGGTGGTCGGAGAGAGGCTCTGTGAGCCGACGTGAAAGGAGAGGCCGCGTACGTGCACCCCGAGTGTCGCCGCCTGGTGCACCAGCTCCGGCACCTGTTCGGGGGCGCAGCCGAACTTGCGGGAAAGGTCCACCTTGGCGGTGTCGCTGCGGAAGCTGACCCGCAGCAACAGGCCGATGCGCTGTTTATAGGGGATCAGTTTTCCCAGCTCGTCGATATTGTCCACCACGAAGGTGGTGGAGCCGCCGCGCAGGGCGGCACGGATATCGGCGTCCTTTTTGATCGGATGGGTGTGGATGGTGCGCCGCCCGCTGATCTTCAGCTCCTGTAGCAGGCCGATCTCACCGGCCGAGGCGACATCGAAGTGGGCGCCGGCCCGGCCCAGGGCCTCCAGCACCGCCGGATGGGCGAAGGCCTTGATGGCGTAGTAGATATCGGCATCGGGCAATTGGTCCTGCAGCAGCCGGTAGCGTCTGAGCAACTCGGCGCGGTCGAGGATCAGCAGGGGGGAGCCGTGTTGGGCCACCAGCGCCTGGTAGCGCGCATGCTCCTGTTCGCTGCCGCCGATGCGAATCACCCGCCCGCTCAAGGATCAATTCTCCGCGAGGGCCGTGGAGACGTAACGGGGCAGGGCGAAGCTCGCCTGATGGATCTCTGGGGTGTAATAGCGGGTCTCAATGGCCGCGTCCTGGAAGCGCCGGCGCAGGATGTCCGCATCGAGCGTCCGCAATCCGGGATTGTCGCTGCCCCAGGCGAAGGTCATCACGCCACCGTAATAGGTGGGTACCGCCGCGCTGTAGAAGGTCTGGTCCGCGAAGTGTCTGCCCATGCGCCGGGCGGTGTCCCGCACCTCGTCGATCTGGAAGAAGGGCACTCCGTTTTGGGTGGCCATTACCCCGCCGGGGTTGAGGATGCGTTTGCACTGGGCGTAGAAGTCGTCGGTGAACAGCACCTCGCCGGGACCGATGGGGTCGGTACTGTCGGAGATGATGACGTCGAAACGCTCCTCGCTCTGGCGCACGAAATCCATGCCATCGGCGATCACCAGGTTCAGGCGCGGGTCATCGAACGCCCCCTGGGAGTGCTTCGGCAGATAGGTTTTGGCCATCTCGACCACCGCGCCATCGATCTCCACCATGGTGACCTGCTCCACCGGGGCGTGCTTGATCACCTCACGCAGCATGCCGCCATCGCCGCCGCCGATGATCAGCACCCGGCGTGGCGCGCCGTGTGCGAACAGCGGGACATGGGCCATCATCTCGTGGTAGATGAACTCGTCGCGTTCAGTCGTCTGCACGATGCCGTCGAGGGTCATGACCCGCCCCAGGAAGGCGTTGTGGAAGATCATCAGGTGCTGATGGCCGGTCTTCTGCTCGAAGTAGAGCTTGTCGATACGGAAGCTCTGGTTCAGGGCGTCGTAGAGGGTTTCGTTGAACACCTTGCTCATCTGTCCACGACTCCGCGCAGGTGCTCGCTGATCACCATGCGTTCGGGGTAAAAGGCGCGCTTGAGTACGGGGATGGCCATCTCCGGCATGGCGTCACCGCACATGAAGATATCGAAGGCCGCGTAGTTGCGCTCGGGCCAGGTGTGGACGCTGATATGGGATTCGGCCAGCACGGCAACGCCGGAGATGCCGCCGTTGGGGGTGAAGTGGTGCAGATGGATATGCAGCAGGGTGGCGCCCGCCACCTCGACCGCCTCGCGCATTGCCTGTTCCATGCGATCGAGCTGGTCCAGGCCCTTGGCACCCCAGAAGTCAAGAATCAGATGGGTGCCCGCGAACTCGATGCCGTTGCGCCGAATGAAATGGTCTTCATCCTCGGTTCCGGAGGAAAAGCCGGTGGCACTGGCGGCAGCGGCGGCCGCGGTCGGAATACGAATAACGCTATCAAGCGCCTCTGAAGCCTTTTGCCTCATCAAGGTACTCTCCCAATAAACAACGTCGAATGTAATGGCCGGCGTCGCTACAGGAGAGACGCTCGGTTAGCGAAAAAGCATAAATCCCCGCAGGAATGAAAATAGAGGGGGAGATTCTAAGGGGAAATTCTGGAAATGCAACCGAAAAGTGTGCCTGGTACGCCGCACCGGTACGTGTTCACTCCGGGGTGTCGGGTTTCGTCGGCTGCGCGATCGCCTCGCCCATCAACACGCGGGTGCCGGGTTGCAGTCGCTCCTGCCACTCCACCGCGTCAGGTCCGAACAGCAGGATGACGGTCGAGCCCATGTTGAAGCGGCCCATCTCCGCACCCCTCTCCAGCGCGGTGCCCCTGGGCGATTTTTTGCCATAACGCCATTCGCTCACCCGGCGCGTGGCCGGTGTGACGGTGCCGGCCCACACCGTCTCCATGCTGGCGACGAAGATGGCGCCGACCATGATCACCGCCATCGGTCCGGCCGGGGTCTCGAACAGACTGATCACCCGCTCGTTGCGGCAAAACAGGCGCGGCAGGGTACGGGTGGTCGATGGGCTGACGCTGAACAGGCGGCCGGGTACGTGCAGCATCTTCTTCAGCTTGCCCGCCAGGGGCATATGCACCCGGTGGTAGTCGCGGGGGGAGAGGTAGATGGTGGCGAAGCTGCCGTCGAGAAAGCGCGCGCTCCAGTCACGTTCTCCCCCGAGCAGCTCTTCCAGGCTGAAATCGATCCCCTTGGCCTGGAAGATGCGCCCGGAGTCGATGCGTCCACACTGGCTGACGGCACCGTCCACCGGGCAGGCCACCGCCGCCGTCTCTTCCGCCAGTGGCCGCGCACCGGGCCGCAGGGCGCGGGTGAAGAAGTGGTTGAAGCTGGGGTAGTTGAGGGGGTTGTTCTCCTCGGCCTGCTCCATGTCGATCCTGTACAGGCTGATGGCGGTGCTGATCAGTTGATTCTTGAGCGGACGCCACTGGCTGCGGGTGAGCCAGTGAATGGCACTCGACAGCAGGTGGTGGGGCAGCAGATGGAGCAGCAGGGCGAAGAGTCGGTCCGGCAGCGTGGCTTCTTGGTGGCGGGTGGCGTGGCTCATCGTGGCAAGGGATCCGGTTGCGATCAGGGGATGGTAACGGGAAACCCGGTTCTGGGTAAACCGCCGTGGCGTCGTCATGGGTATCTTTCCTGCATGGGGCGGTCGTTTGAGCGCTCGTTCAGATCGGTGCGGGTTAAAGATATCCCACGGGCGGCCGATGCCGGGTATGACGGCTTTCGGGGCGGGTGCATGCGCCGTGCCCCTGAAGATCCCGCCATCCGCCTGCCGGTGGGTGCAGTGCCTCTCCCCGGCGCGGCTGGCCATGACGATCCGCGCGTTGGATCAGGAGCGATACGGAGATGGCTCAGGTTACCCCCCTGTCACCCCGGCAGTTCGCCGACCTGGATGCCGGGTTGATGGTGACCCGCGTGACCGCGGGCTACTTCGCCGAACATCCGGAACTGGGCGAGCGGGAGCGGATCCGGATGAGGCCGGATTGTGAGCGCGATCTGAACGCGCACTACCGCTTCCTGCAGGCGGCGATGATCTACGGCACCCCCCGGGTGTTCGAACAGTACACCCGCTGGCTGGGCGATGTGTATCGCCACCACCGTCTGCCCAAGGATTATCTGGTGGACACTTTCCGCCTGCTGGGCGCCTACCTCGAACGGCATCTGCCCGAGGCGACGGCGGCGTTGGCCGTCGGGTTGCTGGCGTCCGCCAGGGAGACGCTGCGGGGGGCGGTGGTCGAGGTGCCGGGCCCCTCGCGCAGGGGGTTGCGGCTGGCCGGGGCGGGGGATTTCACCCAGGCCCTGGTTGGGGGCGATTCCGGTGTTGCCGGGTCGGTGGCCGAGCGAGCCCTGGCCGGCGGGCTCGGGTTGGTGGATGTGGCGGTGGGGGTGATTCAGCCCAGCATGTACGAGATCGGCTATCTGTGGCAGACCAACCGGATCACGGTCGCTCAGGAGCACCTGGCCACCGCCATCGCCCAGACGGTGCTGGGCAGGATCCTGATGGCCCAGGAGTACGCCGAGCCCAACGGCAGGCGGGCGCTGTTCGCCTGTGTCGAGAACAACCATCATGCCCTCGGCCTGCAGATGGTCAGCGACGCCTTCGAGGTCGACGGTTGGGAGGTCGACTACCTCGGTGCCGACACCCCCGGGGAATCCATCCTCCAGATGATCGACCAGCGCGCCCCGCAACTGGTGGGGCTCTCCATCAGCATGCCCCTGGAGCTGACCACCCTGGCCGGGGTGGTGGACATGATCAAGGGGGAGTTCGCCGCCACGCGTCCGGCCATTGTCATTGGCGGACAGCTGTTCAATGAGATGGACAAGCTGGCCCTGGGGCTGGGGGCGGACCTCTGGTTCGTCAATGCCAAAGACGCGGTCGAGGGGATCTGATGTCCACCGGGCAGTGTCTGTCGGCGCTCTGCTTCCCGGAACTGCTGCGCGGGCTGCGCTCGGTGGTGGTGGCCCGGTTCGGCGCCGACGGCGGGCTGCGCGACGCCAATGCGGGTTTTCAGGCGCTAACCGCCATGGAGAGCGAAGCGAAGGCGGTTAGTCCCCGATAGGCGTAGGCGCGGTTGTATGGCCGCAGTTACGACCGATAGGGAGTGACGT
>PQCP01000125.1 GCA_003062205.1 Candidatus Sedimenticola endophacoides
CGCAGCAGAGGTTTTCGTAACAAAAAGCGATTTGCCAATGCGATTTACTTCCACCTTGGTGGGTTGGATCTTTACCCCGAAGGGGCAGCTAGGTGATATGTACCCACTCAATCAGGGGAAGAGCCTCCTGAGAGAGACCGATGGGGAGATGAGGATCGGGCGGGTCGCCTCGGGCAGCGGGGATGTCACGCTGCTATCCGATGGCGCTATGATTGAGGCCGGAGACGATGCCGCAGGGGATATCGCAGGAAGCACCCTTGTACTCACTGCCGGTGGCGGTATCGGGGATGTGGGGAATCGTGTTGAGATCGAATCGGAGTTGCTGCGCGCCACAGCGGGTGCCGGTATCTACCTGGATGAGATTGGAGGCGATCTGAATATCGACCGGGTGAACGCAGTCACGGGAGATGCATTCCTTGCGGCAGAGGGCTCCATTATCGACGCCAACGATGACGAACTGAGTAATGTCGATGCACAGGGCATCGTCCTGCATGCCAGAAACGGCGCCATCGGAAGTGTCGACAACAACCTTGAGATCAATACGCAGAATGGCGGTGTGCTCAGCGCAGAGGCGTGGCAGGACGTTTACCTCAACGAAGTCAGTGACGACATGATCCTGGCACTAGGGGTGTCGCATACCGGTGATATCCGTCTGCGCACACCGGATGATTTCCTGCTCCGCCCCGATGGGGTCATTGAGGCTGAGGGTCATGTTGGCCTGTTCGCAGACTACAACGATGTGGATTCCGAGGGGGCACGGGTCGAAGTTGCCGGGAGCCTGGATGCCGCGTCAGCCTCCATCACCGTTGCAGATGGAGATGATGTGGTCGATCTGCGGGGTGACTGGAACACCGGATCTGCCGCCACCATTGATCTTGGTGAAGGCCAAAATCAGGTTGATCTACGGGGAGGGTTCGAGACCGGTTCCATCATGATCACCAGTGGTGGCGGCGATGACGAGATCGGCATCCTGAATCTGACCGCTTCAGCGGACAGCCTGATCGATACCGGGTCGGGTGATGACACTATCACCCTTGGGCGCTCACTGTTCGGCGCCGCGGGTGACGGAGTGCTGAACGGCATTGATGCCCCCCTGATGATCGATGGGAGTGCGCATGGTGCGGGTGACAGCCTGAATCTCGACGATACGGCTGACACGGCCGACAACGTCGGGACAGTGACCGACACCACCATATCCGGCTTCGGGCTCGGCTCCGCGATTCAATACCGGCGCATCGAGAACTTGAACTTCGGTCTTGGTACGGGCGACGATACACTGAACCTGCTGAGCACAGCGGGCGGGACGGCTACGCGTATCAGCGGTAATGGTGGTGATGATACCTTCAACGTGCACTCCACCGCTGCTGGCAGTACGACCGTGATTGCCGGGAACCAGGGTGATGACGCATTCCATATTTCGTCTGATGCCCCCCTCAACACCGGTACGGTAAACGGCATCGAAGGGGATCTGCTGATCCATGATGGTATTGGTGACAATCACCTGGTGGTCAGCGATCTGTCCGACATCTCGGATCAGAACGTGCGCATCAGCGCGCATGCCATCAGCGGCCTGTCGCCGGTGGATATCCGCTACGATGGCGAGGGCGGCGATTTTTCGGGGACCCTCGATATTTACAGCGGCAGCGGTGATGACTCGGTCGAGGTCGACAGTCTCTCCGGAGAGGCGACCACCGTGGTGCACACCAGCGGAGGGGATGACCAGTTGGTTGTCAATCCCACCGTCACCGTGGGCGGGTTGATTGCCAATGGCGGTGATGGTAACGACCTGCTTGATGCACGTCCCTCCGGTATTCCAGTGGAATTCAATGGCGACGCGGGTGACGATATCCTGCTGGGCAGTATCTTCGCAGACACCCTCAATGGCGGAGACGGAAGCGACTATGTGATCGGTGACCACGGGCGCTATCAAAGTGGTCCGGCCGGCATGGAGGAGATGTGGAACGAAAATTCAGATCAGGGTGGTGACGATCGGATCACCGGTGGAAATGGCATGGACTTCCTGATCGGTGCCGGTGGAAACGATTTTATTGATGGTGGAGGCGGACCTGACGTGATCTTCGGTGATGGCGGTCATATCCGCTTCGCCAGCGGTCTGCCCTACCTTGCCAGGAGCCTGGATCAGGGCCAGGGGGGGCAGGATATCCTCGTTGCCGGTCCCGGGACCGATATCGTCATCGGCGGTGCGGGATTTGACCAGCTGTTTGGCAGTTTCCGTGAGGATCTTCTGATCGGTGGTGCCGGCTGGGTCGAGTTCAGTGTGGATGGCGATGTGTTCAGGATCAAGCGGGTCTACACCAACAACGATGACAGCCATGGTGACGCCTTCAATACCCTCTACGGACTCGATCTTTTCGGTATCGGAGGCTACGGTCTTGGAAGTGAGCCGGGGCTGGAGGGGATTCGGATCGCCGCTCTTGAAACTCTGCAGAGTGGTGCGGGTGGCGCCTTCAGTCATGATGACGCCCTGAACCAGGGGTTCGATATCAACGCCCTGCCTGCACCGGGCGCGGGCGAGCCCTGCATACCTGCAGAGCTGTTCAATAATCCCGGCTTCATGCAGCAACTTTCACCGGAAGAGGCCCAGTTGCCGATGTGTGAGGAACCGGTGGCGGATTCTCCGGCCGCGGGTGGGGCGTGTATCCCCCAGGCATTGCTTGAGGATCCGGCGTTCAGAGAACAGCTCAACCCGGATGAGGTGCAGCTGCCGGTGTGTCCCGTAACCCCCGCCGGAGAGAGTGGGCCGGGGGAGAATTCCGGGGAGCAGCGTCAGCAGGAGAAGCAACCCGATGACGGAGAACTGATGGCCTTGGTCGCTGCGCTGGGAGGCTGGAAGGTCAGTCAGGTAGAGGGTCGGAGTGCCCCGGACGTCCGGCGCGTGGAAAAACAGCGCAGAAGGCGTATCATGCGATGGGACGATACACTTGCCACCCTGGTTGACGATGAAGCGGATGCTCAGACCAGACCCTGGCACACCGGCTACAAGAAGATAACCAAACTGCATTAACCAAATGGAGCTATAGTCGTATGGCTGAAAAGAAAGAAGAGAAGAAAGAGAGAGCGAATGCCCAGATCAAATGGAATGACAGCAAGATCAACAGCACCTATGCCAATGTCTGCAATGTCATCAGCAGCCGGGAAGAGGTGAGTTTGCTGTTCGGCATGAACCAGCGCTGGGATGCGGAAAATAATGAGCTGGTAATCGAATTGTCCGATCGGATCGTGCTAAACCCATTCGCGGCCAAGCGTGTAGCGCTGCTGCTGAACAATGTCATTCAGCAGTACGAGGCGAAGTTCGGCGATATTGTGCTGGAAACAGAGGCTCCAGCCGCACCCAAGGCCAATTGATCGGGCCCGCCGGGTAACTGCCGGCGGCACCCCGGAACGGTCTCCATGTGGAGGCCGTTTGCGTTTGCACGGCGTGCACAGCGAACCGACGGATGCCGCCGGTCTTCCTGCATGACGGTGCGGAACAACCGTTTCGAGGTGGCGGGATCAGCCGATTGTGGCCTGTTTATCCGCTCCGGCAACCGGATGGCATTGTGATGATCTGGCAAAAGTCAAAAGTGGGCGTTATTTTATTGAAACCGGGTGACACGAGAAGAAAAGAACTGGCGCCACTGAAATATGCGTGCCAGTCCTCTTTATGGTTATTCCCGTATCAACCTCTCCAGGCAGGCAGGTCCGGACGCTAATGTTGCAGACATCCAGCCAGGGCTCTGAATTCAGCGATCTTTGGTCCGCTTTCTCCCGCTCGGGAAGTCAGGCCGAGTATTGCCAGCGCTGGCTTGATCTTCAGTGCGCACGCATCCCCTATGCCAAAAATGCGATATTGCTGTTGCGCACCGAGCAGCACTCGGCCTCCAATTTCACACCCATTGGTCAGTGGCCGGAAAACGGAGAGGCGCTGTCGGCCATCGTTGAACTGGCTGATCGGGTGATCGAGGAGCAGTGCGGCCTGGTCTCCGACCTTGATCAGCAGGTCACGGTTGACGACATACAGGTTGACCTTTACGGCGTCGCCTACCCTCTTAAGGTCGATCAACAGATTGCCGGCGTGGTGGCGGTGGCGATCGCCACCCGGGCTGAATCCGCCCTCGCCTACGCTATGGAGCAGTTGCAGTGGGGCATATCCTGGGTTGAGTTGCTGGTGCGAAGACACCAGCGCAGCCAGCTCGACAGCGAACTGCCCCGGTTGAGATCGGCGCTGGAGGTGCTTACTTCGGTATTGGCCGATGACAGCTTTGATGCCTCCAGCATGACCTTCGTCACCGGGCTGGCATCGGCCCTTGGTTGCGAGCGGGTCAGTTTCGGCGTGATGCGGTTGGGGCGAATCAGGATCAAGGCAATCTCCAACAGCGCGGAATTCGGGAAACAGATGAATTTGGTCAAGCTGGTGGAAGCGGCAATGGAGGAGGCGGTGTTTCAGCGCGGTGACATCACCTTTCCCGCATCGGATGAGAGCGCCCTTGTGGTTCGCGACCATACCCACCTGGCCGAGAAGCACGGCTGTGGAGCGATCTATACCCTGCCGCTGTTTCAGGATGAGCACTACTTTGGCGCGGTGACCCTGGAGCGGACCGGAGAGCGGCCCTTCCACGTCGATGAATTGGCTGCCGCACGGGCGATCACTGCCCTGTGTGGCGAGGCGCTGCAACTTAAACAGCGCAACGACCGTCCCTTGCATAGCAAAGTAGGCGAGTCCTTGTACAATCAGGCACGGCGCCTGCTGGGGCCGGGGTATCTCGGGCGCAAGCTGGCCCTGCTGATGATTGCCGTGCTGGTCGTGTTCTTCAGCCTCGCCACGGATACTTACCGCGTGGCTGCGGACACCCGGCTCGAAGGCGCGGTGCGCCAGGCGGTGGTGGCTCCGTTCGATGGCTATATCGATAGCGCCGATGCGCGTGCCGGTGATCAGGTGGTGCGTGAGCAACTGTTGAGTCGGCTGGATGATCGGGATCTGCGTCTGGAACGGTTGCACTGGGTTGGCGAACGGGCCAAGCTGCAGCGACAGTATGAGGAGGCGCTGGCCACACATGATCGTGCCAAGTCGAAGGTGCTGGCTGCCCAACTGGAACAGAATCAGGCCAATCTTGATCTGGTCGAACGCCAGCTTCAGCGCACGGCCCTGCGGGCACCGTTCGACGGATTGGTGATCAACGGCGATCTGACCCAGCTCATCGGCAGCGCGGTAAAACAGGGGGATGTGCTTTTCGAAGTGGCGCCTCTGGATGCCTACCGGGTAATCATGTGGGTGGATGAGCATCAGATCGGTGAGATCGCCGAGGGTATGGCCGGAAGGATGGTGCTGAAAGCGATGCCGGAGGAGCGCTTCGGGCTGCGGATCAGCCGCATCACCCCGATCACCGAGGCCCGTGACGGCGGTAATTTCTTCCGGGTCGAGGCGGTGCTTGAAGGTACGTCGCCACGCCTGCGTCCCGGTATGGAGGGGGTGGCCAAGATCGAGATTGGAGAGCGTAACCTCTTCTTCACCCTGACCCGTGATCTGGCGCGCTGGGTCAGGCTCAAGGCATGGGCCTGGACCCCGTGACGGGCATTGGGCAGATGCGGGCCACCGAGAGAAGCGCCTGCAGGGCACGCATCGGACATTTCGGCGCGCCAGCCGTGGTCCTCTCCATTTGCTCACTCCGTAACGGCGCGACGCGCCGTCGCCACCGGGAGGGGGACTGAGTGTCGGGTGCACCGCTGTTCAGCGCGGCCTGGTATCGTGTCGCCAACCTCAAACCACGTCTGCGCGGCCACACTCAGATACATCGTCACCGCTACCGGGGTGAAATCTGGTATCTGATCCAGGACCATATCAGCGGTCGCTTTCATCGCTTCACCCCAGAGACCTATTCCGTAATCGGCATGCTCGACGGATACAAGAGCCTGGATCAGGTATGGGAGGCGGCCTGTCAGCGACTGGGTGACGACATGCCGTCCCAGGATGAGGTGATCCGTCTGCTCGGCCAACTCCACCGCGCCGATATTATCCAGGCCGACCTGCCACCCGATATGACAGAGTTACATCAGCGTCAGCGCAAGCAGCAGCGCGGGCGCCTGTGGGCGAAACTGCGCTCTCCCATGGCGATCAAGATCCCACTTTGGGATCCCGACGCCTTTCTTGATCGCACGGCCTGGATCGCCAGGGTGCTGATCAGTCCCATCGGCTGGTTGTTGTGGCTGGTGGCGATGGGCGCCGCCCTCACACTTGCCGCACTGCATTGGGAGGCTCTGACCCAGAATCTGGCGGACCGGGTGCTGGCACTGGAGAATGTACTGCTGCTGTGGCTGATCTATCCGGTAGTCAAGGGCATTCATGAGCTGGGGCATGGGTATGCGGTTAAGCGCCATGGCGGCGAGGTTCATGAGCTGGGCATCATGCTGTTGGTGTTCATTCCCGTGCCCTATGTCGAGGCATCCGCATCCTACGCTTTTGGCAACAAGTACCACCGCATGACGGTTGGCGGCGCCGGTATCGTCACTGAACTGTTTCTGGCCGCCGTGGCAATGATCGTCTGGAGTTTGGTTGAGCCGGGGGCGGTACGCGCCGTCGCCTTCAACGTGATGGTCATCTCGGGCGTTTCAACCCTGCTGTTCAACGGCAACCCGCTGTTGCGTTTCGACGCCTACTACGTGCTTTCGGATCTCCTGGAAATTCCCAACCTGGGCATGAAGGCCAACCGGCAGCTCGGCCACTTGCTGAAGCGCCATCTGCTGGGGGTGGAGGGTGAGGCACCTCCGGCACGGTCCAGGCGTGAGGCGTTATGGCTGGTCGGGTACTCCCGCTAACCGCCATGGAGAGCGAAGCGAAGGCGGTTAGTCCCCGATAGGCGTAGGCGCGGTTGTATGGCCGCAGTTACGACCGATAGGGAGTGACGTAGGGCATACAAATAGCGCATCCGACACGCCGTAGAGTCATTGTGGTCATCATGACGGAGTTGCGCACGAGCAGCTTTGCTGCAATGTGCGGGACGGAGTCGTGATGAGCGCAGGACGGTCGGGGCAGTAACGGCTGTCGCGTTGGCGAGTCGATTTTGGGGACTGGGATGTCCCAAAATCTTTCACGAGGTAGCGACACTCTTGATCGCCTCTTTTGCCTACCGCATGGTCATCATGTTGACCATTGCCCTGTTCGTTGCAGGCAAACTGTTCATTGTCGGTGTTCTCCTGGCCCTATGGTCAATCTACGGTTTTCTGGTGCATCCTGTGTTCAAGGTGGTGAAGAGTGTGATGACGGACGGCGAAATACGTAAGAAGCGGGGGCGCCTCTACCTGGTCAGCAGCCTCGGACTGTTTGGTGTGGTGGGTCTGCTGTTTGCCTTGCCGCTACCGAAGACCACCCTGGCCCAGGGTGTTCTCTGGGTGCCTGGTGAGTATCGGGTGGTATCCGAGTCGCGGGGGATGATCGATGAGGTGCTGGTGGATGACGCTGCGAAGGTCGCGGCGGGGCAAGTGTTGATCAGTGGCGTCAATCCCGAACTGGATTCGAAGATACAGCTCACCGAGGGGCGTATTCGGGAGTTGGATGCGCTTAGCCGCAATGCGCAGTCCGAAGGGAGAAAGACAGAATACCGATTGATCGCCGAGGAGCGAGCCCAGACCGAGCGGCAGCTCGAACGCCTGCGTGAGCTGCGCCAGGGGCTGCGCATCCGCAGTCCCGCCGACGGGGTGTTTCGTCTGGCCCGCCCGGAGTATCTGCCGGGGCGGTATGTCAATCGGGGTGAAGAGCTTGGCTACATCCTCGTTCCCGGGGCTTATGTGGCGCGGGTCTTGGTCGATCAGGATGACATTGATGCGGTGCGCGGTGATGTGCGGGCGGTGAGTATCCGTTTTGCCGAACAGATCGGCCGCATCTACCCCTCACGGCTGATTCGCGAGGTGCCGGGGGCACATCGCGAGCTGCCGAGCCTTGCCCTTAGCGTCGATGGGGGAGGTCCGTTTGCGCTCGATCCCGAAGCCCAGGGGAAGCCCCGGGCCTACAGCTCGTTTTTTCAGTACGAGGTGGCCCTCGAAGGTGTACCCGCGCAGCGTATCGGCGAGCGTCTCTATGCACGCATCAGCCACTCCCCGGAGCCGATCGGTTATCGCTGGCTGCGCGCCGGGCGGCGGTTATTGCTTGAACGGCTGGATTTCTGAGCATGCCGTTGGGTCCAGATCTCGCCACCCTGGAACCCGCCTTCAGCGGGACCCGAGCCGAGCGTCCGGTCGAGGATAGCGGCTGGCTGGAGCGGGTTTACCGTTGGTTAGGGGGGGTGTTCGGTCCGGGACGTCATGCCGGGCGTGGTCGTGCAGCCCGGCACTTCGTTCGGGCTGTTCGGCGAGCGGGCCTCGAGCTTTCCGCGCTCGGCGCACCTGCGTTGCGCGATCGGGTAGCGGAGGTGCGCCTGGAGCTGCGCCGCGACGGTTTCACACGGCGTGCGGTAGTTAATTCCTTTGCCCTGATTCGTGAGATCGCTCAGCGCGAGCTGGGTCAGCGCCACTACGATACCCAACTGCTTGGCGGCTGGTTGCTGCTGCGTGGAATGGTGGCTGAGATGCCTACCGGCGAAGGTAAGACGCTAACCGCCACCCTTAGCGCAGGGACTGCGGCCCTGGCCGGGCTGCCGGTGCATGTGCTCACGGTGAACGACTACCTCACCGAACGCGATGCGCGGGAGATGGGGGTTGTCTACCGGAGCCTCGGGTTATCGGTGGGCGTAGTGGTGCATGGGCAATCAAGCGAGGTGCGGCAGCAGGCCTACTCCCGGGACGTGGTCTACTGCACCAGCAAGGAACTGGTGTTTGACTATCTGCGCGACCGCATTGAACTGGGCCACCGGCGCCTGCCGCTGCAGCAGCGTGTAGAACCCCTTCTCGGCAGTGCCGGACGCCATCGCCGCCTGATGACTCGCGGCCTTCACTACGCCATTGTCGATGAGGCTGACAGTGTCCTGATCGATGAGGCGCGAACCCCTCTGATCATCTCCGGTCCCGGGGGCGGACACTACGAGCAGCGGTTTCTGCAGCAGGGACTCGATATTGCTACCTAGCTGCGTGAGGGCGAGGCGTTTCGCGTGGAGCCCGCCCGGCAGCGGATCGAGTTGCTGGCGGAGGGGCGTCGGCTGATCAGCGGGCTGAGCGATGATCTCGGACCCCTGTGGGCGGGTAAGATCCGCCGCGAGGAGATCGTCAGCCAGGCGCTTGCCGCTCTGCATCTGTTTCAGCGTGACAAACAGTACCTGATCCGCGACGGCAGGGTGGAGATCATCGATCCGCTCACCGGGCGCGTGGCCGAGGGGCGCTCCTGGGAGCGTGGGCTGCACCAGCTCATCGAGCTCAAGGAGGGGCTGGAGATGAGCCAGCAGCAATCCACACTGGCGCGGATCAGCTACCAGAGCTTTTTTCAACGTTATCTCCACCTGTCGGGAATGACCGGGACCGCCAGCGAAGTGCGTCGCGAGTTATGGCAGGTCTATCATCTCCCGGTTGCGGCGGTACCGCACCACAAGCCCTGCATCAGGCAGGTGCTGAAGCCGCACCTGAGCGGCACAAGCGAGGCGAAATGGCGCATGATCGCCGAACGGGCCAAGGCATTCAGCTCCGAGGGGAGGGCGGTGCTGATCGGCACCGCTTCAGTGGCCGCATCGGAGGCGGCCGCCGATTATCTGCGCCAGGCCGACCTTGCGTTCAACCTGCTCAACGCCAAGCAGGATCGTGAGGAGGCGGAGGTGATCGCCCAGGCCGGACGCGCCTCGCGCATCACCATCGCCACCAGCATGGCGGGGCGTGGCACCGATATCAAGCTCGAATCGGCGACCCGGAAGGCGGGTGGGCTTCATGTCATCCTCAGCGAGCACTTCGATGCGGCACGGGTGGATCGCCAGCTCGAAGGGCGTTGCGGACGTCAGGGCGATCCCGGCAGTTTCGAGGCGATCCTCTCTCCCGAAGATACGAAATTCACCGATCCGGCCTCGCGCTGGGGCGCTGCGATGGGGATAATGCTGGGGGTCGGGAGGGGGGTCGGCAAAGCGCTGGTGTTGGCTGCCCTGCGACGCGAGCAGCGCAGCCGGGAGCGCAAGAGCTATCGGGAGCGGGCGGCGACCCGTAAATACGATCGGCAGCAGGAGGAGCTGTTGTCGATCTCTGGACAGGCGGAGTAAGTCGATTGAATAGACAGAGATACAGAGCGATTCGCGCCTTGCTGGCATGCATGGTGTTGAGCGGGGTGGGTGTGGTGTCCGCGCAAGAGGGCGTGGTCACCCATGACTGTCTCCTCGAACCCCATATGCTGGTGGATCTGAGCAGTCCGGTGCCCGGCGTCATCGCCAGCATAAATGCGGACCGGGGAGATCACGTTAAGAAAGGCGCCGCAGTGGTTCAGCTCGAATCCTCGGAGGAACGGGCCATCGTCAACCTCAACCAGGCCGAGTTGGCGTTCGGGGAGAAGACGGTCAGCCGTAACCACGAACTCTACCGCCAGAATCTCATTTCGGCCCAGGAGCTGGATGAATTGAAGCTGAAGAGTGAACTGTCCCGGCTGGAACTGGCGGTTGCCCGCACCCGGCTGGCCCGTAAACGCATCACCAGCCCGGTCAGCGGGGTTGTGGTCGAGCGATTGATGGACCCTGGTGAATACGTCGGGGAACTGCCCATGTTGAAGATCGCCGCACTCGATCCGATCCACGTAGAGGCCGTGCTGCCCAAGGAGCTGTTCGGAACGGTCCAGCCGGGAATGGAGGCTGAGGTGAGTCTGGAGGCGCCGGTGGGGGGAGAGCACCAGGCCCGGGTGGCGGTGGTCGATCAGGTGGTGGATGCCGCCAGCGGTACCTTCGGTATCCGTCTGTTGCTGCCCAACCCGGATAACAGAATTCCGGCCGGTATCAAATGCCGCCTTCGTCTGATAGGGAAGGAGTTGTGATGTGGGGAGATCACCAGGGCAGCCCGGATGACGCCCCCTCCTGGGAGGGAGGGGTGCTGTGAGTGGCCTTCCGAGTGTTATGAAGGG
This sequence comes from Candidatus Sedimenticola endophacoides, assembly GCA_003062205.1. Lineage (GTDB taxonomy): Bacteria > Pseudomonadota > Gammaproteobacteria > Chromatiales > Chromatiaceae > Sedimenticola_A > Sedimenticola_A endophacoides. The sequence goes on from PQCP01000125.1 coordinate 11,009, forward strand.
TGTCCAGCTGACCGGTTACGGCGGCCTGGAGAAGCTGCGCTATCGGGAGGATATTCCGCTTCCTGCCTTCGGGCCGCGTGATGTGCTGATCAAGGTCGGCGCGGCGGGGGTCAACAACACCGATCTCAATACCCGGGTCGGGTGGTATTTGAAGCAGGGTGATGAGCAGGGCGCCGAGGGGTGGTCGGAGATCCCGCTCCGCTTTCCCCGGATCCAGGGGGCGGATGTCTGCGGCCGGGTGGTCGCCGCCGGGGATCAGGTGGATACGGCCCTGCTCGGCGCACGGGTACTGGTCGAGCCGTGCCTGTACGAAGCCGGTGGCCGGTCGCTGGAGCATCCATGGTATTTCGGTTCCGAATGCGATGGCGGTTTCGCCCAATACACGGTGGTTGCCGCGCGCCACGCCCATCGGGTGGAGAGCGGGCTCAGCGACATCGAGCTGGCCTCCTTTCCCTGCTCTTACTCCACCGCTGAAAACTTGCTGACCCGCGCCGGGGTGGGGAGGGGTGAGCGGGTGCTGGTGACCGGAGCCTCCGGAGGGGTCGGCTCCGCGGTGATACAACTGGCCGGGGCGCGGGGCGCACGGGTGGTGGCGGTCACCTCACCCGCCAAGTCCGCGCAGGTGCTGGGGCTCGGGGCGGAACGGACGCTGGGGCGGGATGAGGAGCTTGCGACAGTGCTCGGCAAGAGCAGCGTGGATGTGGTGATCGACCTGGTGGGGGGGCGGCAGTGGCCCGCGCTGTTGGATCTGCTTCGGCCATTTGGCCGGTACGCCACCTCGGGCGCGATTGCCGGGCCGTTCGTCGACCTGGATCTGCGAACGCTCTATCTGAAGGACCTGACGCTGTTCGGTTGCACGGTGCTGGGCCGGGATGTCTTCCCGAGACTTATCAAACGCATCGAGGCGGGGCAGGTGAGCGCCCTGGTGGCGAAGACCTTTGCGCTCACGGAGATCGCCCTGGCGCAGACGCGGCTGGAGGAGCGGCGGCACATCGGAAAATTCGTCATCGACGTTTCCGGGGCCGGGTGAGGCGCGCCCCGGTGCCCGCCCGCCGGGGCCGCCGCCGCTGTCTGCCCCGGGGCGTCAGCCCGCCCGGATCTCGATCCTGCGCGGCTGGTACTGCTTCAGCTTGGGGATGCGCAGGATCAGCACGCCGTCTCTGAGCGTCGCCTCGATGTGCTCCGTGTCCAGCTCCCTGCTCAGGGCGAAGCTACGCCGGTAGCGGTTGGAGCGGACATCGGCGTAGAGCGGTGTCATACCCTCGGTCATGGCGATGTCGGCCTTGCCCTCCAGGGTAAGGGTGTCGCTGTCCACGGTGATGTCGAGCCCCTGCCGGGAGACGCCCGGCATATCGGCGTGCAGGGTCAGGCCGGTGTCGTCCTCAAAGACATCGATCAGCGGTTTCATGGCCCACTCGCTCTCCTGGCGGAGCTGTGGGGACGGCTTCCCCGGGGTGGTGATTTCGCTTTTGTCGGTCATGGTGCCCGTCTCCCTCAATGGATTTCGATCTGCCTCGGCCCGGACGGTTCACTCCGCCGGATGGTGATGTGCAGCACGCCGTCGCGGTAGCTGGCGTCCACCCGGTCCGGGTCGACATCTCCGGGCAGGGTGATGGCACGCTGGAAGGTGCCGTCGAAGCGCTCCTGACGGTAGTAGGTAGCGCCCTGTTCGGTAATCAGGGGGCGTTCACCCGCCACGCTCAGGAGTTGCTGGTGGATGGTGATCTCCACCGCGTCGGGGTTGAGACCGGCCGCGAACAGGTAGATATCGACCTGCTCCGCGGTGGCGCCGATGTTGACCGGGGGATAGCTTCCCCGGGCCGCGTCGCGGATACCGCCCGGTTTGGTGGTGGGGCCCATCATTCGGTCCATCTCCCGCTCCACGCGTCTGAACTCGTCGAACAGGGTGTCGTCTATCGGGTTCATTCGATCAAACATCTTGGCCTCCTGGTGATGTCGTGCTTTTCCGTGCGGGGTGGCGTCCGGGGTCAGTCGATACGGACGTTCACCCTTCGGGTCGATTCTGTTTTTGGCACGGTGATTTCGAGCATGCCGTTATTGAAGCTCGCCTTGGCCTGTTCGCTCTGTACCGCGCAGGGCAGGCGCACCGTGCGGGTGAAGCTGCCGTGGTGAATCTCCGCCCGGTAGAACTGACCCTTCTCCTCCTTTCGCTGCCGGGTCTCGCCCTTGATGGTGAGCAGATCCTCGGTGATGGAGAGGTCGATATTCTCCTTTTCGATACCGGGGATCTCCGCCTTGATCAACACCTGATCTTCGCGCTCGATGACATCGACCCGTGGCATGCGCTGTTCCATGGAGTGCATCTGCGCCCATTCGGGCCAACGCATCTCGAACGGTCGCATCGGGCCGCCGGAGAGGAGCTGGTGGAACAGCCGATCCATCTCTTCGAGGGGGGTAAGGTCCCGTGCCGCGCGCGGGGTGATGGTGCCGCTTTTCTTCTCGCTCTTGCCCATGGCGTCACTCCCTTGATTTGCTCTGACACATTCTATATAGACCCGTCCAGGGGCAAGTTCAAGAGGGGAGTGGCAGGGAATTAATTCACTATAAACAACAAGAGTGTCGCTACCTCGTGAAAGATTTTGGGACATCCCAGTCCCCAAAATCGACTCGCCAACGCGACAGCCGTTACTGCCCCGACCGTCCTGCGCTCATCACGACTCCGTCCCGCACATTGCAGCAAAGCTGCTCGTGCGCAACTCCGTCATGATGACCACAATGACTCTACGGCGTGTCGGATGCGCTATTTGTATGCCCTACGTCACTCCCTATCGGTCGTAACTGCGGCCATACAACCGCGCCTACGCCTATCGGGGACTAACCGCCTTCGCTTCGCTCTCCATGGCGGTTAGCGAAAGATATATCTTTGTTTCCGGGGTGCTGTGGGTCGTCAGGGGGCGTGGACGCGGCAGCGGTTGCGCCCCTCCTCCTTGGCCGCGTAGAGCGCCCGGTCGGCCCGTTCGAGCAGGGTGTCGCCAGACATTGCGGGGTGCCACTGGGCGATGCCGATGCTGATGGTGAGGCTGTAGTCGGGTTGGCCGGGGGAGCGCACCTGGAGCCCCTCGACGCGGGCGCGCAGCCGCTCGAGTCCCTGCAGCGCCTGATCGGCGTCGGTCTCGGGCAGGATCAGTACGAACTCCTCTCCGCCGTAGCGAAAGGCGATGTCGTGACGGCGCAGCTGGCTGCGCAGGGTCGCCGCCAGTTGCGCCAATCCGTGATCCCCCGCCATGTGGCCCAGGGTGTCGTTGATGCGCTTGAAGTGGTCGATATCGATCATGGCCAGTGACAGGGGGTGGTTGCGGCGCCGGCAGCGCGCCAACTCGGTCTCCAGCCGCTCCATGCCGTAACGCCGGTTGAAAAGGCCGGTAAGCATGTCCTCCGCCGCCAACTGCTCCAGACGGCGGTCGGCCTCCGACAGTTTGCGGATGAAGCGCCGCGACAGCACCCAGACCATCAGGCCGATCAGCAGAATGACGCTCAGGCCGCTGAGGCTCATCCAGATCCAGTTGAGGCGCTTCTGATTTTCAATGGCGTCGGCAGGCAGGATGAAGGAGAGCGCGCCGTCCACGCGCCCCGCTTGAAAGCTGCCGTCTTCGTGGCAGCCGAGGCATTTGCGTTCGGTCAGCAGCGGTGACAGATAGCGATAGACCCGCCGTCCATCCAGATCCTGGTATTCGTGCACCTCGGCGGCCCCGGCGCGTAGTCGCTCCAAACCCTCGCGCTCGAAGGCGTCGGCCCGGTTCAGGGGGTTGATCGGGGTGAGGGCGATGGCGCCGAAACGGACGATACCGGCATCCCGGGAGAGTCTGGAGAGTTCCGACACCACCTCTGAGGCGTTGCGCTGGGTGAGTACCTCGCCACCCTGGCCGATGATCCGGCGCGTGGGGCGGGTGGCGTGGTCGCCGTCGACCACGTAGATGCCGCCGTGGCCCATGACCCAGCCGCGAAGCAGCGACACCTCCTTGTCGAAGGCCCGGGCCTCTTCCAGCAGCAGGGTGTCGAACAGGGCGTTGGTGCGGAAGGTGAAGCCGAGAAAGCTCGACGCGACGACCAGGGAGATGAGCAGGGTGATCAGGCTCAGGTAGTATCGTGTGGCAGCCTGTTTCATGGTGCTGCCGGTGGCGCTGGAGGGGGTCATAGGGGGAGGCACCGGGTTGCCAGCCGTTGTCCCTAAGGGTGAACCATAACCGTTGACTCCGCAAGGTGGAAAGTGCCGCCCGTGGACAGGCATGGCGGAGCGGATGACAATAGACCCGGGGCGACCGTCGCTCCCGCCGCGTTGCAAGGAGCCGAGTGATGCCGATGTCCGACCTGTTTCCACCCTGGCCGCTGTTTTCCGCGTTTTTTCTCGCCAGCCTGCTGCTCGCCCTGAGTCCCGGCCCCGGGGTACTCTATATCGTCACCCGCAGCCTGGTGCAGGGGCGGCGTTCGGGACTGGTCTCGGTGGCCGGAATCGCGCTCGGCAACCTGGCCAACGCAGCGCTGGCGGCGGTGGGGCTCGGCGCCGTGTTCGCCCTCTCCACGCACGCCTTTCTGGCGGTAAAGTACGCGGGTGCGATCTACCTGATCTATCTCGGCCTGCGCATGTTGCGCGCACCGGATGCATCACCCGCGCAATCCGTGCAGGCGCCGCCACCCGGGCGGGTATTCCGCGATGGCCTGGTGGTGGCGCTGTTAAACCCAAAGACCACACTCTTCTTCGCCGCCTTCCTGCCGCAGTTTTTGCGTCCCGATGCCGCCCCCCTGGGCCAGTCGCTGCTGCTCGGGGCGATCTTCGTCGCCCTCGCCGCGTGCACCGACAGCCTTTATGCTCTCGGCGCCGGAGCCCTCGCGCCGCGGTTTCGCGGCGGCGGGGCGGCGCGCCTGGGGCGGCGCCTCGGTGGGACCCTGTTCGTCGGCCTCGGTCTGTTCACGGCGTTTTCCGGGGCGCATGGTGAGTAAGGGGATGGCGTCACCCGGCGGTATTGGCCGATGAGGGTGTGGGATATCGATCCCGGCTACCTGAACCGTCAGAGCCTGCTCGGGGAGCACCGGGAGCTGCACGGGATCGTGTCGGTCATTCGCCATGGGAAGCGTGGTTATGCCCGCCACCCCGAGACCCTGCGCTGGAATCGCCATGGCTGGGCGCTGTGGATGCGCCACCGGCAGTTGGCCTGTGAGATGGCACTGCGGGGGTACCGGGAGCGCTCGCCGGTGCCGCTGCGCTCCAACCCGAACGTCTGGCCCGGGGACTATATCGACCCACCGGACCGCCAGTTCACCCTGTTGGGCGAAAAATACCGGGACCGTCCGGGGGGGCGGATCCCCCTGCCAGGCGACCCCCAGCAGTTGTGGCGGCAGCACAAATATTCGGTGCTGTCCCGCGATCCGGGCCTCTACCGAAGCATCGGACGCGCGGTGTCGGCTGGGGAGCTGGAGTTCGCGCGGCTGGCGCAACTTCTCACCGAGCAGCTGCGTCGGCGACCGGCGCCGGGGGGAATCCGCAATGCGGTCCAGCACATGTGGGGCTATGTCTCGATCCCTCCGCCGGAGGGGCGTCCGGGCATCGGGCGCTGGTCCACACAGCGGCTGCTGGGGGAGACCCAGCGGCGGGCCATCGCCGGAGAGGTCGCCTATCTGACCGAATCCACCGCACTGGGAGAACTGATGGCGTGGTTGCCGGTTCAGCGCCGTTGCGCTTCTCGATGCTCCGTTTTGTCGGATGGGTGATGTGGGTTTGCGCGCGGAGTGGGGGCGGCGGACTCGATGAATCCATAAAGATGGGCCAATCCAAAGGACCAAAGGGTGGAGGCAAATGGAGAGGACGGGCGTCTGTCTGTCTGCGTCAATAGTCAATGTGTGGGTGGTATGTGTTGCGCCGCATGGCGAAATACTCTAAAAAAGAGGCTGCAGCCCGCTCAAGGCAAGGATACGGGAGCGTGTTTTATGAAATCGAAGGAACCGGTTGAACCCTTTCAGGTGGCTCTTCACCGTGCCGGGGGAGTAGTCCGAGGCCTGCATGGAGGCGGGGAGGCTGCGACGCCACACAGGCAGCGTTTCGACAGGAGGCACCTATCGAGCCCCGCGCGCCTTAGCCATCATCACCTATATACCTTCCCAACCCGGTGGATCGTTACCCGGCGGCAACGCTCCGGCGCATCAGTAATCCCAGTCGAAAATCACATGGCTGTGCCGCCGGGAAAGCAATATTACCGGGACACGGAATGGCTTGGTAAGCTTGATGTGCTCCTGCCGGAATCAAGCGACACAGCAACCCCTGGATGCGCTACTCGGCTCCATGAGTGCTCTCCTTCATTCAAAAGGTCCATGGAGAACGACAATAGAACAAATGGCGGGGTAAGTCAACTTTGGTGCCAGCGGGGTAATTCAGTTTTGGTGCCAGCGTGGTAATCAGCTGTTGAACTAAACCGCTACGTAACTATTCAGCTCATTTTGCCATGATTAGCCACATCAGGCTTTATCCAATTCCATGAAGTCTGGATTCTTGCCTTGAAAAAGCAATGCCAATGCTTCTGTGGCTGAGACGCCCTGCTTACGGCAAGTTGACAGGTAGCTGCGAACTCGACAGAAGATCTTCGCTCCCTCCATGGATCGGAAGCAACCAGATATTTTCAAGACCAACGTGACTAAAACATAGCGGAGATTCACACAGGACACATTTATTCAAGAGTGTCGCTACCTCGTGAAAGATTTTGGGACATCCCAGTCCCCAAAATCGACTCGCCAACGCGACAGCCGTTACTGCCCCGACCGTCCTGCGCTCATCACGACTCCGTCCCGCACATTGCAGCAAAGCTGCTCGTGCGCAACTCCGTCATGATGACCACAATGACTCTACGGCGTGTCGGATGCGCTATTTGTATGCCCTACGTCACTCCCTATCGGTCGTAACTGCGGCCATACAACCGCGCCTACGCCTATCGGGGACTAACCGCCTTCGCTTCGCTCTCCATGGCGGTTAGCGGGGGATAGAGGGGACAAAGCGGCGCTCGGGTATGCGGATCAAGCAGCTCGAGCTGAGTCAGGTCCCAGCGGGCATAGGCGATGAGAGGGCGCTCGAGATGACGATAGCGCTCGGGAACCTCGTAGCGCTTGCCGCTCAGGGAGAGGGTGCCGTCGGAGCGGCGCAGGCGCCGGTCTTCGATGCGGCGGAAGGCGCCGCGCAAGCTGGCGCTGTCGGGGGCGGGCCGCCCCACCGAGCGCTCGTCCAGATAACGACGCATTGGGGTGGCGTCCAGCTCCTTGTGCACGCGTAACTATTCAGCTCATTTTGCCATGATTAGCCACATCAGGCTTTATCCAATTCCATGAAGTCTGGATTCTTGCCTTGAAAAAGCAATGCCAATGCTTCTGTGGCTGAGACGCCCTGCTTACGGCAAGTTGACAGGTAGCTGCGAACTCGACAGAAGATCTTCGCTCCCTCCATGGATCGGAAGCAACCAGATATTTTCAAGACCAACGTGACTAAAACATAGCGGAGATTCACACAGGACACATTTATTCAAGAGTGTCGCTACCTCGTGAAAGATTTTGGGACATCCCAGTCCCCAAAATCGACTCGCCAACGCGACAGCCGTTACTGCCCCGACCGTCCTGCGCTCATCACGACTCCGTCCCGCACATTGCAGCAAAGCTGCTCGTGCGCAACTCCGTCATGATGACCACAATGACTCTACGGCGTGTCGGATGCGCTATTTGTATGCCCTACGTCACTCCCTATCGGTCGTAACTGCGGCCATACAACCGCGCCTACGCCTATCGGGGACTAACCGCCTTCGCTTCGCTCTCCATGGCGGTTAGCGGGGGATAGAGGGGACAAAGCGGCGCTCGGGTATGCGGATCAAGCAGCTCGAGCTGAGTCAGGTCCCAGCGGGCATAGGCGATGAGAGGGCGCTCGAGATGACGATAGCGCTCGGGAACCTCGTAGCGCTTGCCGCTCAGGGAGAGGGTGCCGTCGGAGCGGCGCAGGCGCCGGTCTTCGATGCGGCGGAAGGCGCCGCGCAAGCTGGCGCTGTCGGGGGCGGGCCGCCCCACCGAGCGCTCGTCCAGATAACGACGCATTGGGGTGGCGTCCAGCTCCTTGTGCACGCGTAACTATTCAGCTCATTTTGCCATGATTAGCCACATCAGGCTTTATCCAATTCCATGAAGTCTGGATTCTTGCCTTGAAAAAGCAATGCCAATGCTTCTGTGGCTGAGACGCCCTGCTTACGGCAAGTTGACAGGTAGCTGCGAACTCGACAGAAGATCTTCGCTCCCTCCATGGATCGGAAGCAACCAGATATTTTCAAGACCAACGTGACTAAAACATAGCGGAGATTCACACAGGACACATTTATTCAAGAGTGTCGCTACCTCGTGAAAGATTTTGGGACATCCCAGTCCCCAAAATCGACTCGCCAACGCGACAGCCGTTACTGCCCCGACCGTCCTGCGCTCATCACGACTCCGTCCCGCACATTGCAGCAAAGCTGCTCGTGCGCAACTCCGTCATGATGACCACAATGACTCTACGGCGTGTCGGATGCGCTATTTGTATGCCCTACGTCACTCCCTATCGGTCGTAACTGCGGCCATACAACCGCGCCTACGCCTATCGGGGACTAACCGCCTTCGCTTCGCTCTCCATGGCGGTTAGCGGGGGATAGAGGGGACAAAGCGGCGCTCGGGTATGCGGATCAAGCAGCTCGAGCTGAGTCAGGTCCCAGCGGGCATAGGCGATGAGAGGGCGCTCGAGATGACGATAGCGCTCGGGAACCTCGTAGCGCTTGCCGCTCAGGGAGAGGGTGCCGTCGGAGCGGCGCAGGCGCCGGTCTTCGATGCGGCGGAAGGCGCCGCGCAAGCTGGCGCTGTCGGGGGCGGGCCGCCCCACCGAGCGCTCGTCCAGATAACGACGCATTGGGGTGGCGTCCAGCTCCTTGTGCACGCGTAACTATTCAGCTCATTTTGCCATGATTAGCCACATCAGGCTTTATCCAATTCCATGAAGTCTGGATTCTTGCCTTGAAAAAGCAATGCCAATGCTTCTGTGGCTGAGACGCCCTGCTTACGGCAAGTTGACAGGTAGCTGCGAACTCGACAGAAGATCTTCGCTCCCTCCATGGATCGGAAGCAACCAGATATTTTTTGCTGTACCTTGGTCATGCGCAGATCATTCTCACCCTAACCGCCATGGAGAGCGAAGCGAAGGCGGTTAGTCCCCGATAGGCGTAGGCGCGGTTGTATGGCCGCAGTTACGACCGATAGGGAGTGACGTAGGGCATACAAATAGCGCATCCGACACGCCGTAGAGTCATTGTGGTCATCATGACGGAGTTGCGCACGAGCAGCTTTGCTGCAATGTGCGGGACGGAGTCGTGATGAGCGCAGGACGGTCGGGGCAGTAACGGCTGTCGCGTTGGCGAGTCGATTTTGGGGACTGGGATGTCCCAAAATCTTTCACGAGGTAGCGACACTCTTGGACTTCCTGTACGAACTCACCAACGCCTTCGAGAACCGCTACTACGACCAAATCCACCGCGCCACACGCAAGGAGGAAGAGGAGCAGTTGCGAACAAGGACAACGCCATAACGACAACGGCCGATGCCCTAAGACAGGTCATCGGCCGTTGTGTTTACTGCCATCAAATAATCAGATGATCACCACATCAGATTACGTGGGCACTCTCACCAGCCAACGGGCGCGCAGGACCTTGAAGCCACCCCAGCGGTTGTGGGGACGCAGCTCGACGCCGAACAGGTCGCCGAGCTCGCGGTAGAAGTCGGCGATGTTGCTGCTCGGGTGGGTCAGAGCGCC
>PQCP01000126.1 GCA_003062205.1 Candidatus Sedimenticola endophacoides
CAATGTGCGGGACGGAGTCGTGATGAGCGCAGGACGGTCGGGGCAGTAACGGCTGTCGCGTTGGCGAGTCGATTTTGGGGACTGGGATGTCCCAAAATCTTTCACGAGGTAGCGACACTCTTGTCGTTTCCATGCGATTCGCCAGCCCGATGGCGGTCGTCGCCGCCCTGTCGGGATCGCGCTAAGCGCTGTATCGGCCCTCGCGGACAAAACTTGAAGGACGCAGGCTCGGCGCCGGGCGGAGTTCAGCGGTCCGGGAGCAGTTTCTCCGCCATGTGCAGAAAGTTGTGCAGCCGCTGGTGGTGGATGGCGCCGGTGTCGAGCGCCGCGCGCAGGGCGCAGCCGGGCTCCCGGTCATGGGCGCAGTCGCTGAAGCGGCAGTGACCCAGATAGGGTGTGAACTCCCTGAAACCCGCCTCCAGTTGCGCGCGTGTGATGCGGCCGAAGCGGAAGCTGCGCACCCCGGGAGAGTCGATCAGGCGCCCCCCGCCGGGCAGGTGGTAGAGGGAGGTGGCGGAGGTGGTGTGGCGCCCCAGGCGCGAGGCCCGGCTGAGACGCCCCACCTGCAGGTTGAGGTCGGGCAGTAGGGCGTTGATCAGCGAGGATTTGCCGACTCCTGACTGGCCCACCAGGATACTGGTGTGGTCGTGCAGCAGTTGGTGAAGGGGGGTGAGGCCGGCGGCCTCCCTGGCGCTGATCTGCACCAGCGGGTAGCCGATATGGGCATAGTCGCCGAATGCGCTCAGAAAGCGCCTTTGCGCCTGCGGGTCAAGCAGGTCGCGCTTGTTGAGGGCGAGCACCGCGCCCACGCCGATGTTTTCCGCAGCCACCAGGTACTGATCGATCAGGTAGCGGCTGGGGCCCGGCTCCGGGGCCAATACCACCACCAGCTGACTGATGTTGGCCGCCAGGGGTTTCTCCTCACCGCTGAAATTGGGGCGCACCAGGGCAGTGGTGCGCTCCATGATAGCGGTTACCACCCCCTCGCCGGGCGTGGTGGGCTGCCAGACCACACGGTCGCCGCAGACCACATGACCGATATTCTGGCGAAACAGGCAGTGGATCAGCCCGCCGTGCTGCTCCTCCACGGCCAGGTTCTGACCATGGCGGGTGATGACGAGTCCGGGGCGGGGGGCTCTGGTGTCGCTCTCTTCCAGCACCTGTTCGGCCCGCTCCTGGAGCTTGCGCCGCCGTCGATCCTGGATCGCTCCGATGCGCTCGCGCTGGCGCTGGGTCAGCTTGCGTCTGGCCATTCGCCCCTTACTTTCCGAAGTGATAGAAACGGTCGCTGAGGTATTCGGTGACGTTCTCTACATCTTCGTCGAACCACTGAAGGTTCTGCGCCAGCTGGCAGCGCTGCACCTGGGTGGCGAGGCTGGAGCGGGTGTTGAAGCGGCGGTCCGGGCGGGTGTAGACCTCGTCTCCATGGCAGGCGTAGCAGTGCTCGTCCAGCAGTTGCCTTCCGGCGGCGGCATCGGGCGGGTCGGCCCGGACCGTCGTCAGCATGCAGGCGAGGAGTGCGGTAACAAGGCGTAGTGGCTTCATCTGTCTCGGTTCCTGGTGGCTGTGACCAGCCCGCGTCGATCACCGGGCGATCCGTTTCGCCAGGTGCACGGGTTTTGTCAATTCACACGCGGTTCTCTCCGGTGCGTGATCCGGGCTAGCTGATTGTAGATGAGAGATGAGCGATGCGTACAGGCGCCGGCGGGTGGCTGTCATGAAACGCCGAATAGAGCGGGTCGGGCGTCAGTGTGCTGGCATTCTCACGGTACATTTTGACCAGGGCGCTGATCAGCGGTTCCGCGTCCGCCACCCGGACCGCGAATTCGTCCGCCTCGAATTCGTGGTGGCGTGAATACCAGGCGCCGAGGGGCTGGAAAAATTGGGTGAACACGGGGGCGGCGAGCATGAACAGGAGCAGGGCGGCGGCATTCGATGCCTCGCTGACCCCGAGACTCTGATAGAACCACGCCTCGGTGCTCAGCCAGCCCAGCACCCACAGGCCGGCCAGGGTGATGGCGGCGGCGCTCAGCAGTCCCTTGAGGACGTGGCGCTTCTTGAAGTGTCCCAGTTCATGGGCCAGCACCGCCTCCACCTCATCCCCGTCCAGGCTCTCGATCAGGGTGTCGTAGAAGACAATGCGCTTATTGCGGCCGAAGCCGGTGAAGTAGGCGTTGCCGTGTCCCGAGCGCCGGGAGCCATCCATGACGAAGATCCCCTTGCTGGCGAAGCCGCAGCGCTCCAGCAGTCCCTCCACGCGCTCGCGCAGCGGGCCCTGCTCCAGTGGCGTGAATTTGTTGAACAGGGGGGCCAGGACGGTGGGAAAGATCCAGGAGATGAACAGCATGAAGGCGATCCACACCCCCCAGGCGGCGAGCCACCAGTAGGTCCCCGCGGCACCCATCAGCCACAGAATGGCGCCGAGCAGGGGGATCCCCAGGAGCAGGCCGAGCAGTGTCTGCAGCAGTAGGTCCTTGAAGAAGCGGGCGGGGGTGGTGCGGTTGAAGCCGAAGCGCTCCTCAATGACGAAGGTCTGGTAGATCTGCGACGGCAGGCCGATGAGTCCGTTGATCAGGGAGAAAGAGATGATGAGCCCGATCCCCGCCGCCAGCTCCCCCCAGGGCGTGGCCGCCCAGGGGGCGTTGAGCCGCTCGATGCCGCCACCCAGGGTCCAGGCCAGCAGCACCAGGGCACTGATCAGCAGGTCGATGCGGTGCAGCGCGATCTTGGCTCCCGAGTAGTCCGCCGCCTTGCGGTGCTCTTCGGGGGAAACCCGGTTGGCGAAGGCGTCGGGTACCCGCTCGCGATGCATCAGGATATGGGCGCGGTGGCGTTGCAGGAGCCACAGTTCGAGGATCAGGCCGAGCCCCAGGGCGGCGAGAAACAGGATGGTCGGATATGGCATGGGGGTCAAGGATACAGGCTCTCGGTGGACTCTGCTAGAATGCCACTCCAGATAATCGGCAGACTAGAGAGAGCGCAGGTGGAGGCATGCCACAGGAAGCAGACAACCTGATCTGGATCGATCTTGAGATGACCGGGCTCGATCCCCAGAACGACCGGATCATCGAGATCGCCACCATCGTCACCGACGCCGGCCTGGAGATTCTCGCCGAGGGGCCGGTGATCGCCATCCACCAGCCGGATACGGTGCTCGATGCCATGGATGAGTGGAATACCCGACACCACGGCGCGTCCGGCCTGATCGACCGGGTCAGGGCCAGCGCCCACACCCCGGCCGGCGCCGAGCGCGAGACCATCGATTTCCTGCGTCACCACGTGGCGCCGGGCGTCTCCCCGATCTGCGGCAACAGTATCTGCCAGGATCGCCGCTTCCTGGCACGCTGGATGCCGGATCTTGAGGCCTACTTTCACTACCGCAACCTTGATGTCAGCACCCTCAAGGAGCTGGCCCGGCGCTGGGCGCCGGAGGTGGTGGAGCGTCTGGTCAAGACCGGCCAGCACCTGGCGCTGGAGGATATCCGGGAGTCGATCGACGAGTTGCGTCACTACCGGCAGCACTTCATCCGGCTCTCCTGAGGGATTGCGCCGCTTCACCTCTCGCTAACCGCCATGGAGAGCGAAGCGAAGGCGGTTAGTCCCCGATAGGCGTAGGCGCGGTTGTATGGCCGCAGTTACGACCGATAGGGAGTGACGTAGGGCATACAAATAGCGCATCCGACACGCCGTAGAGTCATTGTGGTCATCATGACGGAGTTGCGCACGAGCAGCTTTGCTGCAATGTGCGGGACGGAGTCGTGATGAGCGCAGGACGGTCGGGGCAGTAACGGCTGTCGCGTTGGCGAGTCGATTTTGGGGACTGGGATGTCCCAAAATCTTTCACGAGGTAGCGACACTCTTGCCGTATCTGCTGATCGACAGCCGGGGCGAGGATGTGGTGCTGTTCGATCCCGGTTCGATTCCCGATTTTCCGGTGGTGATGCGCAAGGTCATTGACGTGATTCCGCCCGAGACGATTTCACTCGTTGTGGTCTCCCACCAGGATCCGGATGTGTGCGGCAACCTGGCGGTGCTGGAGGATGTGATCGACAGGGACGATCTGAAGATCGCCGCTCATCTGAACACGGTGCGGCTGATTGAGCACCTCGGCCTGCGTTCGGAGTTCTACGCGGTCGATCAGCACGATTATCGCTACACCCTGAAGAGCGGCCGCGAGCTGGAGTTTATCTACCTCCCCTTTCTGCACTCTCCGGGGGCGATCGCCACCTTCGACGCCAAGACCAACACCCTGGTCAGCGGCGATCTGTTCGGCGCCATCTCCGATGACGAGTCGCTGTTCGTGCCGGAGAGCTTTCCGCGAAACATGGACAGCTTTCACCAGGCTTACATGCCCGCCAACTCGGTGTTGCGTCACGCCATGGAGCGGCTTTCCAAGTACGATATCAAGCGCATCCTCCCCCAGCACGGATCGATCATCGAGGATGACGATGTCCAAGAGTGTCGCTACCTCGTGAAAGATTTTGGGACATCCCAGTCCCCAAAATCGACTCGCCAACGCGACAGCCGTTACTGCCCCGACCGTCCTGCGCTCATCACGACTCCGTCCCGCACATTGCAGCAAAGCTGCTCGTGCGCAACTCCGTCATGATGACCACAATGACTCTACGGCGTGTCGGATGCGCTATTTGTATGCCCTACGTCACTCCCTATCGGTCGTAACTGCGGCCATACAACCGCGCCTACGCCTATCGGGGACTAACCGCCTTCGCTTCGCTCTCCATGGCGGTTAGCGGGGGTGGCGATCGAGCATCTCAAATCGCTCCCCTGCGGTATTGATCTGATGGATATCTGAGGAGATGACGATGCAGTTTCACAAGGCGGGGGCAAACCATGTCAACGAGGTGGCCAACAGCAACCGCAACCTGATCGAAAAGGCCTTCTACATGCGCTGCGCCAGTTATCTGGCCCATGTCAAGGCGCAGCTGCTGACCAAGACCATCTATGAGATCGATTCGAGCAAGAAGAGCGTGCTGCGCTCCAATCAGCTGCTCTCCGACGAGATCGCCCAGCGCAGGGAGGCCGAGCAGAAACTGCGCGAGAGCGAGGCGCGGCTGAGAGACTTTGCCGATATCGCCTCGGACTGGTTCTGGGAGACTGACGAGGCGTTGCGCATTACCTATCTGTCGAGCAATGTCAGTCAGTTTCTGGGGGTCGATGCCGCGGAGCTGGTCGGCCGGGACCTGGTCGAGGTGTGTCCCGGACTGGACGAGGCGAGCCGGCGTGGGGTGGAGGATCACCGGCAGATGCTGGAGCGCCAGGAGCCGTTTCGCGATTTTGAATATCCCTACTCCCTGCGCAACGGCGAGGTGCGGATCTTCCAGCGCAGCGGCAAGCCGGTGTTCGACAGCCAGGGGCGCTTCAAGGGCTACCGGGGTACCACCCTGGACATCAGCGAGCGCAAAAAGGCGGAGGAGCGGATCCGCTTTCTCGCCAACCACGATACCCTGACCGGGTTGCCGATCCTGCGTCTGATCCGCGACCGGGTCGAGATGGCGATTGAGCGGGCCATCAGGAACCGCAGCGGCGTGGCCATTCTGTTCATGGATCTGAACAAGTTCAAGCCCATTAACGATGAGCTCGGGCACCGGATCGGCGATCAGATACTGACCGGGGTCGCGGATCGGCTGAAGAGGGCGGTGCGCCAGTCGGATACCGTTGGGCGCATCGGTGGAGACGAGTTCGTGGTGGTGATGTCCGACATTCACGGTAGCGATGATTACCAAAGAGTGATCGACAAGGTTCAGCGCAGTGTGACCGAACCGTTCGATGTGGAGGGGATGTCGCTGGAGATCGGGCTCAGCATCGGCGTCTCGCTCTATCCGGAGCATGGTAAGGACCGGGATACCCTGATCCACCGGGCTGATATGGCGATGTACCAGGCGAAAAGAGCCCCGGACGCATGCTATAAGGTCTATTCCGAATAGGAGCGGTGTGGGCTCCCGCGCTGTGTTGTACATATCCAGGAGGCAAGGCGGTGGTTTCCCTGTATGAGATCGAGCGCTACTGCAACGGCCTGCTGGAGGTGGAGACCTGCGAGGACTACTGCCCGAACGGATTGCAGGTGGACGCGGGCCGGGAATCGGTACGGCGCGTGGTCAGTGGCGTCAGCGCCTCCCAGGCACTGGTGGACGCGGCGGCAGTGGCCGGGGCGGACCTGCTGCTGGTGCACCATGGCTACTTCTGGAAAGGGGAGGGGCAGACGCTGACCGGCATCAAGGGGCGGCGTGTGCGCACCCTGATTCAGGCCGGCATCAGCCTCCTCGCCTACCACCTGCCCCTGGACGCCCACCCCCGCTTTGGCAATAACCGTCAGCTCGGCGAACTGCTCGATCTGGATGGCGCGCCCCTGGATCCGACCGAGCCCCTGGTGTGGGCGGCGGAGCTTGGCGCGCCGCTCGGCCCCGATGACCTGGCCGAGCAGTTGCATGTCGCGCTGGGACGCAGGCCGCTGCACCTGCCCTCCGGTCGGGAGGGGCCGTTGCGGCGCATCGGCTGGTGCAGTGGGGCCGCCCAGGGCTATATGGAACGGGCCGCGGCCGCGGGCCTCGATGCCTTCATCAGCGGCGAGGTCTCGGAGCAGACCGCCCACCTGGCCCGGGAGCTGGGGGTGCACTTCTACGGCGCCGGGCATCACGCCACCGAGCGGGCCGGGGTGCGGGCCCTGGGTGAGCACTTGGCCGGGCGTTTCGCCCTGGAGCACCGTTTCATCGACATCCCCAACCCGGTGTGAGCTGCGGCGGGCGCCGCCCGCAACACGGGGCGGCGCAGTTGTTGTATACTGTGCGCCTCTTTGCCTCTGCGCGCCGGATCTCCCGCCCGCGGGTTCACAAACGGTTTCAGCAAGATACCCTGGAGTAAATAGATGGCGGTTGTTGCAAACAAGCGATCAGTGATGACCATGTACTCGGACGCCAAGAGCCCCTACAGCCACCGTGTCCGCATGGTCCTCGCCGAAAAGAGTATCACGGTGGAGATCATGGATGTCGATCCGGAGAACATCGCGGAAGACATCATGGATCTCAACCCTTATGGCACACTGCCCACCCTGGTGGACCGCGATCTGACCCTCTACGAGTCGCGCATCATCATGGAGTATCTCGACGAGCGTTTTCCCCATCCCCCCCTGCTGCCGGTCGATCCCGTGTCGCGGGCCGCCTCCCGGCTCTACATGCACCGGGTGGACCAGGACTGGTACAGCAAGATGGATGAGATCCTGGCCGGTGGAAAGGCGGCGACCAAGGCGCGCAAGGAGTTGCGCGAGAGCCTCACCGCCTCCGCTCCGATCTTCGATGCCATGCCCTATTTCATGAGCGACGATCTGTCGCTGGTGGACTGTTCCATCGCCCCGATGTTGTGGCGCCTGCCCGCGCTGGGTGTCGAGCTGCCCCCCTCCGCGAAACCGGTGCTCGCCTACGCCAGCCGCCTGTTCGAACGGCCCTCCTTCAAGGAGAGCCTGACCGAGGCGGAGCGGGAGATGCGCGAGTAGCCCAGCCATGGCCGCGCTCAGTTCCAACCGGCCCTATCTGATCCGGGCCCTCTACGAGTGGCTGCTGGACAACGACCTGACCCCTCACCTGCTGGTGGATGTGGAGCATGCCGGTGTGCGCGTGCCGGAGGGTTTTGCCGAGGAGGGGCGGATGGTCCTGAATATCAGCCCCTCGGCGGTGCGCGGGCTGGAGCTGGGTAACGATCTGATCCACTTCAATGCGCGTTTCGGCGGTTCCCCGATGGATATCTTCGTGCCCCCCGGGGCGGTACTCGGGATCTACGCACGGGAAAACGGGCACGGCATGCTGTTTCCCGATGACATCCCGGAGGATAGCGACGAGGGGCCGGACGGTGATCCCGATCCGCAGCCGCCGCGCGAGCGTCCCTCGCTCAAGGTGGTGAAGTAATCCCGCCTGGCGCCGCCGTCCCTTCGAGCCCTCTACTCCTCCCGCTCCCGGGACGGGCGATGCCGCAGCGGGATGACATTGTCCGGGCGGGGATCCCGGGAAGCGGTGTCGTCCCTGGGGGGGCGCGGTTCGAAGCGCAGCACCTCCAGGTGGATGCCGACCAGGACGATCTGTCCGCTGTGGCGCTCGTCTCCCTGTTCGCTGTAGTCGAACTGGAATGTCCGGCGCAGACGCACCCCCTGGTTCGTCCAGCGCAGGCCCAGGCGTTTCAGCACCACGGTCTGGTCGAGAAACTGCAATCCCTCTCGCTGACAACTTTCGCCGCAGATACCCACCGCCAGTTCGCGGGCGCGGGCGCTGTCCAGCCAGAACCAGATCAGGGCGCCAAACAGGAGCAGGGTCAAAAGGGTGGGCATGGTGAATCGCGTCGCGTGAACCGTACAGTCGAAAGCGTGCATCCTATCCCGCATTTTTCGGCAGGCACAAGTTTTCCGCTCAAAAAAATGCACCCGGAGGCGGGTGTGCGCCGCCCGTTTTTGCACCGGGACGTACCAACAATCCGGGTTCGCTACTGTGGGGCAGGCCTGAAAAAATTCGCCATGGAGGGTGTTATAATGGCGCCCTCGCGCGGTCGAGGTGCCGGGGAGGGGTGCCATGGGGGTGATCCGAATTCTGCAGGGTGACATCACCCGGCTCGCGGTGGATGCCATCGTCAACGCCGCCAACCCCAGCCTGCTCGGCGGGGGCGGGGTGGATGGGGCGATCCACCGGGCGGCGGGTCCCAGGCTGTTGGCCTTCTGCCGTGAACTGGGTGGTTGTCCGCCCGGCGAGGCGCGCATCACCCCCGGGTTTGATCTCCCGGCGCGACGGGTGATCCACACCGTGGGTCCGGTGTGGCGGGGCGGCGGGGAGGGAGAGACGCACCTGCTGCGGAGCTGCTACGAAAACTGCCTGACGCTTGCGCGGCGGGAGGGGCTGGGGCGCATCGCCTTTCCGGCCATCAGCACCGGTGTGTACGGTTACCCCAAGCACGAGGCGGCGCGCATCGCCCTGGGGGCGATGGGTGAGGCCGTGAATGATTTCGAAGAGATTGCCGCCTGCTGTTTCAGTGCCAGCGACGCGGCCCTGTACCATGAGCTGAGCGGCTTGGCGGTGGAGTTTGTGTAGATGAATATGAACTGGCTGGATGAGCTGCCGATGCCCTTCGTGGTGATGGCGGCGCTGTTTCTGGGGTTGGCTCCGTTTGTTCCCGAGCCCCATGTCTGGGAGAAGCTCAAGATGCTGGCCGACGGTACCCTGAGCCGTCCCATCGATATCTTGGATCTGCTGCTGCACGGCACACCGTTCGTCGTCCTGGTGTTGAAACTGCTGCGGGTGCGCGGGGGTTGAGAAGGCCCCGGGCCAGGGGGCTGTCGGGCTGAAGCGCGGAGCCACCAGACACCCGGCCGCTCTCCTTGAGGATGCGCCTCGCCAGGGGCGCGAGGCGGGTCAGTCGAGCCGATCCAGGCGCAGGCGCTGGCGTTCGTCGAACAGCCTGCGCGAGGCGATCCACACCGCCACGATGGCGCCGAGGCTGGTGCCGACGGCGATCAGCAGCATGATCATGATCTGGTACATGGCGGCGTCCAGCGGTGGGCTGCCGGCCAGGATCTGGCCGGTCATCATCCCGGGCAGACTGACCACGCCGGCGGCGGCCATGGCGTTGATGATCGGAATCAGCCCGGTGCGCAGGGCGGTGCGGCGGATCTCCTCGATGGCGCACTCCCAGCCGTGGCCCAGGATCAGCCGCGCCTCGATCTCGCCGCGCTGCCTGACGGCGTTCTCGGTCAGGTTGTTGAGCGCCAGCGCGACCCCGGACATGGTGTTCCCAAGCAGCATGCCGAGCAGCGGGATCAGGTACTGGGGGGTATACCAGGGCTCGATGCCGATCACCAGCCGGGTGGCCAGCAGGGTAAGGCTGAACGAGGAGACGAACATCGACAAGGTGCCGATACCGATGCCCCAGGCGCCGCCGAAGCGCCGCTGCTGGCGTGCCATCACCTCGTAGCCGGCCACCGCAAGCATAAACAGTGCCAGCAGCCCGATCAGCAGCGGGTTGGCTTGGGCGAACAGGGTCTTCAACACCACTCCCAGCAGCAGCAACTGCACGATACTGCGGGCGGCAGCCCACACCAGGCGCCCCTCCACCCCCAGGCGCAGGCGCCAGGAGAGGGCGGCGGTGAGCAGGACCAGGGACGCCGCCACGGTCAGGTCCTGGGGGGTGAGTCGGATCAGCTCCATATTTCCGGCTCCAGCTGTCCGTTGCGGATCTCCAGTCCGCGCGACGCGACCCGGCGGCGTTGGGCGGGATCGTGGCTGACCCAGAGTACGGCGGTGGCGTGTGTTTCGCGTATCCCGCCGATCAGCCGCTCCACCCGCTCGATATTGAGCTGGTCCAGGTTGGCGGTCGGCTCATCTAGCAGCAGCACCCGGGGGCGGTTGGCCAGCAGCCGTGCCAGGGCCAGGCGCTGGCGCTCGCCGCTGGAGAGACGCGCGACCTCCCAGTCGAGGCAGGCCGGCTCCAGGCCCAGGGCGTGCAGCAGGTCGTGGGGCGATGGTGAGAAGTGGTCGCCGACCCGCGCCCTCCACCAGTGGCTCTCGGCCGGGAGGTAGCCGACCTGGCGCCGCCACTGGGTGGTCGGCAGGTCGTCGCGCGCGCTGCCGTCGAGACGCACCTCGCCGGGGCACGGGTCGAGGTCGGCGATGGCGCGCAGCAGCCGGGTCTTGCCGCTGCCCGAGGGGCCGCTGACGGCCAGGCAGCGTCCAGGCTCCAGGCTCAGGTCGATGGGGGCGAGTCCGGGGCTCTGGAAGTGTGCCAGGGTGAGTCCGTGCATGGGGTGCTCAGCGGCGGGTAAAGACCAGATCCCACACCCCATGGCCGAGGCGCTGCCCGCGCTGCTCGAATTTGGTCAGGGGGCGATAGGCGGGGCGCGGGGTGAAGCGGCCCGCCCCGGCGCGGTTTTCGAACAGGGCCTCGGCCCCGCTCAGCTCGGCGAGCATGTGCCGGGCGTACTCCTCCCAGTCGGTGGCGGCGTGGAACAGGCCACCGCTGCGGATTTTGCGTCCCAGCAGGTGAATGAACGGCTCCTGAAGAATGCGCCGCTTGTGGTGACGTTTCTTGTGCCATGGATCGGGGAAGAACAGGAACACCCCGTCGAGGGCGTGGTCGGCGATACCCGCCTGCAACACCTCCACCGCGTCGTGACGCATCACCCGCAGGTTCTCCAGCCCCCGCTAACCGCCATGGAGAGCGAAGCGAAGGCGGTTAGTCCCCGATAGGCGTAGGCGCGGTTGTATGGCCGCAGTTACGACCGATAGGGAGTGACGTAGGGCATACAAATAGCGCATTCGACACGCCGTAGAGTCATTGTGGTCATCATGACGGAGTTGCGCACGAGCAGCTTTGCTGCAATGTGCGGGACGGAGTCGTGATGAGCGCAGGACGGTCGGGGCAGTAACGGCTGTCGCGTTGGCGAGTCGATTTTGGGGACTGGGATGTCCCAAAATCTTTCACGAGGTAGCGACACTCTTGAGCTCCTCGATGCGCAGCAACAGGTGCCCGACGCCGGGACGGTGCACCTCGACCCCCAGATAGTTGTTTTCCGGGTTGGCGTGGGCCATGCGGGCCAGGGAGGCGCCGTTGCCGAAGCCGATCTCCATATACACCGGCTGGCGGTTGCCGAAGATCGACGGCAGATCGAGGGGCCCGCCCGTGTAGGGGACGCCGAATCGCGGCCAGAGGGTCTCGAACGCCCGCTGCTGGCCGGCGGTCAGGCGCCCCTCGCGCAGTACGTAGCTGCGCACGCGGCGGTGGTGCGGCGTTTGCCCGGTCATGGCAGGGGCCGTGAACGGCGGGGATCTCCGGCGTGCGCCGCCACGGGTATCGGCACCGTGGGTGTCAGAAGAACAGTCCGTCCACCGGCGAGGAGGCGGAGGCGTAGCGCTTGGCGGGCATGCGCCCGGCCAGGAAGGCCTCGCGCCCGGCCTCGATCGCCTTGCGCATGGCCGAGGCCATGAGCACCGGGTTTTGGGCGGCGGCGATGGCGGTGTTCATCAACACCCCGTCGCAACCGAGTTCCATCGCCACCGCGGCGTCCGAGGCGGTGCCGACGCCGGCATCGACCAGGATCGGCACCTTGGCGTTCTCCACGATGGTCAGGATGTTGAGCTTGTTGCGGATGCCCAGCCCCGAGCCGATGGGGCCGGCCAGGGGCATCACGGCGACGCAGCCCATCGCCTCCAGCTCGCGGGCGATGATCGGGTCGTCATTGGTATAGACCATGATCTCGAAGCCGTCCTTGATCAGCTCCTCGGCGGCGGCCATGGTCTGGATCACATCCGGGAACAGGGTCTTCTCGTCGCCCAGCACCTCCAGTTTGACCAGGTTATGTCCGTCGAGCAGTTCGCGGGCCAGTCGGCAGGTGCGTACCGCCGTCTTCGCGTCGTAGCAGCCTGCGGTGTTGGGGAGAATGGTGTAGCGGTCCGGGGGCAGGATCTCAAGGATGTTCGGCTCATCGGCGTTCTGGCCGATGTTGGTGCGGCGCACGGCGATGGTGACCACCTCGGCGCCGCTGGCCTCCACCGCCTGGCGGGTCTCCTCCATATCCCTGTACTTGCCGGTGCCGACCAGCAGGCGCGAATGGAATTGCCTGCCGGCGACGCTGAAGGTGTCTTGATTCTGGTTGGACATAATCTTTGGTCCCCGGAAAATCTGCGCGTGTTGAGTGTCGCCGGCCCCGACCGTCGTGCCGGTATGGCCCTCAGCCGCCCCCGATGGCGTTGACGATCTCGACCTGGTCATCAGGGGCCAGGCAGTGGTGCTCGAACTGGCTGCGGGGCACGAGCTCTTCGTTCACCTCCACGGCGTAACGCTGTTCGCCCAGCGCCAGCAGGTTCACCAGCGTCTGCATGGTGCAGGCGTCTGGGACCTCGCGCCGCTGGCCGTTGATGTAGATCTGCATGGTGAATCCAGTTGCGTACGGATGATGTATTCGTGGGGGATTCTACACTAAACTAGCCCGATGGTTGGCATGCGGATGGGGAAAAAATTGCAAGGCCGGACGGAAGATCTGATTACGGTGGAGCAGGCGGGGACCCTCTCCGGGCTGTTCGCGCGGCGCCTGGCCCGGTCGCCTGAGCGTGAGGCGTACCGCGCCTATGAGCGGGGTGCCGGGCGCTGGGTCAGCTACAGCTGGCGCGAGATGGGCGAGTGGGTGGCGCGCTGGCAGGCGGCGCTGGCCGGTGAGGGGCTGCGCCCGGGCGACCGGGTGGCGCTGCAACTGCGCAACTGCCCCCAGTGGGTGATGTTCGATCAGGCCTGCCTGGGGCTGGGACTGGTCGTGGTGCCGCTCTATACCGATGACCGGCCCGACAATATCGCCTATATCCTGCGCGATGCCGACGTGAAGCTCCTGCTGGTTCAGGACCTGGGGCGCTGGCGCCGCCTCGCCCCCGCCCTGCGCGAGCACCGAGGTCTGCAGCGGGTGCTGATCGCCGATTCCGGACACGCCCAGGAGGAGGACGGTGATCCCCGGCTGCGGATGCTCGGGCAGTGGCTGCCGGACAGCGGCGCCGGGATGCGCAGCAGCGGCGGTGACCCCCATCGGCTCGCCTCCATCGTCTACACCTCCGGTACCACCGGCCGTCCCAAGGGGGTGATGCTGAGCCACCACAACATGCTCTCCGTCTCCCACGCCGGACTGACCGCCCTGGATGTCTATCTGGAGGATATCCTGCTCTCCTTCCTCCCCCTCTCCCACACCCTGGAGCGCACCGCCGGCTACTACGTGCCGATGATGGCGGGCGCCTGTGTGGCCTATGCCCGTTCGGTGCCCCAGCTGGCGGAGGATCTGCAACAGATCCGGCCGACCCTGATGGTGGCGGTGCCGCGTATCTTCGAACGGGTGCACGGCCGGATCCGCGAACAGTTGGCGAAGCGTCCGGCACCGGCGCGCTGGCTGTTCGAGCTGGCCGTGGCGGTTGGCTGGCGGCGTTTTCTCCACCGCCAGCGGCGTGCCGGCTGGCATCCGCTGCTGCCGCTGTGGCCCCTGCTGGAGCGGCTCGTCGCGGCCAAGATCCAGGCCCGTCTCGGGGGGCGGCTGCGCATGGCGGTCAGCGGCGGGGCGCCGCTGTCGGCGGAGATCGCTCGGGTGTTTCTGGGTTTGGGGGTGAATGTCCTGCAGGGCTATGGATTGACCGAGACCAGCCCCCAGGTCAGCGTCAACCGCCTCGACGACAACCGCCCGGAGAGTGTCGGTCCGCCCCTGCGCGGGATCGAGGTGCGTACCGGCGCCGGTGACGAACTGCTGGTCAAGAGCCCCGGGGTGATGCTCGGCTACTGGAACAACCACGCCGCCACCGCGCAGATGATCGACGCCGATGGCTGGCTGCATACCGGCGATTGCGCCCGCATCGAGGAGGGGTTCATCTACATCACCGGGCGCATCAAGGACATCCTGGTGCTCTCCAACGGTGAGAAGGTGCCGCCGGGTGATCTGGAGATGGCCATCGCCCTCGATCCGCTGTTTGAGCAGGTGCTGGTGGTGGGCGAGGGGCAGCCCTTTCTGGGCGCCTTCATCGTGCTCAGCGGCGACCTCTGGCCGGGGCTGGCGCAGGAACACGGACTGGACCCCCAGGACCCCGCGGGGCTGCGCGATCCGGCCCTGGTGGCGATGGTAATGCGGCGCGTCCGCTCGGCCCTGCACGACTTCCCGGGCTACGCCAAGGTACGGCGGGTGCATCTGCTGCTGGAGCCCTGGACAGTGGGCAACGACATGTTGACCCCGACCCTCAAGGTCAAGCGCGCCCGGGTGCTGGAACGGCATGCCGAGGCCCTGGCGGCGATGTACGCCGAGTGAAATCCGCTTGCGCCGGACCCCGTGCCTGCTTAGAATCTGCTCCACACCTCCCAGCGGGTGTAGTTCAATGGTAGAACTTCAGCTTCCCAAGCTGACTACGTGGGTTCGATTCCCATCACCCGCTCCAATTTCCCTGTTTCGCAGACCCGCGCCGGCAGGCGGCGGTTCCACCCCCCCCAGTGGGTGGTGAGCGCGTGCGCCATGGGTGCTATCCTTACCCGTGCTTCTTTCCGGATACCGGTTGGACCGGTCTGGTGGCGAAACCATGGCCGGTGAGAAGCGCGGGCCATCGGCCAACATATAGAATAACGCTGACACGGAGGCGGTAATGGCAAAGCTGTTCAAGATTCTCGGATCGTTGATCGCGGTCCTGGTGCTGTTGGTGGTCGCGGCGGTGGTGGTGCTGCCGATGGTGATCGATCCCAACGACTACAAGGCGGAGATCGTCGCCAAGGTGAGTGAACGGACCGGGCGTGAGTTCCGCATCGACGGTGAGTTGAAGCTCTCGGTCTTCCCCTGGCTCGGTATCGAGATCGGCGATGTCGCCCTGGGCAACGCCAAGGGGTTCGGTGAACAGCCGTTCGCCGCGGTCAAGCGGGCGGCGCTGCGGGTCAAGCTGATGCCCCTGCTGAGCAAGCAGCTGGAGGTCGATACCATCGGCCTCGACGGCCTGCAACTGAATCTGGCGCGCGCGAAAGACGGGCGCAGCAACTGGGATGATCTCTCCAAGGGCGGACAGGCAGCGGACGGTGACCCGCAGCGGCCGGATGGCGGCGGGGGGCCGGCGGGCCTCTCCATCGGCGGTGTGCGGATCAACGACGCACGCGTGGTATGGGATGACCGCAGCAGCGGCCAGCACTTCCAGATCGAACGCTTCAACCTGAACAGCGACGCTATCGCCCCCGGCCGCCCGGTCGGCCTGGAGCTGGAGATGAGCCTGCGCAGCAAGGAGCCCGCGCTCTCCGCCGACGTTCGGATCGAAGGCACGGTCTCCCTGGATGAGGCCCGCCAACAGCTCGACGTCTCCGGCCTGCGGGTGGTGGTCGAGGCCGGCGGCGAGGCCCTCCCGGGCGGGGCGTTGCGCGCCGAACTCGCCAGCGAGCTGCAGATGGCCCTGGATGGCAAGCGTCTGGCGTTGAAGGGGCTGAAGCTGGGGGTGGGTGATCTGCAACTGAGCGGTGAGATCAACGCCAGCGACCTGGATACCGCCCCCGCCTTCACCGGCACCCTGGCGCTGGCGGAGCTGAACCTGCGCCAGTGGCTGGCCACCCAGAAGATCGAACTCCCTGCGATGGCCGATGAGACCGCCCTGAACAAGCTTGCGCTGCGCATGAATCTGAAGTCGGCGGGCGGTACCACCCGTATCGAGGATCTGCTCATCGAACTGGACCAGACCCGGATCAGCGGCAGCGCCAGCCTCAAGGGCGAGGCGATCGGCTTCGCATTCGACGTGGATGCCATCGATGCCGACCGCTACCTGCCGCCCGCTGCGCGGGAGGAGGGGCAGGCGCCGGCCGCCGAGGCCGGGAGCGGGGAGGAGGGGCCGCTACTGCCCGTCGAGACCCTGCGCGCCCTGGATATCAACGGCAGCCTCAAGATCGGCAGGCTGACCATCAAAAAGCTCCTGGCGGAGCAGATCGAGCTGTCGGTGGCCGCCCGTGGCGGAAAGCTCAGCATCGGACAGAAGGTGGGCAGCTTCTACCAGGGGGTGTTCGACGGCAAGGTCGATATCGACGTGACCGGCAAGACCCCGGTGATGCAGATCCGCGAGAGTATGAGCGGCCTGCAGGCGGAGCCCCTGGTCAAGGATCTGACCGGCGAGGACCGCTTCGCCGGCAAGGGACGCTTCAGCGCGGACCTTAATACCCGGGGCAACAGCGTCAAGGCGATCAAGCAGAGCCTCGGCGGGAAGCTCGACTTTCGCTTCGAGGACGGTGCGGTGAAGGGCTTCAATCTGGCCCGGATCATCCGCGAGACCAAGGCAAAGTTCCAGGGGCAGAGCCTGCCCCCGGATGATGCGCCGCCGCAGACCGACTTCTCCGAGTTGAGTGCATCGGCGGTGATCGATCAGGGCGTGCTCAACAATCAGGACCTGTTGGCAAAATCCCCATTCCTGCGCGTCACCGGCAAGGGTACGGTCGATCTGGCCGCCGATCGGCTCGATTACACGGTAACCCCGGTGGTGGTGAGCACCGACGCCGGACAGGGCGGGGAGGGGCTGGAGGAGCTCAAGGGGGTGCCGGTACCGGTGCGCCTGAGCGGCACTTTCGCCAAGCCCGACTACGCGATTGACTGGGGTGCGGTACTCACCGGAACCCAAAAGGCGAAGATCGAGGAGAAGAAACAGGAGGTGCAGCAAAAGCTCGAAAAGAAGCTCCAGGATAAGCTCGGTGACGGGCTGCAAAATAAGCTCAAGGGGCTGTTTTGAGGGCGATTGATTATTTTCCCGTATCTACTATCATCTGTGACGAGCGCCAGGTTTTCTGTATCCTTGGCCCGGGAGTAGCTGCCGGACTCCACCGAACGTTCGCCGACAGATTCTGAAGAAATGTTTAGGAGCATTACAATGAAAAAAAGCACCGCACTGAAGATGGCCGCCATGGTTCTGAGCCTGGGTCTGGTAACCGGTTGCGCATCCACCAGCGAAATGCAGGCGCAGATCGCCAAGGCCCAGGAGACGGCTGACGCCGCTATGGCCCGGGCCGACGCCGCCGCCTCCAAGGCCGACGCCGCCATGAAGGCCGCCAACGCCGCTCAGGCCGCCGCGGACGACTGCGCCGAGCGTTGTGATCGTATGATGCAGAAGGCGATGGCCAAATAAGCGCCGCTTAGCAAGCATCCCAGCGGAACGAGAGGCCCGCCCCTGGTTACAGGTGCGGGCCTTTTCTGTGCGCGCTCGCGGCGGTTCAGAGCGTCCCGGCGACGACGGTCGGGATCCCGCGCTGGCGAAGGGCGGCGCGGCGTGTCGCCTCCCAGTCCGGGCGCAGGGTGCTCTCACCCAGGGCTTCGATGATCGCCCGGACCATGGGGGTGAGGTTCATCCCATGGGTCTCCAACTGTTCGCTCAGCGGCGGGTGGGCCTCGACATAGAGGCTGCCCTGGTGCCAGCCCGCCTTGTAGGGTTCGTTGATGATGCGCACCGGGGTGCCGGCGGGGACCTGGTGAAACAGGGAGGCGATATCCTCGGGGTAGAGGCGGATGCAGCCGTGGCTGACACGCATCCCCACGCCGTAGGGCTTGTTGGTACCGTGGATCAGGTAACCCGGCAGACTGAGATAGAGGGCGTGGCTTCCCAGGGGGTTGTCCGGACCCGGGGCGATGTACTCCGGTAGGGGGTCGCCCGTCTGGGCGTGCTCCTGGCGGATCGACTCCGGCGGCCGCCAGGCCGGGTTGACCGCCTTGTGGGTGACGCGGCCCCGCCCGGTGGGGGTGCTCCAGCCCTCGCGGCCGATGCCCAGGGGGTGGGTGATGACCCGCCCCTCACCTCTCGGGTAGTAGTAGAGGCGCAGCTCCGCCAAGTTGATCACAAGCCCATCGCGTGGCCCGGGTGGCAGGATGAAACGCTTGGGGAGGATCACCGGGGTGCCCTCGCCGGGCAGCCACGGGTCGACCCTCGGGTTGGCGTCGGTGATCTCCGTGTAGCCGAGGTCGTGGTTGCGCGCCAGGTCGGAGAGGGTGTCCTCGTAGCGGGTGGTGGTCTCCTCGATGGCGCCGATCAGATCCCCGTCGGCGGGCAGGGGGTAGCTCAGGGCTGATGCGCCGCCGCTGAGCAGGGTCAGGCCTAGGGCGGTCATCATCAGGAGCGGACGAATCATCTTGCGCGGGGTATCCTGTCGGTCGGGGTGCGCATTGTCGCACAATGCAGGGGGTCTGTCCGTATGAGCCAGGGGGAGGGGTTTGCCGCCAGGGTGCTGGCCTGGTTCGCCGTTGCCGGGCGTCGCGACCTGCCCTGGCAGACCGCGCCCACACCCTACCGCGTGTGGGTCTCGGAGATCATGCTGCAACAGACCCGCGTGGCCACCGTAATCCCCTACTACGAGCGCTTTATGGCGCGCTTTCCCGATCTGGAGATACTCGCCGACGCACCCCTCGACGAAGTGCTGCACTACTGGTCCGGGCTCGGTTATTACGCCCGGGGCCGCAACCTGCACCGGGCGGCGCAACGGATCCGCGACCAGCATGGCGGGCGTTTCCCGCAGACCCTGGCCGAGGTCGAGGCGCTGCCCGGGGTGGGCCGGTCCACGGCGGGGGCGGTCCTCTCGCTGGCCCTGGGGCAGCGCCACCCGATCCTCGACGGCAACGTAAAGCGCGTGCTCTGCCGCTGCTTCGCCGTGGAGGGGTGGCCGGGGCGGGCGGAGGTGCAGCGGCGGTTGTGGTCGCTGGCCGGGAAGCTGACACCGTGGGCGCGGGCGGCCGAATACAACCAGGCGATGATGGATCTGGGCGCGCAGGTCTGCACCCGCGTTCGCCCGCACTGCGGCCAATGCCCCCTGGCGGGGCTGTGCCGGGCCCGGCGCCAGGGCCGGCAGGCGTGCCTGCCCGAGCCGCGCCCGGCCCGGCGGATGCCGGTGCGGGCGGTGCAGATGCTGCTGCTGGCCAACACCGATGGCGAGCTGCTGCTTGAGCGGCGCCCGGAGCAGGGGGTGTGGGGCGGCCTCTGGTGCCTGCCGGAGTGCCCGGGGGAGAGCGAGCCGGAGCAGTGGGTGCGGACCCGGTTCGGAGTGGAGGCGCGCGCGGGTCCGCGCTGGCCGGTGCGCCGTCATACCTTCTCGCACTTCCATCTGGACATCACGCCGGTGCTGATGCGGGGCGGCCCCGGCGGGAATAGCGTCATGGAAGGGGGGCGGCGACTCTGGTATAACCCGCAGAAGCCAGAGGCGCTCGGACTTGCCGCACCGGTCGCCCGCCTGATCGAAGAGTTGCAGCGGCAGGAGAGAGGAGAGGGCGTATGAGCCGGATGGTCCATTGTGTGAAACTGAACAAAGAGGCGGAGGGGCTGGAGCGCGCGCCCTACCCGGGGGAACTGGGGCGGCGGATCTTCGAACAGGTCTCCAGGGAGGCGTGGCAGCTCTGGCTCAGGCACCAGACCATGCTGATCAACGAGTACCGGCTGACCCCCGTGGACCCCAAGGCGCGCAAATTCCTGGAGGAACAGATGGAGCAGTTCTTCTTCGGCTCCGGCTCCGGAACACCGGTCGGATTTACCCCCCAAATCTGATACCGCGTCCCGCAGGGCGAATCCATGCTTACGAAGTTGTTCAATAGGTTCAATTAGTTACCTTTCCATCTGTATTAAGGGGGTTTAATACGTTGCATTATCGAAAAATCAATGGGTTAGGTCGCCAATAGGTACTAACTGATGAATTTTTCAGGCAAATTCTCGCCAGCATGAATTTTCCTTGCCGCGTCCCGGCCCCGGACTTGACTCCGGGGCCGGGTGCGGGTTTAATACGCGCTCTCCGACAGCGCCCAGGTAGCTCAGTCGGTAGAGCAGGGGACTGAAAATCCCCGTGTCGGCAGTTCGATTCTGTCCCTGGGCACCATATTTCCATTGTAAGGTATTGAGTGAAAAGGAATTCCTCATTATCTGACAAAATCAGTCCACCTAAAGTTTTTCGCTTTCAACGGCTCGGACTGTCTTTCTAGTCATTATCCCAAAAAAAGCATAGGCTTATTCTCGCCTGGGTATTGTCGTAACCTGGGGCATCGCAATTCTCCTCCACATTAGGAGAGCTTCGTGATGAGGCTACTATCAAAGCGCCAACTCAAAGAGATGGTCTTGTATTCACCACAGCACATTGCGCGACTGGAAAAGACCGGAAAATTCCCCAAGCGGGTACAGATCGGCCCTAACAGACGCTAACCGCCATGGAGAGCGAAGCGAAGGCGGTTAGTCCCCGATAGGCGTAGGCGCGGTTGTATGGCCGCAGTTACGACCGATAGGGAGTGACGTAGGGCATACAAATAGCGCATCCGACAC
>PQCP01000096.1 GCA_003062205.1 Candidatus Sedimenticola endophacoides
CCAGCTTTTCCAGCTGCTGGTGGCGTTCATCAAGGTCGAAGAATCCGGGCTGCATCAGGGTGCGCTCTTATTCGTGTTGGGTATGCCTATGATCTCACGATCACGGCTGAATTTTTAGAGGTTCCCTTGATCTTCAGCCCGTGGGTGGTCCAGTTGCCCTCCATACTGTTGCGGGTGTTGTCGATGGCCTTTTCCAGGCGTCTGAGATTGATGGTGGCGCGCAGTTTTGCCGACTGCTGTTTGAAGATCTTGCGGCTGGTCTGGAAGTCGTTGACGTTTTTCAGATAGCCGGCCTGCTCCTCGCGGGTCTTGGCCAGCATGTGCTCGATCACATCCTGGCTCCTGCCGGAGAGCTTGCGCAGATCCTGTAGCTGTTTGTCAACGCTCTTGTATTTGGTGCCGACGATGCTCAGCGTGCTTTCGAGCATCTGGTTGATGTCGGAGGTGACGCGGTCCTGGACGATCTCCCGGCGGGCATTGAGGATGTCCTCCGACAGATAGCGCTCCAGTACCCCAATGGCGCTGCGCTCAAGCAGCGCCTGGTCGCCGTTGACCTTGCCCAGTAGCGCCTTCTGGGCGGAGACCGGAAAGATCGCCTTGCGGTCGATACCGAGGATGCGCGAGGTGTCGCGGCACTGGGTCATAATTGCCTGGTCGATGCGCTCCTGGGTGGAGAGTTCGTCCCACAGGGTGTCGACCTTGTTGAGCACCACCATCAGCCCGCGTTGGCGGCTGCTGCGGAAACCCTTGATGTGGTTCTGCCACATCTCCAGATCGGTGCGGGTGACGCCCGTGTCGGCGGCGAGTACGAACACCACCGCCTGGGCCGACGGCAACATTTTCAGGGTCAGTTCGGGTTCGCTGCCCAGGGCGTTGAGGCCCGGGGTGTCGAGGATGCTGAGCCCGCGTTTTAGCAGCGGGTGTGGAAAATTGATCAGGGCGTGGCGCCACTTGGGGATCTCCACGAACTGAGGCGGTTTTTCGCGGGTGGTGGGTTGTCGGGGATCGTAAAGTCCCAGGCGCACGGCCTCTCCCAGGCTCACCTTGCGGGTCTTGATCACTTCACGCAGGCAGTCCTCCACCTGTTCCGCCGACTCGACGTCCAGCGGGTAGTTGACCCAGTGCGCAGGGTCGTTCTTGAGATCGCCAAGGCTCTCTTCGAGCAGTCGGCTCTCTATCGGCAGCAGGCGCAGGTAGGGGCGCTCCGCATGGGGGTCGTGAAACAGCTCGGTGGGGCACATGGTGGTGCGCCCTGGCGTAGAAGGGAGCAGTCGGCGGCCATAGTCGGAGAAGAAGATGGCGTTGATCAGCTCCGTCTTGCCCCGCGAGAACTCGGCGGTGAAGGCGACCCGCAGGCGATCTCCGTCCAGGGAGTGGAGGCAGCTGTTGATGCGCTGCTCACTCTGTTCCGTGGACAGCTTGTATTTATGCAGCCAGGCGCGGTATTGCCCCACCGTGGTGGCCAGGGTCTGCTTCCACTGCGTGTAGGCTTGCAGGCGCTTTTCCAGTTGCAGGTTTTCCATCGCTAACCGCCATGGAGAGCGAAGCGAAGGCGGTTAGTCCCCGATAGGCGTAGGCGCGGTTGTATGGCCGCAGTTACGACCGATAGGGAGTGACGTAGGGCATACAAATAGCGCATCCGACACGCCGTAGAGTCATTGTGGTCATCATGACGGAGTTGCGCACGAGCAGCTTTGCTGCAATGTGCGGGACGGAGTCGTGATGAGCGCAGGACGGTCGGGGCAGTAACGGCTGTCGCGTTGGCGAGTCGATTTTGGGGACTGGGATGTCCCAAAATCTTTCACGAGGTAGCGACACTCTTGGTTGTTTGCCCTTGCGTGCTGCTCGCGTTGACGGCCCATTGTCCCGGTGCGGGGATGGGTATCCCCTGAATTTCAGTGGCTCGGCTGCACAAGGTTCAAGCGGGTGTCTCGCCGGGGAAAACCTCTCCGCCAGCCGTGGCGGAAGCCGGTATTTTCCGGCTTTATCGGGAAATCCATACCTATAGCGCCTTGTGTCTGCCCTGGTTTTATGCATTCAGGCATTGCTTAATTTAGGCTGTTTTTCCCTTTTTGTCATCCGCTTATGGAGTGAAGTTGCAGAAAATTTTCAGGATTTTGTGATGAGCTCGGCGCTACCCGCCGGTCAGGGTGGCTACCAGCGCCTCCAGCGGCGGGATCAGCAGCATCTCCAGCAGCACCAGGCCCACCATCGCCGCCATCGGCGAGAGGTCCAGGCCGCCAATCGGCGCCAGCAGAGGCTCGGTCAGGCTGTGGATGACGCTGGCCGCCGGGTTGTAGCCGCCGCCCACCCAGCTAAGGATCACCTGGATCAGGATCGAGAAGAGGAAGATGTGGATCGCCAGCTGTGTCAGCAGGGGGAGTGCCCCCAGCAGGGCCGCCAGAGGTTGCATGCCACGTCCGAGGATCAGCATGGTCAGCAGCAGTTCGATGGCGCTCACCAGCCAGGCCAGCAGCAGGGAGGAGGTGTCGATGCGACCCGCCGCCGGGATCACGCGGCGCATCGGCCGCAGCAGCGGGGTGGTGAGGCGCACAACAAACTGGGAGACCGGGTTATGGAAGTCGGCCCGCACCAGCTGCAGCAGAAAGCGCAGCATGACGATCAGGGCGTAGGCCCCGCACAGGACCTGGACCAGGAACACCAGGGGGTTGGTGAGGTAGCCGCCACCCATCTACTTGGCCCCCAGCATGTCCGACAATTCGATGGAGCGGTCGCGGGCTCCGGTGAGGGCGCTGCTGAACAGGTCGCGCAGCCCGCCCTGCTCCAGTATCCCCAGGGCGCGCTCGGTGGTGCCGCCGGGGGAGGTCACCTTCTGGCGCAGCCGGGCCGGGCCGTCGCTGCTCTCGATGGCCATGCGCGCCGCCCCCAGGGCAGTCTGCAGGGTCAGCAGGCGCGCGGTCTCGGCCGGGATGCCCAGTTCCACCCCGGCCTGTTCCATCGCCTCCATCATCAGAAAAAAGTAGGCGGGGCCGCTGCCGGAGAGGGCGGTGACTGCGTCCATCAGTCCCTCGTCGCCGACCCAGCGGGTGAGTCCGACGGCGCGCAGGATCGACTCCGCCTGGCTGCGCTGCTCGGCACTTACCCGGGGGGTGGCGAACAGCACCGTGGCGCCGGCCTGGATCATGGCAGGGGTGTTGGGCATGGCGCGCACCAGGGCGATGCGCCCGCCGAGCCAGGCGTCAATGTCGCCGCCGCGCACGCCGGCGGCGATGGAGATGGTCAGGGGGCGGCGCTCCTGTACCGCCGGGGCCAGTTCGTGGGCGACCGCCTGCAGCACCTGGGGCTTGACCGCGAGGATCAGGATATCGGCGCGGGAGACCGCGGTGGCGTTGTCCGCCGCCTGGATACCGTATCGGGCGGCCAGGGCCGCGAGCTTGTCGCTGTCCGGGTCGCTCACCAGGATGTGCTTCGGATTGTGGCCGTCGGCCACCAGGCCGCTGATCAGGCTGGCGGCCATGTTGCCGCCGCCGATGAAGCTGACAGTGTTATGCGAGAGGTCCGGCAGCTGTTCGGTTTTTTGTCTGTTCAACGCGATCTACCTTCTGTCTTCAGGGTTGAGTGGTGTCGTTGGCGGGCCGCGCCTGGCGCGGTCCGAAGATGGCTGTACCCACGCGGACCAGGGTGGAGCCCTCGGCGATCGCCGACTCCAGGTCCTCCGACATCCCCATGGAGAGGGTTGTCAGCGGAAGGGTTGTGCTGGCCAGGCGGTCGCGCAGCTCGCGCAGCGCACGGAACGCCCGTCGCTGTATCCGCGGATCGTCGCTCGGCGCGGGCAGGGTCATCAGCCCCCGTAGGCGCAGGCGTGGCAGCTCCGGCATCAGGGCGATGAGGGCTGCCGCCTGGTCCGGGTCGAGGCCGCCCTTGCTCTCCTCCTGATCGATGCGGACCTGCAGACAGATGTTGAGTGGAGGCAGACCCCCG
Source organism: Candidatus Sedimenticola endophacoides (assembly GCA_003062205.1). Taxonomy (GTDB): domain Bacteria; phylum Pseudomonadota; class Gammaproteobacteria; order Chromatiales; family Chromatiaceae; genus Sedimenticola_A; species Sedimenticola_A endophacoides. The sequence goes on from PQCP01000096.1 coordinate 3,943, forward strand.
GGTCGCTGGTCGTTGAGGCGCCTGGCGTGTTTCTCCCGGTCGATGCTGTGCACCCAGTCGAAATGCTCCGCGATGGGGCGGGTCTTGTTGCCCTGTATCCTGCCGATGAAGTGCCACTCCGCGCCGCTGCCGTGCAGCTGCCCGATCTTGGTCAGCGCCTCCTGCAGATAGTTCTCGCCGAAGCGCCGCTGCCCGGCCTCCAGGGCCTGGCGGATATCCCCCGCGGGACGGGTCTTGCTCACCGCCAGCAGTCCGATCGCGGCCGGGTCGCGGTTAAACTGTGCGGCGGCGGCACGGATACGCTCTCTGACCTGGTCGAGGCGCTGGGTGATATCGCTCATGACGCTCCGGAATCCTGTTGTTCTATACTTGCCACGGGTCGAGGTTTTGTCGACTGGAGACAGATAATAAATCAAAATCATGTTAGTTTCTTGATCTGCGCGGGGCGGACGGGTCCCGCAGTGTGTCGATGAGTCAGAGAACCTTGAGGGGACAGCCTGAATGGACATTGCAGAACTGCTTGCCTTTAGCGTAAAGCACAACGCCTCCGATCTGCATCTCTCGGCCGGTTTGCCGCCGATGATCCGGGTCGATGGCGACATGCGCCGGGTTAATGTGCCGGCGCTGGAGCACAAGGTGGTCCATGGGCTGGTCTACGACATCATGAACGACAAGCAGCGCAAGGACTACGAGGAGTTCCTGGAGACCGACTTCTCGTTCGAGATTCCGGGTCTGGCACGCTTTCGCGTCAACGCCTTCAACCACGACCGGGGGGCCGGCGCGGTGTTCCGCACCATCCCCTCCAAGGTGTTGACCTTGGAGGAGCTGGGCTGTCCCGAGACGTTCAAACGCATCATCGATGTGCCCCGGGGACTGGTGCTGGTGACCGGTCCCACCGGCTCGGGCAAGTCCACCACCCTGGCGGCGATGATGGACTACAAGAACGACTCGGTCTATGAGCATATCCTGACCATTGAGGACCCGATCGAGTTTGTCCACACCAGTAAGAAATGCCTGGTAAATCAGCGCGAGGTGCACCGGGATACCCTGGGATTCGCCGAGGCGCTGCGTTCGGCCCTGCGCGAGGACCCCGATATCATCCTGGTGGGCGAGTTGCGCGACCTGGAGACCATCCGTCTCGCCCTGACGGCGGCGGAGACCGGTCATCTGGTCTTCGGCACCCTGCATACCAGTTCGGCGGCGAAGACCATCGACCGCATCATCGACGTTTTTCCCGCCGGTGAGAAGGGGATGGTGCGCTCCATGCTTTCAGAGTCCCTGCGGGCGGTGATATCCCAGACCCTGATGAAGAAGGTCGGCGGTGGCCGTACCGCTGCCTGGGAGGTGATGGTGGGCACCCCGGCGATCAGGAATCTGATTCGTGAAGACAAGGTGGCGCAGATGTATTCGTCCATCCAGACCGGTCAGGCCCACGGCATGCAGACCCTGGACCAGCACCTGCAGGAGCTGGTGCAACGGGGCTGGATCAACCGCAGCGATGCCCAGAGCAAGGCGGTGAACAAAGAGATGTTTGCCGGATAAGGAAACAGAATCATGGATTTCAACGCACTACTCAATCTGATGATACAGAAGAAGGGCTCGGACATGTTCATTACCGCCGATATGCCCCCCTGTATCAAGATCAACGGGCGCATCATGCCGGTCTCCAAGCAGCCGATTACCGAGGAGCAGTCGAAGGAGCTGGTAGTGGGGCTGATGTCCCCGGCCCAGCGCGAGGAGTTCACCCACACCAATGAGTGTAATTTCGCCATCAACTCCAGCAACGGGGGACGCTTCCGGGTCAGCGCTTTCGTTCAGCGCGACGCCGTGGGCATGGTGATGCGCCGCATCGAGACCAAGATCCCGACCGTCGACGAGCTGGAGGTGCCGGCGATCATCAAGGAGCTGGCGATGGCCAAGCGCGGGCTGGTGATCTTTGCCGGCGCCACCGGCACCGGCAAGTCCACCACCCTGGCGGCGATGGTGGGCCATCGCAACCGCAACAGCAGCGGGCACATCATCTGTGTGGAGGATCCGATCGAATTCGTGCACCACCATGCCGGCTGCATCGTCACCCAGCGCGAAGTGGGCATCGACACAGAGTCGTACGAGGTGGCATTGAAGAACACCCTGCGCCAGGCCCCCGATGTGATCCTGATCGGCGAGATCCGCACCCGTGAGACTATGGATCACGCGGTGGCCTTCGCCGAAACCGGCCATCTCTGTCTCTCCACCCTGCACGCCAACAACGCCAACCAGGCACTGGACCGCATTATCAACTTATTCCTGGAGGAACGGCGCGACCAGGTGTTTATGGATCTCTCTCTGAATCTGCGCGCGATCATCGCCCAGCAGCTGGTGCGTACCCCCGACGGGCGCAGCCGCAAGCCGGTGGTGGAGGTGCTGATCAATACTCCGCTGGCGGCGGATCTGATCCGCAAGGGCGAGGTACATAAGCTCAAGGAGCTGATGAAACGTTCCGGCGAGCAGGGGATGATCACCTTCGATCAGGCCCTCTACAACATGTACAAGGCGGGAGAGATCACATTCGATGACGCGCTGCTGCACGCCGACTCCGCCAACGAGGTGCGGCTGATGATCAAGCTCGGCAGCGGCGATGTGGACAACTACACCGCCGAGATGGACACCGTCGCGCTGGTCGAGGAAGGGGATTACTGAGGGGGCGGCGGTGGAGGTTCAGGCTGCCGGAAACACCTGCCGGGCGTCAAACACCGGCCCATCGACGCAGACCCGCTTCATGACCGGTCCGTTGTCGGTCTGCACCTCCACCACGCAGCCGGCGCAGCCGCCCACCCCGCAGGCCATAAACTCCTCCAGCGACACCTGACAGGGGATGTCGAAGGCGTCGGCCAGCCGTGCCACCGCTTCCAGCATGGGGTGGGGGCCGCAGGCGAGGATCTCCACCTCCCCGCGCGCCTGCGGATCGAGGCTCTCCAGCCACTGTCGGGCCAGGTCGGTTACATAGCCCTGATGGCAGCCGGGGCGTGCGACTTGGCTGGTCAGGCGGCTGGGGATGCCCCAGTCGTCGAGCAGAGGCATGGCGGCTATCACCTCGTCGTCGAGTCCGGGGACCAGGGCACGGGAGGGTCGCGGCTTGAATGGGAAGGGGGCCTCGGAGCCGAGGATGGCGAACGGGCGGTAGCGCGTGTCACCCTGCAGCGACTCGGCGACGAAGATCATTGGCGGCATGCCGATGCCGCCGCCGATCAGCAACGGGCGGGGCCGTTGCGGATGTACGGTGAACGGTTGGCCGATGGGGCCCATGACACTCAACCGCTCCCCGGTCTGGTGCCGGGCCAGCAGACGGGTCCCCTCGCCGACCACTTTGTAGAGGAGTTCAACCCACCCTTCGCGGGCGCTGACGCGCATGATGGAAATGGGTCTGCGCAGGGGGCGTGAGCGGTCGCAGGTGATGTGGACGAAGCTGCCGGGGCGGGCACTGGCGGCGATCTGTGGGGCCCCGACCCGGAGCAGATACTGATCTCCCTCGAATGCCTGGTGGGCGAGGATAAGCGCTTCCTCCACGGCGATGCTGTCACGGTGGCTGTTGTCGTTGCTGTTCATAGGTACGGGCTCGAATGGCGCGCCGGATAGCGGCTTTTGTTTAAACCAAATTAGCGATGTTCGCCGCCGGCATTTTACGCCGTTGGCAGCGGGGTGGCGTGAGGGCCTCCCCGGTCTCTGCGCCGCTGCTCCATGGGAATTCCGGTTCCTGGGGAGAGGGCTGGAAGCGGCCGTCAACGGCATCTGCAAGGGTGGATTATACCCTCTCTCGGTGGCGCTTGATATGCGGCGCCGGTGTTCTCCGGGTTAGGCATGCTCGCTCAGCCAGGTCTCCAGGATCAGCTTTGCCGCCAGGGCGTCGAGCTCCTCGATCCGCTTTGGGGGGCGTCCGAGCCGGTGTCTGGCCTCGCGTGAGGTGAGGCGTTCGTCGGCCAAATGCACCGGCAGATGGAAGCGCCCCTGCAACTGGCGGGAGAAGCGGCGCGCCCGGGGGGCGATCTCCGCCTCGCTGTCGTCCATGTTGTAGGGAAGGCCGACCACCAGGGCATCGGGGCGCCACTCGGCGATTAGCGCGCCGATGCCCTCCCAGTCCGGCTGCTGGCGCACTGCGCGCAGGGTGGTCAGGGGGGTGGCGCTGGCGGTGAGGGTCTGGCCGACCGCGACGCCGATCTTGGCCGGTCCGTAGTCGAAGCCCAGCAGGGTGCCCATGTTCAGGCGTGGCCGGGGCTTGAAGAGAGCAGGTCCAGATCGACCCCCATCAGCCGGGCCGCCGCCTTCCAGCGTTGATCCGGATCGAGGTCGAAGATGATCCGGTCGTCCGCGGGGCTGCTGAGCCAGCTGTTTCCGATCAGCTCTTCCTCCAGTTGGCCCCCGCCCCAGCCCGCGTAGCCCAGGGCGATCATGGTCTTTGCCGGTCCCTGGCCGTGGGCGATCGCCTCCAGGATGTCGATGGAGGTGGTTACGCAGATCCGCTCGGTGACCCGCAGGGTGGAACTCCAGGTCTTCTCCGCGCTGTGCAGCACGAACCCACGGTCGGTCTGCACCGGGCCGCCGACGTAGATGGTCTGTTCCCCCTGCGGGTGGGTGCTGGAGTCGATATCGAGTTGGCCAAGGATGTCGTTCAGGCGGATGTCGGTGGGGCGGTTGAGGACGATGCCCATCGCCCCCTGCTCCGTATGCTCGCAGATGTAGGTGACGGTGTGGTGAAAGTTGGCGTCCTCCAGATCCGGCATGGCGATGAGGAACTGGCTGGTCAGGTTGCTGCTGCTCATCTCCATAGTATCGGGGCTGGCCGGGGGAACCGCAAGCTGGCCCGTATCGCCCACCGGGCGAAGCGGACCCCGCGAATGATGACGGTTGCCCAGTCGGTTATGGCCGTCACTTCGGGTATAGCCAGTCAACACCCTGTATTATCCGGTTTTTGGGACTATCCGGTGGTTCAACCCGCCCTGTCCGCCGCTGCTCATACGCCTGACCCCGGGAGGCGGGGCGGGTCCGCCCCGGGCTATTGGGAGAAGAGCTGGTTGTTGCTCTTGAACAGCCAGGTGCGGATGATGTCGAGCACCTGCACCTCTTCGCGTATCTCGGCCGGGAAGGGGGCGTAGGGGGCGGCCAGGCGCACGATGCGGATCGCCGCGTCGTCCAGCAGCTTGTGCCCGGAGGAGCGTTTTATGTTGATTTCGCGGATGGTGCCGTCGGTGTTGAGCGCTACGTGCAGCAGCAGGTTGCCGTAGAGGCGCCGGCGCTTCGCCTCATCCGGATAATTGAGGTTGCCGATGTGTTCCACCTTGCGGCGCCAGGCGTCGAGGTAGCTGGCGTATTTATACTCCTGGGTGCTGGCGGAGATGGTCTTGCGCTTGGGGCGCTTGGCGTAGGCACGGGTCTTCTGGTCGAGTTCCGCACTCAGGCGCTCGATCTCCTGGTTGGTGCTGGTCATCAGTCCTTCGAGGGTGAATTGCGGGGCGGGTGGCGCCTTCTCACGCTTTTTCTCTGGCGGCGGGGCCTGTTTGGTGCTGGGGCGCTGCTGGGTCAGGACCCGTTTCGGGGTGGAGGAGTTGGGTTTTTGTTGTGGTTGTTGCGGGGGCTGGGGCCGGGGCGCGGGCAGCGCCCTCGGGGCCGGTTGCGTGGTCTGGGTGGTGGTGCGCACACGCTCGCTCTCCTCCCCGCCGCCCTGCTGGCTGCGCTGGGCCAGGAAGTCCGCCTGCTGGGGGGGTGGGCTCTTTTTCGGATTCTGGATCACCATGATTTCGATGGTCCGCTCCGGTGGCGCCTGCTTTTGCGGCTTTTCGAGGCTGAAGGTGACACCGAGGATGGTGACCGCATGGAGGGTGGCGGCAATGAACAGGGTCAGACCCAGTCGGTCGGCGGATGAGATGGCGGCTCGGGTCATTACTACTCTTGCAGCGGTGCACTGAGGAGGATGTTAACACCCTTTTCCATCAGCACCACCCGCTCGCGCATGGCCGGGTTCATGTGCAGGTTGCCGTCGCTGTCCACCAGCAACACATAGCGGATCCCCATCTGTCGGGCGATCCGGTGCCACTGCCCGGGGCCGGCAATGAACAGGGCGGTGGCCGCGGCGTCGGCGGTGACCGCATCGGAGTGGATCACCGTCGCCGACCGGGTGCCCTCGGCGGGGTAGCCGGTGCGGGGATCGATGATGTGGTGGTAGCGCCTGCCCTGCCAGGTGAAGTTGCGTTCGTAGTCACCGGAGGTGAAGACGCTCTCGTCGCCCTGGATCTCGACGGTGGCCAGGATCCCCTCGCCGTCGGGGTGGCGGATGCCGATGCGCCATGGCCTGCCATCCCTGGAGCCGATGGCGCGCAGGTCCCCGCCGGCGTTGACTATGGCGTCGCTCAGGCCCAGCTGGCGCAGGCGTCCGATGGCCAGGTCGATTCCGTACCCCTTGCCGAAGGCGCCGAAATCGAGTTTCACATCGGGGTTGCGGCCGTGCAGGGTGATTCCTTCGATCTCGATGTCGCTCATGCGTGGATTACTGCGCAGCAGGGCGTCGAGACGCTCTTGGGGCGGGGGGCGGTGCCCCTCCGGGTCGTCACCGTGGAAGCCCCAGGCATCCACCAGGTGGCCGATGGCGGGGTTGAACAGGTGGTCGCTCTGTAGCGAGAGCGCCTTTCCCTTGACGATCAGCGGCAGCACGGATGGGGGCGCGGCGAAGGGTTCATCCTCGCGCAGCAACCGGTTGACCCGCCCCAGGGGGCCTGGGTCCCAGGCGTGCCAGGCATGATGCATCTTCTGGAAATCCTCCTCCAGTACCTGGGTGGCCTGCCGGGCCTCCTGTTCCGAGGCGCCGGCCAGGGTCAGGTCAACCAGGGTGCCGAAGGCGAGAAAGCGGCTGTTGCTCACATCGGGCGCCGGTTGGCAGCCGGCCAGGGCGAGCAGTGTCAGCAGCAGCAACAGACGCGGCAGCGGGGGGCGGTTCATCGTCCGATTCGCTCCTCGATCCGGTCCATCAGGCGGTCGCCGATGTTGAGTCCGAATTGGCTGTCGAGTTCACGGATACAGGTCGGACTGGTGACGTTGATCTCGGTGAGATAGTCGCCGATGACATCCAGTCCGGCGAACAGGATTCCGCGTCGGCGCAGCTCGGGGCCGACCCGGTCGGCGATCCAGTGATCACGCTCACTGAGCGCAACGCCCCTGCCGGTGCCGCCGGCGGCGAGGTTGCCGCGCGTCTCGCCCGGTTTCGGGATGCGTGCCAAAGCGTACGGTATCGCCTTGCCATCGACCATCAGGATGCGCTTGTCGCCGCTGTCGGCGATCTCAGGGATGAAACGCTGGGCCATCGCCAGGTGGCGGCCATTTCCGGTGAGGGTTTCGAAGATGACGTTGCAGTTGGGGTCGTCCTGCCGTACCCGGAAGATCGAGGCCCCGCCCATGGTACCCAGGGGTTTGATGATGATGTCCCGCTGCTGCTCCAGGAAGGCGCGCAACCGCTGGTGACTGCCGGTCACCAGGTTGGGCGGGCAGCACTCCGGGAACCAGGCGGTGAACAGTTTTTCGTTGCAGTCACGCAGGGCGGCAGGGCGGTTGACGACCAGCGTCCCCTCCGATTCCGCCCTTTCCAGCAGGTAGGTGGCGTAGATGTAGTCCATGTCGAAGGGTGGGTCCTTGCGCATCAGGATCACCTGCAGCTCGTCCAGCGGGCGGGTCTCGGGGGGGGCGAGCCGGAACCAGTCATTTGGGGCGTCCGTCACCTGTAGGCGGCGCATCCCGGAGTGAGCCCGCGCCCCCTCCAGGAACAGATCCTCTTGCTCCATGTACCAAAGCTCCCAGCCACGCGCCTGCGCCTGTAGCAGCATGGCGAACGTGCTGTCCTTCTTGACGTTGATGGAGCCGATGGGGTCCATCACCACACCCAGTCTGATGTTCATGGCGCCATCATACCCGAGCACGGCCGGTTTGTGGTCAGGCGATGATTGTTGATCGGCGGTAGCCTTTTCAGCCACGGGAACGGGGTTGCGAGTGGTCTTCGACAGGTTGGTAAACCTTCAGGAAACCAGGAGGATAGATGTGAGTATTGGTGTTCTGCCGGAGGTTGGCTGTGAAAGGTCTTTTGCCTATTGCAGATGGCAGGGGCAATTGCTATGGTCGAATGACAAGTGCTCCGGGAAGGGGGTTCGATATGACTGAAAATCCCATGAAGCGACCGGATTTTCATCAGGAAACCGATGTCCGGTACCGATAACAAGATCATTACTCGAGGGGTGGCGCTATGCGGCTTTTGATCCGCGCAGGTTCGGGTATGCATCATTTGGCATGCGCAGAAGTTGTCACATCGCATTTTTTGTCATTTTTGTGACGCCGTTCTCGGTTGGCGCCATTGAAGACGATGACTATCTGTTAAGGCGTATTTTGATGAAACCCGGGAAGCGGGATAAGGAGTGAGGTATCCAGGAAGGAGGGGTGGTAGTCCTCGGCTGACGGCTCGGGTTGTTCCACTGCATTGAGAGGGAAAGCTTTTTGTATGTGATGCATCAGGGGCGCTCGGAGAAGATCCGATGGATTGGGATTCCGGCTGCGTCTCGTGCGGCTGTTTCGCCGAGACCGGCCGCCAGTGTCTACCTTTCCGCCTGAAGTCGCAGAGGGGTGACGGATGGTGAAGTTGAGTTCTTTGAATTCACGGGGAGCCAGATGCGCGACGGGACGGGGATGCTGCGCGATGCGTATGCTCCAGCCGTATGTTGGCAGGGAGCGGTTCCGGGCTCCGTCAATGTCCCGTTTACCACCCTGAGCAAGAAGACGGATTACCTGGAAATGATCGGAGTACTGAAGCGTCTGGGGTCAAACCCCGGCGGAATTTCGGTCCATGACGCGCAGGCGTGAGGAGAGGGGTGTCGCCGATGGCGGCAGGAAGACGGATAAGTGGGATTTTACCGGAGCCCAGGAACTGGTACTCTGGTGCAATGGCCCACTTGCGGGCGGTTACCCCGCGCGATTAAAGGGGCTGCTCGCGGCCGGTTATCCGGCCAGTAAGCTGATTTACTATCATGGTGGCATGCAGACTTGGCAACTGTTTGGATTGACCACGGTGATTTCTGAGGGTTGATCGATCCATTGGCCCGTTTCAAGGGGTGAATGCCCCCGAAGCCCGGATCGAAGAAGACGCTCTCTTGTCCGAGTAGAGATGTATTGAGAGGAAGTATTGCCATGAGCGAGAACCTCGAAGCCGATATCTCCGGCCTCAAAGTGATGGTTATCGATGACAGCAAGACCATCCGGCGAACCGCGGAGAGCCTGCTTAAAAAGGCGGGGTGTGAAGTGCTCACCGCAACCGATGGATTCGAGGCGCTTTCGGTGATCGCGGACAGTCATCCCGATCTGATCTTCGTCGATATCATGATGCCGCGCCTGGATGGTTACCAGACCTGCGCGTTGATCAAGCACAATCAGGAATTCAAGAGCACGCCGGTTATTATGCTGTCGTCGAAGGATGGTCTGTTTGACCGCGCGCGGGGCCGTATTGTCGGCTCGGAGCAGTATCTGACCAAGCCGTTTACCAAGGATGAGTTGTTGGGCGCCATCCGCCGCTATGCAGTGAAGGCGGCGTGAGTTGGCAATGGATTTTGGATTATGCATCGTAACGGGGTGCTGAAATGAAGGGTTTTTTCAAGAAAGGCGACGGAGCCGGAGCTGGGGTTTCCGGTGGCGCGGTGGATGGCGGTGGGGCCACCGTGCTGATCGTTGATGACTCTCCCACCGAGACCTTCGTCATCAAGAAGATTGTCGAGGGTGCGGGCTTCACCACGGCGACTGCCGAGAATGGCGAGAGTGGCGTGGCCGAGGCCAAGCGGATAAAGCCGGATGTGATTCTGATGGATGTGGTGATGCCCGGGCTGAACGGGTTTCAGGCGACACGGCAACTGAGCAAGGATCCGGAGACCATGGGAATTCCGGTTATCATGGTGACCACTAAGGATCAGGAGACGGATCGGGCCTGGGGGCTGCGCCAGGGCGCCAAGGAGTATGTGGTCAAACCCATCGTGCCGGCTGAACTGATCAGCAAGATCGGTGCGGTACTCAACGGATAGGGGGAGGCGTATGCCGGAGCATAGCCCAGCGGATATCGTCAGGCTTCTGCGGGATATTGAAACACGTAGTCTGCTTAATGCCCACAGCATGCCCTCCGAGAAGGAGGAGGTGCCGTTGTGGGAGGGTGTTGTCTTTATGGTGGCGGGGATGCGCGTCATCGCGCCTCTGAATGAGGTAAGGGAGATTCTCAACTACCCATCCGCCGTTACCGTAGTGCCGGGGACCAAGCCATGGGTCCTCGGGATCGCCAACGTGCGGGGTAACCTGCTGCCGATTCTGGACCTGGAGGTGTTTCTGGGCGGGCGCGGGAAGAAGGGGTTTGGTCTCAGGAGCCGGGTGCTGGTGATTGAGCACAATGGCATTTTCGCCGGACTGCAGATCTCCGATGTGCAGGGCATGCGGCACTTTTCCGAAGAGCAGAAGACAGAGGTGCCGGTGCTGCATGAGGGCATACGACCTTATGTCGAGGAGGCCTTTGTACTGGATACGGAGGCGCTTCCGGTGCTGAGTTTCAGTGCCATGACGGATGACCCGGAATTTCAGGTGGCCGCCGCCTGAACAGAGACAGAGTGAGCGACGGTGGCGGGTGACTTTAAAGAATCGTATTCGATATACCAAGAGATAGAAATTGCAACGCGAGTGCTCTTTCGGGAGATAGACTGAGATGAAAACTAGAGGTTCAAGCGGCTCGAATAAGTTCGTCGGTTTGGTATCCGGTGGGCTGCTCATCAGCATCATAGCGGCCCTGCTGACGTTCTGGCACGTATCCACCTGGGATGCCAACGACGAGGCGTATCTGTTGCGTGCCGCCGAACAGCGGGTGATCTCTCAACGCATCGCCAAGAGCGCCCTTTCGGCGGCGTCGGGCGACCGGGCGGCATTTGCCCAGCTGCGCACCTCGCGTGACGACTTTCAGCGGTTGGTGGATGAATTAAAACGCGGTGTGCCCCGTATAGGGTTGCCCCCTTCGCCAGGTGAGGTCGGTGTGCCATTGCGTGAGATGGAGAATGCCTGGATTGAGCTGAGGCAGAATGCCGATGATATCCTGCTCAGCAAGGAGGCGGTGCTCTCACTGCGTGAATTCATCAGTGTGGTACGGGAGTTCATACCCCAACTGCAGGAGTTGTCCGGTGATGTGGTCAACATCCTGATTGAGGATGGCGCCCCGGGGGAACAGATTTCGACCGCTTCCCGCCAACTGATGCTGGCTGAGCGCATCGACAAAAATGTCGCCCGGGTACTGGCGGGTGGTCAGGAGACGGCCACTGCCATCGATCAGTTCAGTCGCGACGCCGATCTCTTTTCGCGAATTCTTGACGGAATGCTCTCAGGTAATCCTCGAATGGGGGTTCAACAGATCCTTGATGAGCGGGCGACTGACAAAATGAAGGAAGTGGTGGTGCTCTTCGGTTCCATCAACGACCACGCAACCGAGATCATCGAGATGGTTCCCGAGGTGCTGCCTGCGATGGAGGCGGCAAATGTAATCACCGAGGTTTCGGACCGTGTGAACACTGCCTCCGACAGGCTGCTGGCAGCCTATGGCGCCTCACCCGGACGTTTCGCGATCGGTGCCATCAAGGCGGGTCCTGTAATGATTGCCGTATGGGGCGGCATGGCCGTCATCTTCCTGCTTGTCCTTGGTTATTTTCAGATTACCGATGCCCAGCGTCGGGAGCTCGACAGCAAACGGCAGAACGAGCGTAATCAGCAGGCGATTCTTCGGCTGCTGGACGAGATGGGTGATCTGGCTGAAGGTGACCTTACTGTGACGGCCACGGTTACCGAGGATGTTACCGGGGCCATCGCAGACTCTATCAACTATGCGATTGAAGCCCTGCGCAGCCTGGTTACGACCATCAACACCACATCCGAACAGGTAACCGCATCGGCCCAGGAGAGCCGGGCCACGGCGATGCATCTGGCCGAGGCGAGTGAGCATCAGGCGGAGCAGATCGCCAACGCCACGACGACGGTCAAAAACATGACCAAGACCATTGAGCAGATGTCCCGGGAGGCAACGGAGACCGCGGAGATCGCCCAGCGTTCGGTGAGCATCGCCGGTAACGGCGCCAATACGGTGCGGCGAACCATCCATGGCATGGATACCATTCGTGAGCAGATTCAGGAGACATCGAAGCGAATCAAGCGGCTGGGCGAGAGCTCCCAGGAGATTGGCGACATCGTTGAGCTGATCGACGATATTGCCGATCAGACCAATATTCTGGCCCTGAACGCCGCCATGCAGGCGGCGATGGCCGGTGAGGCGGGTCGTGGTTTCGCGGTGGTCGCGGACGAGGTGCAACGGCTGGCGGAGCGTTCCGGTAACGCCACCAAGCAGATCGAGGCCCTGGTAAAAACCATTCAGGCCGACACCAATGAGGCGGTCTCCTCAATGGAGGCAACCACCACGGAGGTGGTCGGTGGTGCGCAGATGGCCGAGGACGCGGGTGAGGCGCTGAAGGAGATCGAAGGGGTGTCCAGCCAGATCGCAGAGCGGATTGCTCACGTCTCCGAGGCGGCGCGTTCTCAGGCCGTTGAGGCAGCGCGCATTGATGACACCATGAACGTCATCCTGGAGATTACCTCGCAAACATCCGATGGTACCAACAACACGGCAGTCTCCATTGGTAAGCTGGCGGAGATGGCCGACGAGTTGCAGAACTCGGTTGCGGGCTTCCGGCTGCCGGAGTGATGCGGTTCTCGAAAGGCTCGGATTTTTCTGGTGCGCCGGGTATTTTCCGACGCCCTCGTTGGAGTAAGAAGTCTGTATGAGCAACGCTCAAGACAACAGTACGCTGAAATGGGTCAGGGGTGAGCTGAACTCCGCTCTGGAGTCTGCCCGGCATGCCCTTGATGACTACTTCGAGGGCATCGGCGATAGTGCTGTGCTGATTGACGAATGCATTCGACGTCTGCATCAGGTGCATGGCACGCTCCAGATGCTGCAGCTCTATGGAGCCGCCATGCTGGCGGAGGAGATGGAAACGGTAGCCGTTGGTATGCGTGACGGTGCGATGGCGCGTCCGGATGATGCCGCAGAGGCGCTCATGCTGAGCCTGATTCAGCTCCCCGACTATCTTGAGAAACTGGAGTCCGGCGTCGCCGATTCGGTGTTGCTTCTTCTGCCCATGCTGAATGAGCTGCGGGCGGTTCGCAACGCCACCCTGCTGACTGAAGTGGCTATGTTTGCTCCAGGCCTTGACGAGCGACTGGAGAGCGAACAAGTGGTCGGGGAGCCAAACGCCGGACTACAGGAGCTGGCACGGCGTATTCGACACGATTACCACAGGGCGCTGCTTGACTGGTATCGGAATCCAGACGCAAGCGCCGGGCTGCAACGTCTCGACGCCCTGTGTGGACAGCTCGCGGATGGCGCGGGCACCGAGCAGGTTCAACGCCATTTCAAGGCAGCCCGGGCCGTGGCGGCTGCCCTGGCCGAGGGGGCTCTGGAACCGGGCAAGGCCACCAAACTGCTATTGGGCAGGCTTGATCGGGAAATCAAACGCCTGGGAGAGGATGGGGAGTTGGCGGTTGCCCGGACGCCAGCAAATGAACACTTCAAAAACCTCCTTTACTACCTCTCCAGTGTCGACTCGGCGGATCCTTCGATAACCGAGATCCAGGAACGTTATCACCTCATGTCAGTGGCGGCCGGAGGTGCCGATCTCGACCATGCCAGGACGGGACTTCAGGCGCCGGGCAGCGAGTTGATCGAATCCTTGCGCAGTGCCATTACCGAGAACATTGTCGCCCTCAAGGATGGGCTGGATCTCTATATCCGTGGACAGGGCAGCGACACCGACAGCCTGCGCAATATGATCCAGGAAATGGGTAAGATTGCCGACACGATGGGTATGGTCGGGCAGGGGAATCTGCGTCAACGCCTGAAACAGCATGCCGATGGCCTGGGGGAGATGCTTGATGCGGGACGCATTCCCCAGGAGAGCGATCTGATGTCCGTGGCCAGCGGCATTCTATACGTGGAGACCTCCCTGGAGCACCTCGGAAGCCGCCGTCCGGCCATCACCAGGGAGGGTGTCGAGATCGACATTCCGGAGGGTGAATTCGAGCGGATGGTCGGTTCGGTGATGCATGAATCGCGGCTCGATATGGCCAAGTGCAGGGAGAGCCTGTCCAACTATATGGACTCTTCGGGCGAGGTTGAGAAACTGACCGAGGTTCCCAAGCGCCTGCACGAGGTGCGGGGGGCGTTTGGGATACTGAACATGGATCTGCCGGCCGATCTGGCGCGACGGCTGGAGACCTATGTTGCCGATCAGCTCATTGCCGGGAGATACGTGCCGGATGAAGGCGAGCTGGCCTTCTTCGCCGACGCGATTACCAGCATTGAGTATTTTATGGAGGCGATCGAAGAGGGGCGCGGCGTTCAGGAGAAGATTCTCGATATCGCACTGCGCTCCATGGACGAGCTGGGATTGGATGTTGGTTCCAAAAGTGGGGTGGGCGAGTATCAGCCCGAGGGGATCGACGTTGCAGGGGGTGCGATTGGCGATGAATTACCCACCGATGCGCCGGTGGGGTTTGAGGATGAGACATCCGGCGAGCACGGAGCAGAATTCGCCCAGGCCAACGAGGTCATCCCACCCACTGCCGTGGGCAAGCCGCCGCTGGAAGAGATCGATGATGAGATTCTGGAGATATTTCTGGAGGAGAGCCGGGAGGAGCTGGCCGTCATCCAGGAGTATCTTCCGCGCTGGCTTTCGGATCATGACGATGGAGATGCGCTGACCACCTTCAGGCGCTCTTTCCATACCCTCAAGGGGAGCGGCAGACTGGTTGGCGCCAGCACGATCGGTGAGTTTGCCTGGTCTGTGGAAAACCTCCTGAACCGCATTATCGATCAAACGGTGGATATTTCGCCTGAGATTGTCGCCCACATGGAAAAGACGCTCGAGGTGCTGCCGGAGCTTGTGGAATGTCAGGCCAGCGGGGTACTGCCCACTGCCGATGTCGATGGCATGATGAAGCGAGCCTTCGCCCTTGCCGATCCCAGCACCGTGACCGGGAATGAGGGCGAAGCGGAGCCGATACCCCTGGCCGGGGCAGAGTCGCCCGAGGTTGGGGTGACGCACCCCGCGTTAGGGTCGGAAACGGGCGCTGATCCGGACCCGGTTGTTGGCATGAGGGGAACGGTTCTCGATTCTGAGTCTGAGATCGCGGCGGATCATCTTCCACCGATTGAGTTGGACGAGCCACTCTACAGCATCTTCAGCAACGAGTCTGTAACCCACATCGCTACACTCAAGGCCTATATTGAGGAGTGCGGTCGCGATCCTCTTGCCTGCCGTGTCACGCATGCGTTGACCAGGGCTCTGCACACCCTGCATGGCAGTGCCCGCATGGCAGAGGTGGAGCCGATCGCGCAGCTCAGCCGCGCACTGGAACGCCATGTCAATGATCTCAAGGAGCACGAACTTCTCGTTGACGGCGAACTGCTCTCCAACATCAGTTCGGCAGTGGACTTGTTCCAGAGGATACTGGGTACGATCAACGTCGAGGGCGCATCTCTCCCAGAGTGGCAGGATCTGCTGCAACGGATTGACCAGGGGTATGCCCGGCTGAACACCCGATTGGCCAACGCAGAGGGTGCGCAGCACGAGTCCGGGGATGAGATGGAGGTTTCTCCGGGCAGTGGGGTGAATGTTGAAGAGATTGCCATCGGGGGGGATGCCGACGATGCGGTCGAAGTAATCGAGTTGGCCATGTCGTCCCCGGAGTCCTACTCACCTGGTGATTCGGGGCGGTGGCCGGAAGAGACGGCAGAAGAGCTGGATTTGTCCGGTCAGGAAGCGTCGGCATCTGACATCCCGGTACTGGAGCTGGAGCTTGACCTGATCTCGGAGCCAGGACCGGAATTCGAGCAGGAGCCCGAACAGGAACCCGAACAGGAACCCGAACAGGAACCCGAACAGGAACCCGAACAGGAACCCGAACAGGAACCCGAACAGGAACCCGAACAGGAACCCGGGCAGGAACCCGGGCAGGAACCCGGGCAGGAACCCGGGCAGGAACCCGGGCAGGAACCTGAGCGGGAATACGAACAGGGGCCCGAGGAGGAGATGCATTCCCCCGCGATGCCGCTGATCGAGGATACCCTGGCGACGGCTGATGTGGCTGTACTCGACCACCAGGACGGTGTTGTCTCTCAGACCCGTGTGGAAGTGGATGGCGATCCGGAACTGGTCGAGATCTTCCTGGAAGAGGCACGTGAGTTGATCGAGTCGATCGAGCGCTCCTTTGCCAGTTGGCGGGATGCACCGGGAAATATCGAGCCGGTTGCCTCGCTGGAGCGCGCGCTGCATACCCTCAAAGGTGGGGCTCGTTTGTCGGGTGTGCCACCCATCGGTGACCTGAGTCACGCCTTTGAATCCCTGCTCACCGCTGTCAGTCACGGGCGCATTGAGGTGTCGCCCGATGTGTTGTCTCTCTCGCAGACCGTAGTGGACGGTCTGGCCAGCCAGGTTGAGCAGCTTGATGGTGGCGGGAGTTGGGTGAATGGCTCGGAAGGGTTGGTGCGGGAACTGGAGATGATGATCTCCGGTGATACGATTCGGAGCACCGTGGACACGGTTGAACCAGAGCCCGAAGAGGTGGCGCAGGATCTTTCCGGTGCAGACGATATGTCGCCGGACGATACAGGTCCGGGCGATGAGCAACCGGTGGCTGAACGACAGCCCTCGCAGCCGCAGTCGGTGCCCCGGGCCGGAGTGGTGCCGGAGGCCGCCGATCGCCGACGCTCCCCGCGTAGGCGGGAGCGGGTCCGCGTGCAGTCCGAGTTGCTCGACTATCTGGTCAACAATGCGGGTGAAGTGAGTATCTATCGCGCCCGTCTGGAACAGCAAAACGGTGATTTTCGGTTCAATGTTTCCGAGCTGGAACAGACGATATCGCGCCTGAATGACCAGTTGCGTCAATTGGAGATCGAGACCGAGGCGCAGATTCTGTTCCGCTATGAGAAAGACAAGGAGGCGGAGCAGGACCTGGCGCTCGAAGAGGCCTTCGATCCCCTGGAATTTGATCGCTTTTCGACCATGCAGCAGCTTTCGCGCAGCCTGATTGAGACGGTGAACGATCTCAAGAACATCAGCGGCGAGTTGGACGAACAGCAGCGGGAAACCGAAACCCTGCTATTGCAACAATCGCGTCTGACCACGGATTTGCAGGATGGTCTGATGCGCACCCGGATGATCCCTTTCAGTCAGCTGCTCCCGCGGTTGACACGCCTGGTCCGCCAGACCTGTGCGCCACTGGGCAAGGAGGCTGAACTGGTGGTCCGTGGTGGCCAGGGCGAGCTGGACCGCAGCATCCTCGATCGCATGGTCGGCCCCTTTGAGCACCTGCTTCGTAATGCGGTTTCCCACGGCATAGAGGATCCAAGGGAACGTGTGGCGAACGGAAAGCCGGAGGCTGGTGTTATCTCTATCGATCTGGTGCGTGAAGGCAGTGATGTGCTGATTACGGTCGGTGACGATGGACGGGGCATCCCGGTCGAAACGATTCGACGCAAGGCCATTGACAACGGCATGCTTGACCCCAACGCCGATGTAACCGATAACGATGTTCTCCAGTTCGTGCTGGAACACGGCTTCTCCACGGCCGAGAAGGTAACCCAGATCGCCGGGCGTGGCGTGGGCCTGGACGTGGTGGTCAGTGAGGTGAAGCAGCTTGGCGGAGCATTGGATATTCGCTCCGAGGAGGGCAAGGGGGCCTGGTTCATTATTCGCCTGCCGCTTACCCTGGCCATCTCCGACGCCCTGCTGGTGAATTTGGGAGAAGAGGTATATGCGATATCCCACGCGAGCATCGAGGGTGTGGTTCGCGCCTCTTTTCAGGAACTGTCGGACTGCTATCAAGGTCGGCAGCTGCACTACTCCTATGCCGGGAACGATTACCAGGTGCGCTATCTGGGAGGGATGCTGGGTATCTCCCATAGCAGCCTGACTGATACACGCAAGTGGTATCCGATGCTGTTGGTGCGGGCAGGCGAGCACCGGGTGGCCCTGCAGGTGGATGAGGTGCTGGGTAACCGGCAGATTGTGGTTAAGTCCGTCGGTTCCCAGCTGAGCACCATCCGCTGGATCTCCGGTGGTACCATCCTGGGCGATGGAAGGGTGGCGATCATTCTCGACGTGACCGCTCTGGTGCGCCTGGATGTGGCGCACAGCCCCCATGTGATTGAGCTGGAGCAGCGTGCTCAGGCGCTCGCCGAGGAGGAGGCCGCGCAGGATATCGCTGTCGGCAAGACGGTGATGGTGGTGGATGACTCCATCACCGTGCGCAAGGTGACCACGCGCCTGCTGGAGCGCCACGGTATACACGCCCTGACCGCGAAAGATGGCGTCGACGCGGTGGCGGCCCTGCAGGAGCAGCGTCCGGACATCATGCTCCTGGATATCGAGATGCCGCGCATGGATGGATTCGAGCTGGCGCGGCACATGCGTAACACCGAAGAGCTGAAGGATATTCCGATCATCATGATCACATCGCGAACCGGGGATAAACACCGCAATATGGCACTTGATCTGGGTGTGCGCCGCTATCTCGGCAAGCCGTACCAGGAGAGTGATCTGCTGGAGAACATTCATTCAGTTCTCGCCGAGGTATTGCAATGAGTGCACAGGTTTCGGTCGGGGAGATTCGGGGGGTGCTGCTGCCCATCCACTCCGGGCAGCTGCTGCTGCCGAACGCCAGCGTGGCCGAAGTGACCGGCTATCAGCAGCCGTCCCCTCCGGGCGACGATTTCCCCGGGTGGTTGCTGGGTGGATTTCCCTGGCGGCAGCAGACGGTGCCGCTGATCTCCTTCGATCATCTGATCGGCGCCGGTGAGGCGGACGCGGGTTTGCGGGCGCGGGTGGCGATCTGCAATACCACCAGCTCCGGTGGCACCCATCCCCATTTCGCTCTGCTCCTGCGTTCCATTCCCCGCCTGGTGCGCATCTCCGAGGAGAACGTGTCGGCGCTTGACGATGCGGAGCCGGGGCATGCGATGGTGGCGCAACGGGTGCGACTCAACGGGGAGGAGGCGATGATCCCGGACCTGGATGCCCTGGAGGCGGCCCTGCAGCCGTACCGGATCCAGGGCGGCTGATTTCGGCAGACGCCATTCAGGCAGCGCTGCCTGCCGGGCCCACGAACGACTGATCAGGGAGGATCTTCATGAACCGGCGTTTTCTCACCATTGCCGATCTCGGTAATCTCTACGAGCGGTTGGTCCAGCAGGGGCTGCCCGGCGAAAAGCGGATCCTGGTGGAGGGGGACTCCTGGGCCTCCTACCCGCTCCCCTCCACGGGCAATCTCGCCTACTACGTCCACACCCCGCACCACTCCAGTGTCACCCTCAACCTGGCTCGGGTCGGTGACGAACTGGCGGAGATGGCCAAGCCACCCCAGCGCGATCTGTTTCAGCGCCTGATTCATGAGGAGCGTTGGGGCTTTGCCTGGGATCTGATCTTTCTCGTGGCGGGGGGCAACGATCTCATCGGCTGGATACTGGGCCGCTGCGTCAGCCGTCCCGGATCTCCCACCGAGGAGCCGGAGGCGCATCCGCTAACCGCCATGGAGAGCGAAGCGAAGGCGGTTAGTCCCCGATAGGCGTAGGCGCGGTTGTATGGCCGCAGTTACGACCGATAGGGAGTGACGTAGGGCATACAAATAGCGCATCCGACACGCCGTAGAGTCATTGTGGTCATCATGACGGAGTTGCGCACGAGCAGCTTTGCTGCAATGTGCGGGACGGAGTCGTGATGAGCGCAGGACGGTCGGGGCAGTAACGGCTGTCGCGTTGGCGAGTCGATTTTGGGGACTGGGATGTCCCAAAATCTTTCACGAGGTAGCGACACTCTTGTGGACCGGGCGGAGTTGGGTCGTTGCATGGATGCGCTGCGCGATCTCTATCTGGTCTACCTGGATCTGCGCGACCAGAGCCAGCTCAACCGCCGCACCCCGATTCTGGTGCAGTGCTACGACTATGTCACCCCGCGCAACCATCCGCCGACGCTGCTCGGGATCCCCCTTGCGGACCACGCCTGGGTGCACCGTGAATTCGAGCAGAAGGGGATTGACGATCCGGCACTGCAAAGGGCGTTGTTCGCACTCCTGCTCGACGCGCTGGCCGACATGCTGCTGCGGCTCTCCCGGGAGCGGCGGGGGTTCCACCTGGTCGATACCCGGGGCACCCTGGAGGTGGTGGCCGTGGACGATCTCTCCACCGAAGGGGACTGGCAGGACGAGATGCATCCGAGTGCCCGGGGCTACAGAAAACTGGCCGGGGGGCGCATCAATCCCGCCATCGGGGAGCTGTTCCCCCGCGTTTCGGGCTGATCCTGACCGTTCAGCCGCCGAGCCGCGCAAAATGGATTGCGCTAAATACTCAGCTGACCCCGGGGGCGGGTTGGCGGAAATCTCCCCACAGGGTCTGCATCGCGGCGATGGCCGCCAGTGGTGCGGTCTCCGTGCGCAGAACGCGAGGGCCGAGCCGGATTCCCGTGAACCCGTGTTCCCCGGCCCGTCGGCATTCCGGCTCGCTCAGCCCTCCCTCCGGGCCGACCAGCAGACGCACCCCGGGGCCCGGCGGCGGCAGCCGGCCCAGGGTTCCGGTGGCGCGGTGGTCGAGCAGTATGCCCGGGGTTGGGCCGGTGGTGCCGAGCCAGGCGCTCAGGTCGAGGGTGTCGTGGATCCGGGGCAGGCGTGCGCGTCCACACTGCTCACAGGCGGCGATGGCGATCTGATGCCAGTGATCGAGGCGCTTGGCCATGCGTTGGTGGTTCAGGCGCACCACACAGCGCTCGGTGAGCAGCGGGGTGATGGCGTCGACGCCCAGCTCGGTCGCTTTCTGCACGGCGAAGTCCATGCGCTCACCCTTGGAGATACCGATGCCGAGGTGGATCCGCAACGCCGGTTCGGGTTCGGGATCGAGGCTTGCGCCGACCCGCACCTCGACCCGGCGTCGAGAGGTGTCACTGATCTGCGCGGCGTACTCATCGCCATCGCCGTTGAACAGAGTGAGGGGTGCGCCCCGTTGCAGACGCAGCACCTGCAACAGGTGCCGCGCCGCCCCCTCCTCCAGCTCCAGCCGCTCGCCGCTGCACAGCGGCTGCGGGGTATGGATGCGCGGCCGGCGCATCAGCGGGCCGGGGAGAGCCCCAGGTTGGCGCAGATCCGCAGTGTCGGCACGGACTGATTCATGGTGTAGAAGTGCAGCCCGGGCGCCCCTTGGGCGAGCAACTGTTCGCACATCCCGCTCACCACCTCGATGCCGAAGGCGCGGATGCTCTCGATGTCGTCCCCATAGGCCTCCAGTCGCTTGCGTATCCAGCGTGGGATTTCGGCCCCGCAGGCATCGGAGAAGCGCATCAGGCTGGAGTAGTTGGTGATGGGCATGATGCCGGGTACCACCGGTATCGCCAGCCCCATGCCTTCACAGCTGTCGATGAAGCGGTAGTAGGCGTCGGGATTGTAGAAGTACTGAGTGATGGCGCCGTCGGCCCCCGCTTCCACCTTACGCATGAAGTTCTTCAAATCGGCGTTGGCGTTGGGGGCCTGGGGGTGAAACTCGGGATAGGCCGCGACCTCGATATGGAAGTGATCGGCGAACTCCTCGCGGATCAGCCCAACCAGCTCGTTGGCGTAGTTGAGCTCGCCCAGTCCGCCCAGCCCGGCGCCCGAGGGGAGGTCACCGCGCAGGGCCACCACACGGCGCACCCCCTGGGCCTTGTACTGATCGAGGATCTCCACGATCTCGCTGCGGGTGCTGCCGATGCAGGAGAGATGGGGCGCGGTGTCGAGTCCCTCGGAGGCGAGCCATTGGACGCTGTCGAAGGTGCGCTCACGGGTGGAGCCGCCGGCCCCGAAGGTGACGGAGAAATAGAGTGGATCGAGCCTGGACAGCTCCCGCACGTTATGCTGCAGCTTCTCCATTCCCGCCCCGGTCTTGGGCGGAAACAGCTCGAAGCTGAAGGTCTTGGTGAATGGTTCCTGTGATTTCATGGTAACAGCCGGGGCGCGGGGGGCGGGGCCTGAATGAACCGGTGCCCCGCCGCGCCGGGCGGCCTCTCCTCCAGGGGGTCAGTAACGGTAGTGATCGGCCTTGTAGGGGCCTTCCACGGGGACGCCGATGTAGTCGGCCTGCTCGCTGCTCAGGGTGGTGAGCCGGGCGCCGATCTTCGCCAGGTGCAGGCGCGCCACCTCCTCGTCCAGGTGCTTGGGCAGGGTGTAGACACGGTTATCGTACTGGCCCGGCTCGGCGTTGAAGATCTCCATCTGGGCCAGGGTCTGGTTGGTGAAGCTGTTGGACATCACGAAGCTGGGATGGCCGGTGGCGCAGCCCAGGTTGACCAGGCGCCCCTCGGCCAGCAGGATGATACGCTTGCCCTGGGCCTGATCCTCTTCGGGGGGGAAGATGATGTGATCCACCTGGGGTTTGATGTTCTCCCACTGGTACTGGTTGAGGCTGGCGACGTCGATCTCGTTGTCGAAGTGGCCGATGTTGCAGACGATGGCCTGGTCCTTCATCGCCGCCATGTGGTCATGGGTGATGACATGGTAGTTGCCGGTGGTGGTGACGAAGATATCGCCCTGACGGCAGGCGTCGTCCATGCGCACCACGCGGAACCCCTCCATCGCCGCCTGCAGGGCACAGATCGGATCGATCTCGGTGATCCACACGGTTGCCCCGAGCCCCTTCAGGGACTGGGCGCAGCCCTTGCCCACATCGCCGTAGCCGAGCACTACCGCGATCTTGCCGGCGATCATCACGTCGGTGGCGCGCTTGATGCCGTCGACCAGCGATTCACGGCAGCCGTAGAGGTTGTCGAACTTGGATTTGGTGACCGAATCGTTGACGTTGATGGCGGGGAACGGCAGTTCGCCGCGCGCCTGCATCTGATAGAGGCGGTGCACGCCGGTGGTGGTCTCCTCGGTCACTCCGCGGATGTTGTTCAATATCCGCGAGTACCAGCCGGGCTGTTCCGCCAGACGCGCCTTGATCGCCGCGTAGAGTACCTCCTCCTCTTCGCTGCCCGGGTGGTCGAGGACGCTGATGTCGTGTTCCGCCTTGGAGCCGAGGATCAGCAGCAGGGTGGCATCGCCGCCGTCGTCCAGGATCATGTTCGGGGTGCCGCCATCGGCCCACTCCATGATGCGGTGGGTGTACTCCCAGTACTCTTTCAGACTTTCGCCCTTGTAGGCATAGACCGGGATGCCCTGGTCGGCGATCGCCGCCGCCGCATGGTCCTGGGTCGAGAAGATGTTGCAGGAGGCCCAGCGCACTTCGGCGCCGAGTTTGATCAGGGTCTCGATCAGCACCGCGGTCTGGATCGTCATGTGCAGGGAACCGGCGATGCGCGCCCCGCGCAGGGGCTTGCTCTCAGCGTATTTCTCCTGCAGGGCGATCAGCCCCGGCATCTCGGTGTTGGCGATGGCGATCTCCTTGTGGCCCCATCCGGCCAGCGAGAGATCGGCGACCTTGAAGTCGCTGAATTGGTTGTCGACCACGGCGTTCATGGTTCAGTCTCCGAAAAAACTGAGCGCCGTTAGAATAACTCCAGAAAGCCTCCCGAGCCTGGCCCCTCAGCCGCATGGGGGGCGGGTGAAGGGGTTGCAGCGCTCCTCGGCGAGGGTGGTGCGAATTGGGGGGCTAGTATAAGCCCCCCGCGGTCAATTGTCAGAGCCCGGCGGCCTCGCGCAGGGCCTCGGCACGGTCCGTGCGCTCCCAGGTGAACTCCGGCTCCTCGCGGCCGAAGTGGCCGTAGGCGGCGGTCTTGCGGTAGATCGGCCGCACCAGGTCGAGCATCTGCAGGATGCCGTAGGGACGCAGGTCGAAGTGCTCGCGCACCAGCATGGCGATCTTCTCCTCGGGGATCTTCGCGGTACCGAAGGTCTCGATGGAGATTGAGGTGGGCTCGGCCACGCCGATGGCATAGGAGACCTGGATCTCGCAGCGGTCGGCAAGGCCCGCGGCGACGATATTCTTGGCCACGTAGCGTCCGGCGTAGGCGGCGGAACGGTCCACCTTGGAGGGGTCCTTGCCGGAGAAGGCGCCGCCGCCGTGGCGCGCCATGCCGCCGTAGGTGTCGACGATGATCTTGCGGCCGGTCAGCCCACAGTCGCCGACCGGGCCGCCGATGACGAAGGAGCCGGTGGGGTTGATGTGGATCTTCTCCCGGGGGCACTTGTCGAGCCACTCCTTGGGCAGTACCGGCTGCAGGATATTCTCCATCACCGCCTCCTGCAGGTGCTTGAGTTCGATCTCCGGGTCGTGTTGGGTGGAGAGCACGATCGCGTCGATGCCGGTCACCTCGCCGTTGCTGTAGTGCAGGGTCACCTGGCTCTTGGCGTCGGGGCGCAGCCAGGGGAGTATATTCTCCCGGCGCATCTCGGACTGGCGCTCCATCAGGCGATGGGCGTAGGTGATGGGGGCGGGCATCAGCACGTCGGTCTCGTTGGTGGCGTAACCGAACATCAGTCCCTGGTCGCCGGCGCCCTGCTCCTCCGGGGCCTGGCGGTCCACTCCCATGGCGATGTCCCC
Organism: Candidatus Sedimenticola endophacoides; assembly: GCA_003062205.1. GTDB lineage: Bacteria > Pseudomonadota > Gammaproteobacteria > Chromatiales > Chromatiaceae > Sedimenticola_A > Sedimenticola_A endophacoides. The sequence goes on from PQCP01000096.1 coordinate 28,565, forward strand.
CGACTGTTTGCCGATCAGTGACATCACGGCGCAGGTCTTTCCGTCGAAACCCACCTTGGAGCTGGTGTAGCCGATATCGGTGACCACGCCGCGCACCACCTCCTCCAGATCCACCCAGGCATCGGTGGTGATCTCCCCGGCGACGATTACCGCCCCGGTCTTGATCATCGTCTCACAGGCGACACGCGCCTGGGCGGGGTTGGGGTCGAGTTCCAGGATCCGGTCCAGGATGGCGTCGGAGATCTGGTCGGCCACCTTGTCGGGGTGACCCTCGGATACGGATTCGGAGGTAAAGATGTAATCACTCATTGTGCTGTCGTTTCCCTGAAATAAAAAACCCGCCGGGCGGACCAAGGCGGGTTCTGAAATAGACAGGGTTCCGCTTTAGCCGCATTTGTATTGCGCCCGCAATCTGTGATCAAATCGGCGCATAGCGCGGATTATCCATCCCCGGGTCCATTTGTCAATCACCGGGCAGGCTCCGCCACTCCCCGGCGGAGCGCTTCGCCAGGTCTTGTTCAGTATCGTCTAATCTACTGTAATTCCTTCTATTTGCTTATAGAATCAGTAAATTTTACCGTTTTCATAAGAAAATCGCATACTGAAACCTCTCCGTGCGCGCCGGGCGCTGTGCAACAATGCCGGAGGTTCATCCTGTTTGGCATAATAAGGAGTTGCTGTCATGGTCTCCCTTGAAACTCCGGTATGCGAGTTCGGAAAGTCGGCCGTGGACTTTGATCTGCCCGGTGTCGATGGCCGGAGCTGGACGCTGGAGCAGTGCCGGGGGCCGGCCGGGCTGCTGGTGATGTTCATCTGCAACCACTGCCCCTACGTCAAGGCGGTGCGCGCGCGCATTGTGCGCGACGCACTCGAACTGAAGGAGCTGGGTGTCCACTGCGTGGCGATCATGTCCAACGACCCCGACCTCTATCCGGAGGACTCCTTCGAGAATATGCGCGAGGTCGCGCGCAAACACGGATTCCCCTTCCCCTACCTCCTGGACCGGAGCCAGGAGGTGGCCCGGGCCTACGGCGCGGTCTGCACCCCGGATTTCTTCGGCTACAACGCCGATCTGCGGCTGCAATACCGGGGGCGGCTCGATGCCAGCCGCAAGGAGGCCGCCGACCCCGGTGTCCGCCGCGACCTGTTCGAGGCGATGAGCCGGGTGGCCGAGACCGGCGAGGGGCCGCGCGAACAGATCCCGAGCATGGGGTGTTCCATCAAGTGGCGCGATTGAGGTGGCGGGGCCGTCCGATTCGAGGCCGGTGTCGATTACTTCTACCCCTATAAGTCCAGTTGGCTTGCCCCCCGTGGCGGATCGGGGTCAAAATGGGGACTTTACGTGTGCGGCCGGGGTCTGTGGCCGGATGCGCACAGGGGATCCTCGCCAGGCTATTCGGGGGCGCGGGGAGATCCGGGAGAAGGGGCGTCCCCTCTTCAACAGATGCCCGCTGGGGCGTGACCGGAAAAAAACAGATAACGAATATTTCTAAAATTAAGCCTTTTTGAGAGGAGGGACACATGTCCTCACGTAAGACTCTTGCCAACGCCATCCGTGCCCTGAGCATGGATGCGGTTCAAAAAGCCAACTCGGGCCATCCGGGGGCGCCCATGGGTATGGCGGATATCGCCGAGGTGCTGTGGAACGGCCACATGAAGTACAACCCCACCAATGCCAAGTGGGCCGATCGTGACCGTTTTGTCCTCTCCAATGGCCACGGTTCCATGTTGATCTACTCCCTGCTCCATCTCACCGGTTTCGACCTAAGCATGGACGACATCAAGGATTTCCGTCAGCTGCACTCCAAGACCGCCGGTCACCCCGAGTACGGTTATGCCGACGGCATCGAGACCACCACCGGTCCCCTGGGTCAGGGCATCACCAATGCCGTGGGCATGGCGATCGCCGAGCGCACCCTGGCCGGCCAGTTCAACAAGCCCGGTCACGACATCGTTGACCACAACACCTATGTGTTCATGGGCGACGGCTGCCTGATGGAAGGCCTCTCCCATGAGGCGTGCGCCATGGCCGGCACCCTCGGCCTGGGCAAGCTGATCGCCTTCTGGGATGACAACGACATCTCCATCGACGGTCACATCTCCGACTGGATGGAGAAGGATGTGGGCGGTCGTTTCGAGTCTTACGGCTGGCACGTCATCCGTGACATCGACGGCCACGACGCCGCGGCCATCGATGCCGCCATCGCCGCCGCCAAGGCCGAGACCGGCAAGCCCACCCTGATCTGCTGCAAGACCACCATCGGTTTCGGCTCCCCGAATCTCTGCGGTACCCACGACTGCCACGGTGCCCCCCTGGGCCATGACGAGATCCAGGCCACCCGTGAGAACCTGGGCTGGGAGCACGAACCCTTCGTGATTCCCGAAGAGGTTTACGCCGGTTGGGACCACAAGGAGGCCGGTGCCGCGGCCGAGGGCGAGTGGCAGGCGCGGTTTGACGCCTACCGGGCCGAGTACCCCGCCGAAGCCGCCGAGTTTGAGCGCCGCATGGCCGGTACCCTGCCCGCCAACTTCGAGGCGGAGATGGACAAGTACATCGCCAAGACCCAGGAAGAGATGCCCAACATCGCTTCCCGCAAGGCATCTCAGAATGCCATCGAGGCGATGGGTCCGGTGGTTCCCGAGCTGTTCGGCGGTTCCGCAGACCTGACCGGCTCCAACCTGACCAACTGGTCCGGTACCGTCAAGGTCAACGCCGAGAACGCCAACGGCAACTACATCTCCTGGGGTGTGCGCGAGTTCGGCATGGCCCACATGGTCAACGGCATGATGCTGCACGGCGGTTTCCGCGCCTACAGCGCCACCTTCTTCATGTTCATGGAGTTCATGCGCAATGCGCTGCGCATGTCCGCCCTGATGAAGATCAACCCCATCTACGTCTACACCCACGACTCCATCGGTCTGGGCGAGGACGGCCCCACCCACCAGCCGGTCGAGCAGTTGGCCACCATGCGTGCGATTCCCAACTTCGAGACCTGGAGGGGCTGCGACGCCATCGAGTCCGCGGTCTCCTGGAAAGTGGCGATGATGCGTGACACCGCACCCACCGCGCTGGTCTTCTCGCGTCAGAACCTGACCCCGATGGAGCGTACCGCCGACCAGGTGAAGGCGATCGAGAAGGGTGGTTACGTACTGAAGGATTGCGACGGCGACGCGGACGTCATCCTGATCGCCACCGGTTCCGAGGTGGGGCTGGCGGTGGATGCGGCCGCGGCCCTCTCCGAGCGCAAGGTCCGCGTGGTCTCCATGCCCTCCACCTGCCGCTTCGATGCGCAGGATCAGGCTTACAGGGACTCCGTCCTGACCCCCGGCGTCAAGCGTGTTGCCATCGAGGCGGGTGTCGACCTGGGCTGGCACAAGTATGTCGGTCTCGACGGTGACGTGGTCTGCATGAAATCCTTCGGTGAGTCTGCCCCCGCGGGTCAACTGTTCGAGCAGTTCGGCTTCACCGTCGACAACGTCGTGGCCACCGTCAACAAGGTCCTGGGCTAATTAACGAATAATCATCAGTTTTACTGTATCAAGAGGAGCATTTAGATATGACTATCAAAGTTGGTATCAACGGTTTTGGCCGCATCGGCCGCATGGCTTTTCGCGCTATCGCCCGTGACTTCCCGGGTATCGAGGTTGTGGCCATCAACGACCTGCTGGATGCAGACTACCTTGCCTACATGCTGAAGTACGACTCCGTACACGGCCGTTTCAATGGTGATGTCGCCCCCGGCGGCACCGGCATGATCGTCAATGGCAAGGACGTTCGTCTGACCGCCGAGACCGATCCCGCCAACCTGGCCTGGTCCGATGTTGGTGTTGACCTGGTCCTGGAGTGCACCGGCTTCTTCCTGACCGAGGAGACCTGCCAGAAGCACATCGACGCCGGCGCCAAGAAGGTTGTCATGTCCGCCCCCTCCAAAGACGGCACCCCCATGTTCGTCTACGGCGTCAACCACGAGACCTACGCGGGCCAGTCCATCGTTTCCGCGGCCTCCTGCACCACCAACTGCCTGGCTCCCGTGGCCAAGGTTCTGAACGACAAGTGGGGCATCAAGCGCGGCCTGATGACCACCGTTCACGCCGCCACCGCCACCCAGAAGACCGTTGACGGTCCCTCCAAGAAGGACTGGCGCGGCGGCCGTGGCATCCTGGAGAACATCATCCCCTCCTCCACCGGTGCCGCCAAGGCCGTGGGCGTGGTTCTGCCCGAGCTGAACGGCAAACTGACCGGCATGGCCTTCCGCGTGCCGACCTCCGATGTCTCCGTGGTCGATCTGACCTGTGAGCTGGACAACGAAGCCACCTATGACGAAATCTGCGCCGCCATGAAGGAGGCTTCTGAAACCCCCGGAATCGGTGACACCCTGGGCTACACCGACGAGAAGGTGGTCTCCACCGACTTCCGCGGCCACGGCTGCTCCTCCATCTTCGATGCCGGCGCCGGTATCCAGCTGGATGGCACCTTTGTCAAGGTTGTCTCCTGGTACGACAACGAGTACGGCTACACCGCCAACATGCTGCGCTTTGTTGAGCACGTCTCTGCCAACTAAGCACCAGCCTGTGGCTGCACGGGGCGGGCAGAGCGCTGTCCGCCCCGTGCGCTCCCCCGAGAGGGATTAGCTGAAGTGCCGTTTCACCTAATCCTTTTTTTGATAACAAAACGCTATTACAAGGAGACCGCTCCATGTCTTTCATCAAGTTGACCGATCTCGACCTGGCCGGAAAGCGCGTGTTGATCCGCGCCGATCTGAATGTTCCTGTAAAGGAAGGCAAGGTTACCTCCGATGCCCGTATCTCCGCCTCCATGCCCACCATCGAGCACTGCCTCAAGGCCGGTGCGCGGGTGATGGTGATGTCCCACCGCGGGCGTCCGGAAGAGGGGGTTGCCGACGAGGAGAACTCCATGCAGCCGATCGCCGAGGATATGGCCGCGAAGCTGGGGCGGGATGTCCGCCTGATCAAGGACTACCTGGAGAACGCGCCCGAGGTGGCCGAGGGTGAGGTGGTGCTGTTCGAGAACGTGCGCTTCAACGCCGGAGAGAAGAAGGACAACGAGGAGCTGGCCCGCAAATACGCCGCCCTGTGCGATGTGTTCGTGATGGACGCCTTCGGTACCGCGCACCGCGCCCAGGCCTCCACCCACGGCGCCGGAAAGTTCGCCCCCACCGCCTGCGCCGGCCTGCTGCTGGCCGACGAGCTGGACAATCTGGCCAAGGCCCTGGCCAACCCGGCGCGGCCGATGGTCGCCATCGTCGGCGGCTCCAAGGTCTCCACCAAGCTGACGGTGCTTGAGGCGCTCTCCGAGAAGGTGGACCAACTGGTGGTCGGCGGCGGCATCGCCAACACCTTCCTCAAGGCGATGGGCAACAATGTCGGCAAATCCCTGTGCGAGGATGATCTGGTGGACACCGCCAAGGCGTTGATCGAGAAGATGCAGGCGCGCGGCGCCAATATTCCGATCGCCACCGACGTGGTGGTGGGCAAGAACTTCTCCGAGGATGAGCCCGCGGTACTCAAGCCGGCGGGTGAGGTTGCCGACGACGACATGATCTTCGATATCGGCCCCGATTCCGCCAAGGAGCTGGCCGATGTCATCGCCCAGGCCGGGACTATCGTCTGGAACGGCCCGGTGGGTGTGTTTGAATTCGACCAGTTCGGCGCCGGCACCAAGACCGTCTCCATGGCCATCGCCGATGCCGACGGCTTCAGCCTGGCGGGTGGTGGCGACACCATCGCCGCCATCCAGAAGTACGACATCTACGACAAGGTCTCCTACATCTCCACCGCCGGTGGGGCGTTCCTGGAGTACATTGAGGGCAAGACCCTGCCTGCGGTGGCGATGCTCGAAGAGCGTGCCGCCAACTAAGAAGTAAGGGCCTCGCCGCCGTAGAGGAACGGTGGCGGGGCTCGGAGTGAATATGCCTAGAAGAACCAAGATTATCGCCACCCTGGGGCCCGCCACGGACAACCCCAAGGTGATGGATGAGCTGATCGGCGCCGGCGTCGATGTAGTACGGCTCAACCTGTCACACGGCTCCCACGAGGAGCACGAACAGCGGGCCGAGACGATTCGCGACCGGGCCCGCGCCAGCGGTCGCCAGATCGGCGTATTGATCGATCTGCAGGGGCCGAAGATCCGCATCGGCCGTTTCCGCCAGGGTCCGGTCACCCTGCGTGAGGGAGAGCGCTTCATCCTCGATGCCGAGTGTCCGCTCGGGGGCGGAGATCAGCAGCGGGTGGGCCTGACCTTCCCGGGGCTGGTCGACGATGTGCGCCGCGCCGACACCCTGATCCTGGCCGACGGGGCCATCGTCCTTTGGGTCGAGGAGGTCGAGGGCAGCGAGGTGCGCTGCCTTGTGAAGATCGGTGGTGAACTCTCCGACAGCAAGGGGATCAACAAACAGGGCGGTGGTCTGTCGGCGCCTGCCCTGACCGAGAAGGATCGCGAGGATATCCGCTTCGCCGCCGGCATCAAGGCGGACTACCTGGCCGTCTCTTTCGTGCGCGCGGCGGAGGATGTGCACGAGGCGCGGCGGCTGCTGCGCGAGGCGGGCGGCTGCGGTGGCATCGTCTCCAAGATCGAGCGCGCCGAGGCGCTGGACTGCATCGACGGGATCATCGAGGCCTCGGAGGCGATCATGATCGCCCGCGGCGATCTCGGGGTCGAGGTCGGCGACGCCGAACTGCCGGCGATCCAGAAGGGGTTGATCAAGCGTGCCCGGCAGATGAACAAGGTGGCGATCACCGCCACCCAGATGATGGAGTCGATGATCAACAGCCCGATCCCCACCCGGGCCGAGGTCTTCGATGTCGCCAACGCTGTACTGGACGGGACCGATGCGGTTATGCTCTCGGCGGAGAGCGCGGCGGGCAGGTATCCGGTCAAGGCGGTGGAGGCGATGGCGCGGGTCTGCACCGAGGCGGAGAAACAGGAGGCGGCGCGCAAGTCCCACCACCGGCTTGATTCGGTGTTCGGACGCATCGACGAGGCGATCGCCATGGCCACCATGTACACGGCGAACCATCTGGGTGTGGCGGCCATCGCGGCCCTGACCGAATCGGGCTCGACGCCGAAGTGGATGTCGCGTATCAGCTCCGGCATCCCGATCTATGCACTGACCAACCATGTCTCCACCCGCCGCAAGGTGACCCTGTTCAGGGGGGTCTACCCGATCAGCTTCGATGTGACCGGGATGAACAGCCAGCAGGCCAACGAAGAGGTGATTGACGAACTGCTGCGCCGCAACGCGGTGCGCAACGGAGACCTGGTGATCATCACCAAGGGGGATCTCAACGGCGTCCAGGGGGGCACCAATGTGATGAAGATCCTCCGGGTCGGGGAGCACATCCTCCCCAAGGGTATCTAGCCCGGGTCACGCGGGAGTGTGCTTTGGCGATATAGAAAACGATCAGCGGTTTCATCGAAGTGAAACGGCTGACCCGTTCGCAGAATCCGTGCCCGGCGAGACAGCCGGGCTAGATAAGACAATACAGACTAAAGGAGAAGACAATGGCTCTAATTTCCATGCGCCAGCTTCTGGACCACGCCGCTGAGCACGGTTACGGCCTGCCGGCATTCAACGTCAACAATATGGAGCAGGTGCAGGCGATCATGCAGGCCGCCGATGCGGCCAACAGCCCCGTCATCCTGCAGGGTTCCGCCGGTGCGCGTTCCTATGCGGGCGAGCCGTTCCTGCGCCACCTGATCGAGGCGGCCATCGAGAGCTATCCCCATATCCCGGTATGCATGCACCAGGATCACGGGGCTTCCCCCGCCATCTGCCTGCGCTCCATCCAGTCCGGGTTCAGCTCGGTGATGATGGACGGCTCCCTGATGAGCGACGGCAAGACCCCCTCCACCTTCGAGTACAACGTCGATGTCACCCGCACCGTGGTCGATATGGCCCACGCCGGTGGCGTCTCCGTCGAGGGCGAGCTGGGTTGCCTGGGTTCGCTCGAGACCGGCGAAATGGGCGAAGAGGACGGTCACGGTGCCGAAGGCAAGCTGGATATGGACATGCTGCTGACCGACCCCGACGAGGCGGCGGAGTTTGTCAAGAAGACCGGCGTCGATGCCCTGGCCATCGCCATCGGCACCTCCCACGGCGCCTACAAGTTCACCCAGGAGCCCACCGGCAAGATTCTGCGTATCGACCGCGTCAAGGAGATCCATGCGCGTATTCCCGATGTCCACCTGGTGATGCACGGCTCCTCCTCGGTGCCCCAGGATTGGCTGAAGATCATCAACGACTACGGCGGCGATATGGGGCAGACCTACGGTGTGCCGGTCGACGAGATCGTCGAGGGCATCCGCTCCGGCGTGCGCAAGGTCAATATCGACACCGACCTGCGCATGGCATCGACCGGCTCCATCCGTCGTCACCTCAACGACAACCGGAGCAACTTCGATCCGCGTAAGTTCCTCAAGGAGGCGACCAAGGCGATGTCCGAGATCTGCCGCAACCGCTACGAGGCGTTTGGTTCCGCCGGTATGGCCGACAAGATCCAGCCGATCTCCCTTGAGGTGATGCAGGATCGTTACGCCTCCGGAGAACTCGATCCCAAGGTGAACTGAGTCTTTTCGGATCAAGTGTGTTTCGAGGGGTGCTGCTGCACCCCTCTTTTTTTGGGAAGGAGATACCACCGAGAGGTTGTGAAATAGCGTTGCGCGGGTAGAATGAAAAGGGTTCGTGTGATGGCGGCGAGACAATCAGGACAAAGGAGTTGTAGCGATGGGTGACCAATACCGCGTGGTATTCTCCGGGCGCTTTACCTCGGAGATTGATCCGGAGGCGTTTGCCGGGCGCTTTTCCGAGCGTTTCGGGTGCGGTCTTGAGAAGGCGCGGCAGCTGGCCGCCGCCGGGCGCGAGGTGGTGATGAAGCGCGGCATCGATGAGGAGCAGGCGCGCAAGTACCAGCGGGCCCTCGCCCGGATGGGCATGGAGGTGCGTATCGAGCCGCAGGAAGACGTGCGCCAAGGCGCCCCCGCCGATCTGAAGCTAGCGCCCATGGAGGAGAATCAGGAGGGCGTTGCAGAACCGGCCCCTGATCCAGTCTGCCCGAAATGCGGCTCACCGGATATCCGTGATGACAACTGCATGGGGTGCGGCATCATCATCTCCAAATACCGGGAGCGGCAGCCGGAACAGATGGTGCACACTCACCATGAAGAGAATCCCTACCAGGCCCCGGAGGCGGATCTCCAGCAGGCGGTGGATGAGGGCGAGCCCGGCGATCCCCGTTCGGTGCCCGCCGGTCACGGCTGGCGTTGGCTGAAGGAGGGTCTGGGCCACTTCCGAGCCAATCCCCTGGCCTGGATCCTGGCGCTGCTGGCCTGGCTGGCGATCTCCCTGGTGCTCAGCATTATCCCCCTGATCGGCACTATCGCCACCACCCTGCTGTCGGCGGTGGTCACCGGTGGCTACATGATCGGCTGTCAGGCCCAGGAGCGCGGCGAGGCGTTCACCGTCAGCCACCTGTTCAGCGGTTTCCACCAGAACAGCGGACAGCTGCTCCTGGTAGGGCTGCTCTATCTGGTGGGTATGGTCGTCATCATGTTCGGAGTGTTCGCGCTGGCCGGTGGCGCCGCCTTCATGATGATGGGCGACCCCGAGGCGATGCAGGACCCGGCGGCGGTGGAGGCGATGATGAGCTCCTTCTACCTGCCGTTGCTGCTGGCCATGGGGTTGATGATCCCCCTGGTCATGGCCTACTGGTTCGCCCCCGCGCTGGTGGCCCTAGACGGGTTGTCGGCGATTGCGGCCATGCGGCTCAGCTTCATGGGGTGCCTGAAGAACATCCTGCCGTTCCTGCTGTATGGACTGGTGTTGTTCCTGGTGATGATCATCGCGGTGATCCCGGTCGGATTGGGCCTCCTGGTGGCGATACCGGCGATGATCGCCTCGGTCTACACCGGCTACAGGGACATCTATTACGATTGAGCCGGGGCCAGGCATATGGAGATGAGTACACCCCCCGCGCTGGCCGACACCATCCGCACCTACGAGACCCCGGAGGGGGTACGGCTGCGGCTGCGGCTCGCCGGGCCGGTGGTGCGCGCCTGCGCCTGGGCCATCGATCTGGTGATCCGGTTGCTGCTCTACGCCCTGGTGGTTGGCATCTTCGCCTTCTTCGGAGGGGTTGGCACGGCGCTGATGCTGATCAGTTTCTTCCTTCTGGAGTGGTTCTACCCGGTGGTGTTCGAGATCAGCGGTGGCGCCACGCCGGGCAAGCGCGCCATGGGGTTGGTGGTGATCCACGACAACGGCACCCCGATTGCGCTCCCCTCCTCCCTGATCCGCAATCTGTTACGTGGTGCCGATTTTCTGCCCCTGCTCTATGCGGCGGGCCTGCTGAGCATGCTTGTGAGCCGTGATTTCCAGCGCCTGGGCGATCTCGCCGCGGGTACCCTGGTGGTCTATCGGGAGCGTGAGCCGGAACGTGCCGAACTGCCCCGGGCGGTCTCTGTCCGTCCCCCCGTGGCGTTGAGCGTGGGGGAGCAGCGCGAACTGATCGAATTCGCCGAGCGCAGTGCGCGGCTCAGCCCCGGACGGCAGGTCGAGCTGGCCGAACTGCTGCGGGGCATCACCGGAAAGCAGGGTGATGCGGCGGTGTGCGAACTCCACTCCTACGCCCAGTGGCTGACCCGGGGGCGTTGATGCGGCAGGAAGCCTTTGAACAGCGTCATCAGTCCCTGTGGGACACATTTGCCCGACAGCTCGACGAATTGGAGCGTCCACGCCTGCGCCGCCGACCGGAGCAGGGGGCGGGGCTGCCCGAACGCTATCGCCGGGTCTGCAACCACTACGCCCTGGCCCGGGGGCGGCGCTACAGCCCGGCCCTGGTCGAGCAGCTGCACCGCCTGGTGCTGCGTGGCCACCAGCAGCTCTACACCCGCCGTGGCGCCTGGATGTGGCGTCTGCTCGCCTTTATCGCCAACGGCTTTCCGCGTGCCCTGCGCCGCCAGGCGGGATATTTCTGGTTTGCCCTGGCCCTGTTCCTGCTTCCCGCCCTGCTGATCGGCGTGGGCTGCATGCTGGACGAACATCTGGTCTACAGCGTCATGGGCGAGGCTGAGGTGGAACAGATGGAGTCGATGTACCGGCCCGACAATGAGTACCCGGGGCGCACCCTGGAGCGCGGTGCCGAGTCCGACTTCAGTATGTTCGGCTTCTACATCTTCAATAACATCGGCATCGGATTCCGCACCTTTGCCATGGGGGTGCTGGCGGGGGTCGGCACCGTCTTCACCCTCGTCTACAACGGTCTGGTGATCGGCGCCGTGGCGGGACACCTCAGCCAGCTCGGCTACCACGACACCTTCTGGCCCTTCGTCAGCGGACACTCTTCGCTGGAGCTGACGGCGATCGTGATCTGCGGCGCGGCGGGACTGATGCTGGGGCGCGCGGTCATCGCCCCCGGACGCCATGCCCGCGCGGATGCCCTGCGGCGCTACGCGGGCGCGGCCCTGCCGCTGGTGATGGGGGCCGGGCTGATGCTCCTGCTGGCCGCCTTCATTGAGGCCTTCTGGTCGGCCATGGTCCTGCCCAGTAGTGTCAAATATGCGGTTGGGCTGCTGCTGTGGGGGCTGGTGATCCTCTATCTGAGCCTTGCCGGCAGGGGGGGGGATGGAGCTCGATAGACTCCAGATCGCCCTGCGCCGACGCACTCCCTGGGAGGCGATCGATCTCGGTTTCGTGATCGCGCGGCGCTGGTTCGGGCCGCTGTGGCGGCTCTGGTTCGTCGGCGCCCTGCCGGTTGGCCTGGCGCTGTTTCTCCTGGGCGGGCCGGAGAGCTGGTGGGTGGGGCTGGGCCTGTGGTGGTGCAAGCCGCTCTACGAGCCGCCGCTGCTGTTCTGGATGAGCCGCGCGGTATTCGCTGATCAGACGCCTCTGCGCGAGGTGCTGCGCCAGTGGCCGCGGCTGGTGGCGCCGCAACTGCTGGCCAATCTGACCTGGCGGCGCTTCAGCCCGGTGCGCTCCTTCAGCATGCCGGTGGCGCTGCTGGAGGGGCTCTCGGGGCGGGCGCGGCGCGAGCGTTTGCGCCTGCTGGGACGCAATCAGCATGCCGCCACCTGGCTCACTTTCGTCGGTATGCACCTGGAGACGGTGCTGGAGTTGGGGTTCTTTGTGGGCGTCTACGCCATGATCCCGGAGGAGCTGCGCTGGGTCGATCTGGATGAGCTGTTTTCGGCCCCGGGGCGCATCGGCGAGTGGCTGCAGCTGATCGGGGGACTGCTCTGTATGTCGGTGATCGCCCCGTTCTACGTGGCGGCGGGCTTCGCCCTCTATCTGCACCGGCGCGGGGAGCTGGAGGGGTGGGATATCGAGATCCGTTTCCGGCGCACCGCGCGGCGCCTGGCCGGGGGCGAGGGGCGCCGGGCAGGGGCCGTGCTGGCCCTGCTGGCGGCTGCGGGGTTATCCCTGGGTACCCTGGCGCCGTCACCGGCCCTGGCGGATACCGCGGATACGGTGGCCGATGCGGGTCAGGCGCGGCTGCTGATCCGGGAGGTGCTGGAGGATGATGCGTTCGGGCGGCGCGAGGAGGTGGGTTACTGGCGCTACACGGGGGAGCGGGAGCGGAGCGATGGCGAGGAGGATGCGCACTGGCTGTGGCGGCTGATCAAGGGGGTGCTGGAGTATATCGGTGGTTTTTTCAAGGGGTATGCCGCGATCGGCAAGTTGCTGATGTGGGCGCTGGCGGTGCTGCTGATCACCTATGCGGCCTATCGTATCCTGAGCAACCGGGGCTGGTTCGGTCAGGGTCCGGGACGCGGGCAGCGGGGACGGGGACGGGGACGGGGACGACCGGCGCAGCTGTTCGGCCTGGAACTGGCCCCCGAGAGCCTGCCGGATGACCCCGCCGCCGAGGCGCGCAGGCTGGCCCAGGCGGGGGATGCGCGGGGGGCGCTGAGCCTGCTCTACCGGGCGGCGCTGAGCCAGCTGATGCACCACAACCGGGTGGAGATCCCCGACAGCGCCACGGAGGGGGAGTGCCTGCGGCTGGTCGAGGGGCGGCGCGGTGGCGCGGAGACGGCCTACTTCCGGGAGTTGACCGGGCAGTGGCTGCGCCTCGCCTATGCCCATCGGCTCCCGGAGCGCGAGCGCCTGCTGGGGCTGTGCGAGCGCTGGCGGGAGGTGTTCGGCCATGTCCCGGGGTAACCGCATCGTCCTCTGGCTGCTCGCCCTGCTGGTGTGTGCCGGCCTGGGCTGGTACGGGGTCTGGTTTTTCGACAACCATGAGCGCCACAGCCGGAAGATCCGGGTGGATGTCTCGCCCCAGGCGCGGCGCAACCCCCTGCTCGCCGCCGAGCGCTACCTGCTCCGTGGCGGCGTTGCCGCCGAGAGCGTCAGTGGCCGGGAGCTGATCGAGCGGCTGCCGCCGCCCAGCGACACCCTGGTGCTGCGCCGGTTGCCGCGGGCCCTGGATGAGGCGCGTCTGGAGGGGCTCATCGAGTGGTTGCGCGCCGGGGGCTATCTGGTGCTGACCCCGTCCGGTTTCTGGAGCGAGGAGGAGCCCGGACACCCCCTGCTGGAGGAGTTGGGGGTGCGCCTGGTTGACGGCTGCGCCGTGACCGGGGATTCGGCCGAGGAAGAGGTGATGACGGAGGTTGACGCCGTGGCGGACCCGGACGCCGGTTGCGACTGTACGTGTCAGGAGGAGGCGGGGGATGAGGTCCTGGACGATGTGGCTGACGACGAGGAGGAGGCCGGTTACGAGCAGACCCTGATCGAAGTCGAGCAGCAGTTCGACCCGCTCACCGTCCAATTCCGCAAAGGGCGCTATCTGATTGATTCCGAGGGGTTGGCGGACGTGTCGGCCGGTAGCGAGGCCGGACTCCACCTGCTGCGCTACCGTTTGGAGCAGGGGGCGGTCTATGTGCTGAGTGACCTCGAACTGTTCGACAACCGGCGGATCGGCAAGCACGATCACGCCTACCTGCTCAGTATCCTCACCGAAGGCAGCCGCAAGGTGTGGCTGCACTACAGCCTTGATATGCCGGGACTGCCGAGTCTGCTGTGGGAGCGGGCGCCGTTCGTCCTCAGTGCCCTGGGGGTGTTGCTGCTACTGTTCGGTTGGCGGCTGCGCCACACCACCGGTCCGCGGCTGCCGGCCGGGGGGCGGGGGCGGCGGAACCTGATCGAGCATATCGATGCGGCCGCCGCCCACACCTGGCGCTGTGCCGGGGCGGGGGGGCTGTTCTCGGGCAACCGGGACGCGCTGGAGCTGGCGTGGCGGCGTCACCACCCGCTGCTCAATCGCATGGAGCGGCGGGCGCGCTGTGAATGGATCGGTGAACGCAGCGGGGTGGCGGCGAATGCCGTGGAACGCGCCCTCTACGGTGCGGTGGAGCGGGATCAGGATTTCATCAGGGCCACGGCGGTGTTACAGCGGCTGACGGTCGGTTTGAGACAGAAGCGGGAGAGGAAATGAGCGAAGAGCGGATGCAGGAGGAGGCGGCGGTGCTGGAGAGGGTGGGGCGCCTGGAGCGGGAGATCGGCCAGGCGGTTATCGGCCAGCGTCAGGTGATACACGATATCACCATCGCCCTGCTGGCGGGCGGACATGCCCTGGTCGAGGGGGTGCCGGGGCTGGGCAAGACCCTGCTGGTGCGCAGCCTGGCGGCTGCGGTGGGGGGCAGCTTCAACCGGGTGCAGTTCACCCCGGACCTGATGCCGAGTGATATCAGCGGCCACTTCATGTTCGACATGAAGCGTGACGCCTTTCGGGTGCGCAAGGGGCCGGTATTCTGCAACTTCCTGCTGGCGGATGAGATCAATCGCGCACCGGCCAAGACCCAGTCGGCGCTGTTGGAGGTGATGCAGGAGCGGCAGGTGACCATCGAAGGGCGCTGTTTCGCGCTCGACCCGCCGTTTCTGGTCCTGGCCACCCAGAACCCCATCGAACAGGAGGGTACCTATCCGCTGCCTCAGGCCCAACTCGACCGCTTCCTGCTCAAGGTCTTTATCGACTATCCGGGCGAGGAGGAGGAGCGGGACATGGTGCGGCGGGTCACCGCCGGGGTGGTGGGCGATGGTCTGGATGTGTCGGCGGTCACCGAGGTGTTGCAGCCTGAACAGATTATGGACCTGCAGCGCTATGCCGCCAGCCTGGAGGTGGATGAGCAGATCATCGGCTATGCCGTGCGCATCGCCCGCGCCACCCGGGAGTGGAGCGGCGTGGACACCGGCTGTGGTCCCCGGGGCAGCCTCTCGCTACTGCGCGCGGCGCGCGCCAACGCGGTGCTTGAAGGACGGCGCTTCGTCACCCCGGACGACGTCAAGGGGGTGGCCCGGCCGGTGTTGCGCCACCGCCTCAAGTTGAGCGCCGATCTGGAGATCGAGGGCTACCGCGCCGACGACGTGCTGGGTGATATTCTGGACAGCGTGGAGGCGCCCCGGGTATGACCCCGACCCGGCGCGCACTCGTCCTGGCCCTTCTGGTGCTGGCATTGGCGCTGGCCGGGCTCGGGGCGGAGGCGCTCGTGGTGCTTCGCGATCTGGTCGCGGCGCTGGTGCTGGCCACCGCCCTGACCGATCTGCTACTGCTGTGGCGCGAGCCTCCATGCCGGGTCACGCGTGAGGTGCGTGGCAGCATCCCGGTCGGGGTCTGGAGTCCGGTCACCCTGCGCATCGAAAATCCGCTGGAGCGGCGGTTGCGGGTGAGCGTGCACGATCACCATCCACCTGGGTTCGCGGTCGAGGGGCTGCCCGGGCGGGTCGAGTTGCCCGGTGGGCATGGGGCGCGCGTCCGCTACCGTGTCCGGCCCCATGCCCGGGGTGACGGTCACTTCGACGGGATCGATCTGGTCACCCGTTCGCCCCTGGGACTGTGGCTGCGCAAACACCATGCGGCGCTTCCCGGCACGCTCCGGGTCTACCCCAACTTTCGTGCCATCAGCCACTACACCCTGCTCGCCACCGATCACCAGTTGAGCCAGATCGGCGTGCGCCAGCGCCAGCGCCGGGGGCAGGGCAACGACTTCCACCAACTGCGCGAATACCGGGCCGGGGACAGTCTGCGCCAGATCGACTGGAAGGCCAGCTCCCGCCACCGGCGGTTGATCTCCAGGGAGTACCAGGACGAGCGCGATCAACAGATTCTGTTCATGCTCGACTGCGGGCGGCGCATGCGTCACCGGGAGGAGGCGGGGGGGCACCTCGATCAGGCGCTCAACGCCATGCTGCTGCTGGCCTATGTGGCGGCGGAGCAGGGTGATGCGGTGGGTTTTCACGCCTTCGGCGGGGTGCGTCGCTGGTATCCCCCGGCCAAGGGCGGGGCGGTGGTGCGCCAGCTCATCACCCACACGTATGACATTGAGGCGACCCTGGAGGCGGCGGACTACATGGAGGCGGCCCGGGAGCTGCTGCCGCTGCAGCGGCGCCGTGCGCTGATTGTGTTGATCACCAACAGCCGCGACGAGGACAGCGAGGATCTGCTCGGCGCGGTGCGCCTGCTGGCACGCCGCCATCTGGTGGTGGTGGCCGATCTGCGCGAGGCGGTTATTGACCGCTGCCTGGAGTCGCCGGTGGGGGATCTCGATTCAGCCCTGCGGTTTCACGGCCTCAGTGATTATCTGGCCGCGCGTGGGCGTAACCACGAGCAACTGCGTCACCAGGGGGCGCTGGTCATGGATCTGCTGGCGCGGCAGTTGCCGGTGGCCCTGGTCAATCAATATTTTACGGTCAAATCCTCGGGGCGGCTGTGAGGGCCCGAGCGAGGCGACGCAGGGAGTGAGAGATGCCGCATATCATCGTTGAGTACGCAGAACAGCTGTTGGATGCGGAGGGGGCCGGTGCCCTGTTGGAGGCGGTGCGTCTGGGGGTGGCTGAGAGCGGCCTCTACAAGGCGGAGCAAATCAAGACCCGCGCCTACGGATTTCGTGCCTTCACCAGTGCCGACGGCCGGCCCTACATCCATATCCAGGCGCGGATCAAATCGGGCCGGGAGGGTGACAATGCCCGGCGCATGGCCCGGGCGGTGTTGTCACGGCTCGATGCCCTGGACTGCGCGGCGGCGGTGGTGACGGTCGAGGTGGTTGAGATGGACCGCGCTTCCTACGGCAAGTGGGTCCCCGACTGAGCCGGCCGGATGGGAGTGGCCTCCGCTCAATAGAGCGGCAGGGGCGGTTGCTCCAGCAGATGACGCTGCTGTTCGAGTTCGGCCAGGTGCTGTTGCCAGTACTGGGGGGTGTTGAACCAGGGGAAGGCGGCGGGGAAGGCGGGATCGTCCCAGCGCCGGGCCAGCCAGGCCGCGTAGTGCAGCATGCGCAGGGTGCGTAGTGCCTCGATCAGTCCCACCTCCCTTACATCGAGCTCACGGAAGGTCTCGTAACCCTCGCGCAGGTAGCTCAACTGCAACGCCATCTCGTTCGGTTCCCCGGACAGCAGCATCCAGAGGTCCTGTATTGCCGGACCGGTGCGGCAGTCGTCCATGTCCACGAAGTGGGGTCCGTCGTCGGTCCAGAGAATGTTGCCCGGGTGGCAGTCGCCGTGCAGGCGGATGGTGTGGGGTGCGGCGCTGGTGAAGCGTGCCTCGATCTGCCGCAGCAGCTCCCGGGTCAGCTCCCGGTAGCGGTGCGCCTGTTCTGGCGGGAGTACGGAAGCGCACCGGTTCGTATCCCAGCGTCTCCGGGTCGATGCGCAGGCGGTGTTCGAAGCCCCTGGACGCGCCCAGCTGGTGGATGCGCCCCAGAAAGCGCCCGATCCACTCCAGGTTGTCCGGATCCTCCAACTCCGGCCAGCGTCCGCCCCGGCGGGGAAAGAGGCTGAAGCGGAACTCTCCGAAGCGGTGCAGGGTGACGCCGTCGAGGGTCAGCGGGGCGATGACCGGGATCTCCTCCCGGGCCAGCTCCAGGCTGAAGGCATGCTCCTCCAGGATCGCCGCGTCGCTCCAGCGCTCCGGCCGGTAAAACTTGGCCACCAGGGGCGCTGCCTCCTCGATGCCGATCTGATAGACCCGGTTCTCGTAGCTGTTGAGGGCGAGCATGCCGCCGTCGGGGCGCAGGCCGAGGGACTCCAGGGCATGCAGGATCGTGTCTGGGGTGAGCCCCTGGTAGGGGTGGGATTGCGCCTCAGACACGGAACCCCGCCTCCACCAGTGCCCGCTTAAGGGCCTCGGGCCGGGAGTGGTCGAGGCGTCGTCCCCCGATGGTGATCAGCGGCACACCCCGGCCGCCGACGCGTTGAAACTCGATGAAGGCACGGCGGTTGCGCTCCACGTCGTACTCGGTGAAGGGGATCCCGAGGCGTTGCAGCAACGCCTTCGCTCGCCGGCAGTGGGGACACTGCCGGGTGCTACGCGCGGGGTCCTGTTTTTCACCGGAGAGAGGCGGCGGCCCGTCCCGGCCACCGGCCGGGCGCGCCGCGGGGTGGCCGTCAGGCTCCGGTCAGGCGGCTCTCCGCCTCGCGGTACTTGTCCGCGGTCTTGCCGATGATCTCCTCCGGCAGCTCCGGTCCGGGAGGGGTCTTGTCCCAGTCCAGGGTCTCCAGATAGTCGCGCACATACTGCTTGTCGTAGCTCGGCGGACTGATTCCCGGCTGGTATTGGTCGGCGGGCCAGAAGCGGGAGGAGTCCGGGGTCAGCACCTCGTCGATGAGGTAGAGGGTGCCGTTCGCGTCCTGGCCGAACTCGAACTTGGTATCGGCGATAATGATCCCCTTGTCGCGGGCATAGGCGGCGCATTCGCTGTAGATGCGAAGGCTGACGTCGCGCACCTGCTCGGCCAGCTCGCGCCCCAGCAGGGTAACGGTCTGTTCGAAACTGATGTTTTCGTCGTGCTCGCCCACCTCGGCCTTGGTGGATGGGGTGTAGATCGCCTCCGGCAGCTTGTCCGCCTGGCGCAGGCCGGCGGGCAGGGCGATGCCGCAGACCCCGCCGCTTCTTTGGTAATCCTTCCATCCGGAGCCGATCAGATAGCCGCGCACGATCGCCTCCACCGGCAGGGGTTTGAGCTTGCGCACCACCAGTGCGCGATCACCCAGGCGCGCGCGCTGCGCGGCATCGGGCACTACCTCTTCCAGGGGTTTGTCGGAGAGGTGGTTGGGGATGATCTCCCGGGTCCGTTCAAACCAGAAGTTGGCCACCCGGGTCAACACCTCGCCCTTGCCGGGGATCGGTTGGGGGAGAATGACGTCGAAGGCGGAGAGGCGGTCGCTGGTGACGATCAGCATGTGATCTTCATCGACATCGTAGATATCGCGGACCTTGCCGCGGTTGATCAGTCTCAGGTGAGGCAGTTCGGATTGGTAAAGTGATTCAACTTGGCTCATGGTGATCGCGCCCGTGGGTCTAAAACGGCGCATTATATCCCTGATGGGTGCGCTGAGACAGTACCCGGGGAGCGGATGCGCTGTATTGTGCCGCCCCGGCAGCCGGACGGATTCGCGGGTGGAGACTGGCGTTGACCGGCCTGGCGAGTGTAATGGTTTGATTGCCGGGCGCACCGCCCGATGATCCGCTGCGCAATGCGGATTGATGCACGCCCGGGGCGGGCTGTGATAGGGTTGGCCGGTTTGGCGTGTTGCGGGATCAGGGGATATGACAGAGAGCGAAGATTTCGAAGCGGTGTATCGCGCCGCGTTCCGGGGCAGTTTCACTTCCGCCCTGCGTTGGCATCACCTGGATGAGCTGTGGGCGTGTCTGCGGGAGCAGGCAGGGGATGACTGGTATGTCTACGCCGTCGGCGAGGCGCCGCCCCGGCAGTGCGCCAGCCGGGAGCAGTTGCTGAATTTCATTGCAGGGGTCGATCGGCTGCTGCGCGAGGAGCATCAGGAGGCCTATTGCGGCATCGTCTACGCGGACGATCTGCGCCGACCCGGTTTCATTAAGATTTACGATCCCAATAACCTCGGCGTCACCTGCGGCTATAGTGACAATCCACCCCTTCCCGGCTGGGTGCTGAGCCGGTTGCGCCCCTGTGATCTGCGGGCCCGGCAGCAGACGGCGGGGCGGCGGCGCTGGTGGCGGCGGCTGTTCGGGGTGGCGCAATAACCCCACTGATCAATGGTAAACAGGGTGCTGCCGATCTGCTAAAGTCCGAGGGAAATAGTAGGTAATAACGCAGCCGTTGGAGGGGGGACACCCATGAACAGCCAGGATCAGCGATTGACGCTCACCCGAGCGACCATGTCGATACTTGACGCCTGGAAGCTCGACATCGAGCAGATGCGTGCGCTCCTGGGGCTGCCGGAGAGTGTACGTGGGCGTGGTTTTCAGCGCTTTCGCAGCCACGAGGCGTTTCCCGAGGGGGAGGGGATCGACCGGCGCATCGACTATGTGCTGCGCATCGCCGGCGCCCTGCGTACCACCTACCCCACCAATCCCACCATGGGGGGGCGCTGGCTGCGGCAGAGCCACCGCCGGCTGGGCATCCGGCCGCTGGAGCTGATGCTGGAGAGTGAGGCGGGGCTGGTGCGGGTACTGGCGGAGCTCGACTGCACCTTCGCCTGGGATCTCAGCGGCTCCAGGGTCTCCTGAACGGCAATCGGCTGCGTCAGCCGTTGCGCTGTAGCCACACCTCCAGGCCCTGGGCGCAGAGCCCGATATCCATTGCCAGCAGATCGTCGAACCCCTTCCGGTCGAGCGCGCAGCCGTGGTTGCGCAGGGCCTCCCTGTGGTAGTCGAGCAGGGCGCTGTAGATCCCGGCGTAGGGTGTGGTTGGATCGGCGCGAGCGACGATGGCCACGTAGTCGTCGATCTGCCGGTGCAGCCAGGCGGCCAGTGGCGCGGGGTTCTCCACACTGCAGTAGTGGGTCAGGTACATCCGCTCCGGCTGCGGTTCCAGGAGCCGGTCGATGGTCTGGTGCCAGGCCTCGGGGTCGAACTGCACCGGGGTCGTGGGGAGGAGCATGAAGGGGCCCCGTTCGGTGGCCAACTCCGGGTAGGCGATGCCGAAGGTATCGCCGGTAAACATGCCGCGGCTTCGCGGGTCCCACAGGCAGATGTGGTGGCGGGCGTGGCCCGGGGTGTCTAGACAGACCAGGGTGCGGCCGCCGATCTCGACCTCCAGCCCGTCCCCCGCCTCGGTGACGCGCGCCGGGTCGATGGGGATCAGGGTCCCGTAGTCGCGCTCGAACTGCGCCTCGCCGTAGACCGCGGTCGCCCCGGCGATCAGTTTGGCGGGGTCGGTCATGTGGCGGGCCCCGAAGGGATGGATCAGCAGGCGTGCCTCGGGTAGACGCTCCATCAGCTCCCCCGCCCCACCGGCATGATCCAGGTGGACATGGGTCGGTATCACGTACTTTACCTGGTGCGGCGCCAGGCCCTTGTGCTCCAGCAGCTCCATCACCGAGGGCACGGTGTTGTTGGTGCCGGTGTCGATCAGGGCCGCCTCGCCATCGCCCTCCAGTAGATAGCAGCAGGCAAGGTTCGGGCGTTGAAAATGGGCCTCTATGCAGGTGATCCCATGGCCCAGGTCGCGGTAGGAGAGTTTCACTTCGATTACTCGCTCAGGTTGACGGTGAGGTTGATCAGGGTGGCACTTTGCCACGCTTTGCTGCACTGAACAAGGGCGTGCCGGCCCCGCCCCTTGTGCCGGGAGCGGCGATGGCCGATCATTGGCGCCGCCCGCAGCGCCTGGCCGAAGGGCTTCGGCAAGCCGGGTAACGCGGCGACCGCCCTGGCGGAAACCGAATGCGCGGGGTGCGCAACCACACCCGGGGTCCGCCCCGGTCGAGAGAGCGAAGGAGAAACCGAATGGGTTCCCATATCTACAAGAAAGTCGAGCTGGTGGGCTCCTCCACCGAGAGTTCCGACCGGGCGATCGAGAATGCCCTGGCCCGGGCGGCGGAGAGTATCCGCAATATGGACTGGTTCGAGGTCCAGGAGACGCGCGGGCACATCGTCAATGGCAAGGTCGCGCACTGGCAGGTGGTGATCAAGGTCGGATTTCGCCTCGACGAGGGTGACGCCCCGCACTGAACGAAGCGCGCGGTCGCGGATGCTCAGCCCAGCAGCATCTCCAGCAGCGCCTTCTGGGCGTGCATCCGGTTCTCCGCCTCGTCCCATACCACGCTGTCGGGACGGTCAATGACCGAGGCGCTCACCTCCTCGCCCCGGTGCGCCGGCAGGCAGTGCATGAACAGCGCCTCGGGGTTTGCCCGCTCCATCAGGGCGTCGTTGACCTGATAGCCGGCGAAGGCGCGCATGCGCCGGGCCTGCTCCTCCTCCTGGCCCATGCTGGCCCATACGTCGGTCACCACCAGATCGGCGCCCGTGGCCGCCTGCATCGGGTCGCGGGTCAGGGTGCAGCGATCGCGGGCCGGTTCCAGCACCGGGGTCTGCGGGTCGAAACCCTCGGGGCAGGCGATGTTGAGCTGGAAATCGAACTGGCGGGCGGCGTTGATGTAGGAGTGGCACATATTGTTGCCGTCGCCGATCCAGGCCACGGTGCGGCCGCGGATGTCGCCCCGGTGTTCAAAGTAGGTCTGCATGTCCGCGATCAGCTGACAGGGATGAAACAGGTCGGTGAGGGCATTGATCACCGGCACTCGTGAATGGGCGGCGAAGCGCTCCACCTTCGCCTGCTCGAAGGTGCGGATCATCACGCAATCCACCATCCGCGACAGCACCCTGGCGCTATCCTCGATCGGCTCTCCACGTCCCAGTTGGGTGTCGCCGGGGGAGAGAAACAGGGCATGGCCGCCGAGTTGGGTCATGCCCGCCTCGAAGGAGACGCGGGTACGGGTCGATGCCTTTTCGAAGATCATCCCCAGGGTGCGGTTGCGCAGGGGGGTGTGTGCCTCGCCGGCGTAGTGCATGCGCTTGAGTTCGCTGGCGCGCCGGATCAGGTCGTGCAGCTCCCCGGGGGTGAAGTCAAGCAGGGAGAGGAAGTGTCTAGGGGCATTGTTGTGCATCGTCTGTGCCTTTTCCGGCAGGCAGGTCAGGCCTGCTCCAGAAACTCCTTGATGATTTCGGTGACGAGTTCAACCAGTTGTGCCGCCTGCCGGTCGCTGAAGATCAGCGGCGGCAGCAGGCGGATCACCCGCTCGGCGGTGACATTGATCAGCAGGCCCCGCTCCAGGGCCCGTTCCACCAGTTCGCCGCAGGGGCGGTCGAGTTCGATGCCCAGCAGCAGGCCCTGGCCGCGAATCTCCTCCACCCCGGCAACGCCGCTCAGGGCGTCGGCGAAATCGCAGAGCAGCCGCTCGCCCAGGTGTTGGGCGCGGCTGGCGAACTGCTCCCGCTCCAGGGTCTCGACCACCGCCAGCGCCGCCGCGCAGGCCAGGGGGTTGCCGCCGAAGGTGGAGCCGTGGGTGCCCGGAGTGAGCACCCCGGAGGCCCGGCCGCTGGCCAGGCAGGCGCCGATCGGCACGCCATTGCCGAGGCCCTTGGCCAGGGTCATCACATCGGGGGTGATCCGGTTGTGCTGGAACGAAAACATGCGCCCGCTACGGGCCATGCCGGTCTGGATCTCGTCGAGCATCATCAGCCAGCCGTGTTCATCACAGAGGGCGCGGATGCCGTTCAGGTAGTCGTCGGCGGGGATGTTGATGCCCCCCTCGCCCTGGACCGGCTCGACCAGTACCGCCACGATGTTGTGGCTGTTGGCGGCGGTGCTGCGGATGGCCTCGATGTCGCCGTAGGGCACGCGCACAAAACCGGAGACCAGGGGCTCGAAGCCTGCCTGTACCTTGCGATTGCCGGTGGCCGAGAGGGTGGCCAGGGTGCGGCCGTGGAAGCTCCCCTCCATGACCACGATCGCCGGATTGGTGATTCCCCGCTGATGCCCATAGAGGCGCGCCAACTTGATCGCCGCCTCGTTGGCCTCGGCGCCGGAGTTGCTGAAGAAGACCTGCCGCATGCCCGCGAGGCGGGTCAGATGCCCCCCCAGGCGCTCCTGCAACTCGATGCCGTAGAGGTTCGAGGTGTGGATCAGCCTCCCGGCCTGGTCGCACAGCGCCTGTCTGAGCGCGGGGTGGGCGTGGCCCAGGCCGCACACGGCTATACCCGAGAGCGCGTCCAGGTAGCGCTTGTCATCGCTGTCCCAAAGCCAGGCGCCTTCGCCTCTCTCGAAGCTGACCGGCAGGCGCCTGTAGGTCTCCATCAACGGGCCCGGCATCTTTTATCCTCAGGGGCTGTGCCCCAAAAAACGAAAGGCAGCCCGACTGTCGCTTCGGCTACCCTTCATTATTGGTCCGAAAAATCCAAGAAAACCACGCATAATATCGATTGAGGGGGGTGTATGCAACAATCGCTTGCAGTTCTCACTCCCGGGCTATATCTTTGCCGCCGGGAGTCGGCCGGATGATCGCGGCCCCGACAGGGGCGGAGGAAAGTCCGGGCTCCACAGGACAGGGTGCCAGGTAACGCCTGGGGGGCGCGAGCCTACGGAAAGTGCAACAGAAAAGATACCGCCGGTCCTTCGGGTCCGGTAAGGGTGAAATGGTGCGGTAAGAGCGCACCGCGTCACTGGTAACAGGGGCGGCACGGCAAACCCCACCCGGAGCAAGACCAAATAGGAGAGCAGTCGGCGCAAGCCGCAACGTGTGGTCCGCACGGCTCTCGGGTAGGTCGCTTGAGGCGCGCGGCGACGCGTGACCCAGATGAATGATCGTCCTCGACAGAACCCGGCTTACAGGCCGGCTCCCACCTCCCTTTATATGTACCCCTTAATTTCCCTTTTTCCGAGAATCCACTTTAACTTGCTATCTTAGCGAGTTGTTTTGGGTGGTTTTTGCTCCTCTGACAGGAATATAATTCCTCTGATAACTCATTGTCTTTAAAGGAGCTTTTCCCTGTTTTGCCCGGGATTTTTCTTGACAAGTGGCGAGAGCGGTACCTATTATGGTGATAAGTGGAGGAAAGTGGGTATTAATGGAAAATAAGCCCATGTAGCCTAACGGGGGGAGTGCTTTGTTTCGGGGAGTCACCAATATCAATCTCGACGCCAAGGGGCGTCTCGCCATCCCGACGCGCTATCGCGACGGATTGCGGGATTGTTGTGGCTCCGAGTTGGTGATTACCGCCGACACCGACCGCTCCCTGCTGATCTATCCGCTGCCCGAGTGGCATCAGATCGAGCGCAAGTTGATGCGGCTCCCCACATTCAACAAGACAGCACGCCAACTCCAGCGCTTGATGGTCGGTTATGCCACCGAGGTGGAGATGGATGCCCAGGGGCGCGTGTTGTTGCCCGCGCCGTTGCGGGAGTTCGCCCGCCTCGACAAGCATGTCGTGCTGGTCGGGCAGGGTACCAAGTTCGAGCTGTGGGATGCCGAACGCTGGAATGAGCAACAGGGCTGGATCGACGGGGTCGATCTGGAGTCGCTCGACCTGCCGGCCGGGCTCGAAGATCTGTCGATCTGAGGATGGCCGCTTCGGGGGAACATCGGCCGGTTCTTTACGCGGCGGCGCTGGAGGCGATCTCCGTGCGCCCGGACGGGATCTATATGGATGGAACCTTCGGTCGGGGCGGACATAGCCGGGGCATTCTCCAGGCGCTTGCGCCGGGGGGGCGCTTGATCGCCATCGACAAGGATCCCGATGCCGTTGCCTGGGGGCGTCACCGGTTCGGCGGTGACGGACGCTTTGTGATCGAGCAGGGGTCGTTTGCCATGCTGGAGCGGTTCGCTGAACAACATGGGGTGGTCGGCAAGGTGTCGGGGATTCTCCTCGACCTGGGGGTCTCTTCACCCCAGCTGGACCGCCCCGAGCGCGGTTTCAGCTTTCTCAACGACGGCCCTCTGGATATGCGCATGGACAACAGCGGAGGTGTCAGCGCGCGGGAGTGGATCGCCAGTGCCAGGCCCGCAGAGATGGCACAGGTGATCAAGACCTACGGCGAGGAGCGTTTCGGCAAGCGCATCGCTCACGCCATTGAGCAGGCCCGGGCGCAGGCGCCGATCGAGACCACCGTCCGCCTGGCGGAGATCGTCGCCGCGGCGATGCCGGTGCATGAGAAGGGCAGGCACCCGGCGACCCGCACCTTCCAGGCGATCCGCATCTTCATCAACCGGGAGCTGGACGATCTGCGCGACTGTCTGGAGCAGTCGCTGCGCGTGTTGGCCCCGGGCGGACGGCTGGCAGTGATCAGTTTCCACTCCCTGGAGGACCGCATCGTCAAGCGCTTTATGCGCGATCAGGAGCGGGGAGCATCGATCCCCAAGGGGGTGCCGGTGACCCAGACGCAGTTGGCCGCGAAACTGCGGCGTGTCGGCGGATCGACGCGTCCGGCCCTGGAGGAGGTGCAGGCCAATCCGCGGGCGCGCAGCGCTGTGCTGCGGGTGGCGGAGGTGCGCGGATGACTCGTGGGCAGTTGGCGCTTGCGGTGTCTCTGTCGCTGTTGGTGGTCGTTTCCGGCATCGGCGTGGTGTATGCGAAGTATGCCTCCCGGAAACATTTTTTGGAGCTGCAGGGGTTGCAGGGCGAGCGGGACGCCCTGGATGTGGAGTGGGGCCGGTTGCAGTTGGAGTTGAGCACCTGGGCCACCCACGGGCGCATCGAAAGCGAGGCGCGTGAGCGTTTGAATATGCACATGCCAAAGACGGAAGAGGTTGTGTTGATCAGGTTGGAGCCGTGAATACGAAGAGACGTCCGCTAACCGCCATGGAGAGCGAAGCGAAGGCGGTTAGTCCCCGATAGGCGTAGGCGCGGTTGTATGGCCGCAGTTACGACCGATAGGGAGTGACGTAGGGCATACAAATAGCGCATCCGACACGCCGTAGAGTCATTGTGGTCATCATGACGGAGTTGCGCACGAGCAGCTTTGCTGCAATGTGCGGGACGGAGTCGTGATGAGCGCAGGACGGTCGGGGCAGTAACGGCTGTCGCGTTGGCGAGTCGATTTTGGGGACTGGGATGTCCCAAAATCTTTCACGAGGTAGCGACACTCTTGAACAGCGGGTTGCCAAGACCATGAAGCAGGAGCGGGTGGTGCTGCCGAGTTACCGGCGGCGGCGTTGGACGCTGCTTACCCTGCTGGGTGTTGCGCTGGTGGCGCTGGTATGGCGGGCGGTGGATCAGCAGATATTCGAGACTGACTTTCTGCAGAATGAGGGGGAGCGGCGTCACCTGCGGGTTGTGGATATCTCGGCTCACCGCGGCATGGTTACCGACCGGCGTGGCGAGCCGGTGGCGATCAGCACTCCGGTGGAGTCGGTGTGGGCCAATCCGCGGGTTTTCTCTCCGGATCCCAAGGCGCTTTCCGCGCTGGCCGGAATACTGGAGAAGGACGGTGATGAGATGCGCCGGCAGTTGGCGGCACGCAGCGACCGTTCATTCATCTACCTGAGGCGACGCGTCAATCCGGATGTGGCGCGGCAGGTGATGGAACTGGTGGAGCGGGAAGATTTGCGCGGCATCGGGCTGCAGCGGGAGTTTCGACGCTACTACCCTGATGGTGAGGTGTTAGCGCATGTGGTGGGATTTACCGATGTCGATGATCAGGGGCAGGAGGGGCTGGAGCGGGCCTTCAATGACCACCTTGAAGGGGTTCCCGGGAAAAAACGGGTACTTCAGGATGGTTTGGCGCGGCCGGTCAAGGATGTGGAAAGCATCAGCAAGCCCATGCCGGGCAGACAGCTGCATTTGAGTATCGACCGCAGGCTGCAGTTTCTCGCCTACCGCGAGCTGAAGGCCGCGGTAGGCGCCCACCGTGCCCGGTCCGGGTCGGTGGTGATCCTCGACGCAAAAAGCGGAGAGATCCTGGTTATGGTCAACCAGCCCGCTTATAACCCGAACGGTGCCAGGGACGGTGCCGGCGGGAGTCTGCGGAACCGCGCCATGACAGATGTCTTCGAGCCGGGCTCCACCATGAAGCCGTTCACCATCGCAGCGGGTCTTGAATTGGGAGATTTTTCCCCCGAAACGCGAATTGATACCGCACCCGGTTTCTATAAGGTCGGCCGCCACCAGATCAGGGATCACAGAAATTATGGCACCATCGATTTGCCCACTGTGCTGCGCAAATCGAGCAATGTGGGGGCGAGCAAGGTGGCACTGGCCCTGCCCAAGCGTGAGTTGTGGGGGCTGTTCTCAAGCCTTGGTTTCGGAGAGCTGAGCGCGGTGGGCTTTCCCGGCGAGGCCAATGGTCAGTTGCTGCCTTACACCCAGTGGGCGGAGATTGACCACGCCACCATTGCCTTCGGATACAGCCTGTCGGTGACTCCGTTGCAACTGGCCCAGGCCTACGCGGTACTGGCCAACGACGGTGTCAGGTTGCCGGTTACGCTGCTGCATCGGGAAGAGGCGCCGGCGGGTCGCCGGGTGCTCAGCGTGGCCACCGCCCGCTCGATCCGGGGGATGCTCGAATCCGTGGTTTCCGCTGAGGGGACGGCACCGGCGGCGGCCGTGTCAGGCTATCGGGTGGCCGGCAAGACCGGTACGGTTAAGAAGAGCGTCAGGGGGGGGTACGCCGATGACCGATATCTCTCCGTGTTCGCGGGTATGGCGCCACTGAGCGATCCCCGGCTGGTGATGGTGGTGGTGGTGGATGAGCCGTCAACGGGTGAATTCTACGGTGGTAAGGTGGCGGCGCCGGTGTTTTCCCGGGTGATGACCGGCGCTTTGCGCCTGCTCAATGTCGCCCCCGATGCGGTGGTCGAGACGCCCCCGCGTGTGGCGGGTGTGGAGGCCCGGCAGTGATGGCGGCGCGGCGGATCGACCCCCAGGGGATGGCGCTGTCGCGTCTGCTGTCGGGACTCGCCGCGGTGGCGGCCGGAGAGGAGCGGACGGTACGCGGCCTGACGCTCGACAGTCGCCGGCTTGCTCCCGGAGATCTGTTCCTCGCCTGCGCCGGCACCCGGCATCACGGCATGGCATTCGCCGAGCAGGCGATCCGTGCGGGGGCGGCGGCGATCCTCTATGAGCCGGATTCGGAGTGGTTTCCGGAGCGGATCGAGGCCAAGGGTTATGCGGCGCGCCTGCCGGTGATCGCGGTGGAGGGACTCGGGCGCAGGGTCAGCGCCCTGGCCGGGACCTTCTTCGGGCATCCGTCGCGGGCATTGCACCTGGTCGGTGTTACCGGCACCAACGGCAAGACCAGCTGCAGCCAGTTTCTGGCCCAGGCCCTGGAGGGGGATCACCGCTGTGGGGTGATCGGGACCCTGGGCAACGGCTTCCCTGGCGCCCTGGAGCCGGGCGCTCACACCACCCCCGATCCGATCGAGCTGCAGGCGTTGCTGCGGGGCATGTTGGAGGCCGGGGCCGAGAGCGTCGCCATGGAGGTCTCCTCCCACGCCTTGGATCAGGGGCGGGCCGGGGATCTGCGTTTCGATACCGCGCTGTTTACCAATCTCAGCCGCGATCACCTCGATTACCACGGCAGCATGGCGGCTTATGGCGCCTCCAAGCGGCGGCTGTTCCAGATGCCGGGCCTGAAGGCGGCGGTGCTCAACCTCGATGATCCGTTCGGCCGTGGTCTGCTCCGGGATTTGCCGCCGGAAGTGGAAGCGGTGGGTTATGGGCTCGACCCGTCCGGCGCCGCCGGGGTCGGGCGCTGGGTTGGTGCCGGGCGTGTTGACGCCTCCCTCGATGGCATGCGGATCGCCATTCACGGCAGTTGGGGCGAGGGAACACTGCACACCCCGCTGCTCGGACGCTTCAATGTCAGCAATCTGCTGGCCGTGCTCGCGGTGCTTCTGTATCGCGGAATGCCCCTGAAGGAGGCCCTGTCGCGCCTTGAAAGGGTGCGCACCGCCGCCGGGCGCATGGAGGCGTTCGGAGGTCATGGGCAGCCCCTGGTCGTGGTCGATTTCGCCCACACCCCGGATGCCCTGGAGCAGGCCCTGCGGGCGCTGCGCCCCCACGCCGGCGGGCGGCTGATGGTGCTGTTCGGCTGTGGCGGTGACCGCGACCGGGGCAAGCGTCCCGAGATGGGGGCGGTGGCCGAACGCCTGGCCGACGTGGTCTGGATCAGTGATGACAATCCCCGCAGCGAGAGTGGCGACGCCATTGTGGCGGGCATCCTCTCCGGCCTCGCCCGACCCCGGGCGGCCCGGGTCGAGCGTGATCGCGGTGCCGCCATCCGGGCGGTGATCGCCGAGGCGGGGGCGGGGGATCTGATCCTGATCGCAGGCAAGGGGCATGAGACCCACCAGCAGGTGGGTGAGCTGAAATACCCCTTCAGTGACCGCGCGGTGGTGGCCGAGGCACTGGCCGGAGGTGGGCAATGATCTGCTTCAACACGGCTGAGCTGGCCGAGGGGCTGCGGGGCACGCGACTCGGCGAGGAGGCCGCCTTTGGCGCCGTCAGCACCGATACCCGCACTCTGTGCGCCGGGGATCTGTTCGTGGCCATCAAGGGACCCACCTTCGACGGCCATGACTATGTCGGGGAGGCGCGCGAGCGCGGTGCGGCGGCGGCCCTGGTACAGCGCGATGTCGGCGCGCCCCTGCCGCGGGTGCTGGTCCCGGACACCCGCCTCGGGCTGGGCGCATTGGCGGCCATGTGGCGGCAGCGCAGCGGGGTGCCGCTGGTGGCGGTCACCGGCAGCAACGGCAAGACCACGGTCAAGGAAATGCTTGCGGCTATCCTGCGCGAGAGCGGCAGCAGCGTACTGGCGACCCGGGGCAATCTGAACAACGACATCGGTCTTCCGCTGACCCTGACTGGGCTCCAGGACGAGCGCTACGCGGTGGTAGAGATGGGGGCCAATCACCCCGGGGAGATCGCCTACCTGACACGTATCGCGCGGCCCGACGTGGCGCTGCTCAACAACGCCGGGCGCGCCCATCTGGAGGGATTTGGTTCCCTTGAGGGGGTGGCCAGGGCCAAGGCGGAGATCATCCATGGGCTGGCGCCGCAGGGCTGGTTCGTATTCAACGCGGACGACCCATGGGCCCCCCTGTGGCGCGGTCTCGCCAAGGGGTGCAACCGTCGCACCTTCGGTATCGCGCCGGGGGCGGATGTGCGCGCCGTCGATGCCGGCGGGCTGCACTGGGGCGCGGAGGGGTTCGTCAACCGGTTTCAGGTGCACTCGCCGCAGGGCGAAGTCGGGGTGGAACTGCGGCTGGCCGGGCGGCACAACCTGCTTAATGCCCTGGCCGCCATTGCCGCCGCCCAGCTGGTGGGGGCGGATCTGGATCAAATCCGCCGCGGGCTGGCCGCCGTCACCCCGGTCAGGGGACGGCTGCAGCCCCGCGCCGGACGCAACGGGGTGACGCTGATCGACGACAGCTACAACGCCAATCCCGACTCCGTGGCGGCGGCGATCGAGGTGCTGGGCAGCGCCCCGGGCCGGCGCATCCTGATATTGGGCGGGCTGGCCGAGCTGGGCGGGGATGCGGAACGCTTTTACGCCGAGTTGGGCGAGCGGGCGCGGGCGGCGGGTATCGAGCGCCTCTACGGGGTCGGTGCGGCGGGTATCGCCGCCGACAGTTTTGGCGCGGGCGGTTACCGCTTCGCAGGCCGTGAGGCGTTGATCGGGGGCTTGGATGGCGAATTTCACAGAGGGGACAAAGTCTTGATAAAGGGTTCCCGAAGTGCCGGGATGGAGCGGGTGGTCGAGGTGCTGATGGCGCCGGAGGGGGACTGATGTTGCTCTATCTGGCGGAATACCTGGCACGCTTCGACAGCGGCTTCAACGTGTTTCAGTACCTGACCCTGCGCGCCATCCTCGGGGTGTTGACGGCGCTCATCATCTCGTTTCTGGTCGGACCTCTGATGATCCGACGCCTGTCGCTGCACCAGATCGGACAGACGGTGCGCGACGATGGACCCCAATCCCACCTGAGCAAGGCCGGCACCCCCACCATGGGCGGCGCCCTGCTGCTGGTTGCGATCTCCATCAGCACCCTGCTGTGGGCCGACCTGGGCAGCCGCTACGTCTGGGTGGCGGTGGTGGTAACCCTGCTGTTCGGGGTGATCGGTTTCTACGACGACTACAAAAAACTGGTGCTGCAGGACCCCAGGGGACTGGCGGCACGTTACAAGTATCTCTGGCAGTCAGTGGTCGGCCTGGGCGCGGCCTGGACACTCTACGCCACGGCAGTGCTGCCGGCCGAGACCCAGCTGCTGATCCCCTTCTTCAAGAACGCGGTGATCGACATGGGCCCCTGGTTCGTGCTCCTGACCTATTTCGTCATTGTCGGCACCAGCAACGCGGTCAACCTGACCGACGGCCTGGACGGGCTGGCGATCATGCCGACGGTGCTGGTGGCCGGCGCCCTGGGTATCTTCGCCTATGTCTCCGGTCATGCCCAGATATCGGATTACCTGCTGATCCCCAACCTCCCCGGGGTGGGGGAGGTGGTGGTGTTCTGCGGCGCCCTGGTCGGTGCCGGGCTCGGTTTTTTGTGGTTCAACGCCTACCCCGCCCAGGTCTTCATGGGCGATGTGGGGGCGCTGGCGCTGGGTGCGGCGCTGGGCGTGGTGGCGGTGGTGGTGCGCCAGGAGCTGGTGCTGGTGATCATGGGCGGCATCTTCGTGGTTGAGACGGTGTCGGTAATGCTGCAGGTGGCCTCCTTCAAGCTGACCGGCAGGCGCATCTTCCGCATGGCGCCCCTGCACCATCATTTCGAACTAAAGGGATGGCCCGAGCCGCGGGTCATCGTGCGGTTCTGGATCGTGACGGTGATCCTGGTGCTGGTCGGTCTGGCCAGCCTGAAGATCCGTTGACGGGTAGGCCCGGGCAAGCGAGGTGAAGCGACAGATGCAGGCGGGAGTGACAGGAAAGACGCTGGTGGTCGGTCTGGGTAAGACCGGGCTCTCGTGCGCCCGCTTTCTCGCCTCCCGGGGGGTCGCGGTGGCGGTCACCGACAGCCGCGCCGAACCGCCCGGGCTTGCGCGACTGCGCGAGGAGCTGCCGGACCTGGCGCTGTTTCTCGGGGGGTTCGACCCGGCGGTGTTCGAGGCGGCGCAGCGGCTGGTGGTGAGTCCCGGGGTCTCCATCCGGGAGCCGCTGATTCATGCCGCCGCCGCGCGCGGGGTGCCGGTGATCGGTGATGTGGAGCTGTTCGCCCAGGCGGCGGATGCCCCGGTGGCGGCGATCAGCGGCTCCAACGGCAAGAGCAGCGTGACCACCCTGCTGGGGGAGATGGCGCTGGCGGCGGGCTTGCGTACCGGCGTCGGCGGCAATCTGGGTGAGCCGGCCCTGGATCTGCTGGATCGGCCTGCCGAGCTGTATGTCCTGGAGCTCTCCAGCTTCCAGCTCGAGACCACCTCCAGCCTCAGGCCGCGGGCGGCGGTGGTGCTCAACGTCTCCCCCGATCACATGGACCGATACACCGACCTGCAGCACTACGCCGATACCAAGGCGCGGATCTATGCCGGGGCGGAGGTGGGGGTGTTCAATCGTGACGACCCCCGGGTGATGGCCATGCGCCGGGAGGGGGGCGAGGCGCTCTTCTTTACCCTCGGTCCTCCGGCCGAGGATACCTTCGGGCTGCGCGGCGATGCCCGGGACGAGTGGCTCTGCTTCGGCGGCGAGGCGCTGCTTCCCAGCGCGGAACTCAAGACGCCGGGCCGGCACAACATCGCCAACGCCCTCGCCGCCCTGGCCATGGGTAGCGCCATGGGGCTGCCGATGCCTGCCATGCTGCGGGCCCTGGGGGAGTTTCGCGGCCTGCCGCACCGTACCCAATTCATCGCCGAACGCGATGGCGTGCGCTGGTACAACGACTCCAAGGGGACCAATGTCGGTGCCTGCGTCGCGGCCCTCGAAGGGTTGCGCGGCGGCGACCGGGAGCGGACCGTCCTGATCGCGGGTGGCGACGGAAAGGGGGCTGATTTCTCCGGGCTCAAGCCGGTTGTCGCGGCGCACGCCAGGGCCGTGGTGCTGATCGGACGCGATGCCGGAGTGATCGAGCAGGCCCTCGGCGGCGTGGTGCCGGTGGCGCACGCCGTCGATATGGACGAGGCGGTGGCGCGCGCGGCGGAGTTCGCCCTGCCGGGGGACCGGGTGCTGCTCTCCCCGGCTTGTGCAAGCTTCGATATGTATCGCGGCTATGAACACCGGGGCGAGGTGTTCGTGGACGCCCTGGGGAGGTTGCTGCAATGAGCGCGATGCAGGCGACCGTGGGGGACCGCAAGCGGATGAGGGTGCGTTACGACTGGCGGCTGATTAGCGCCGCCGCGGCCCTGCTCGGCCTCGGTGTGGTGATGGTCGCATCGGCATCGCTGCACAAGCTCGCTGGTGCGCCGCTCTACTATCTTACGCGCCACCTGATCGCCATCGGCATCGGCGTGGTCGGTATGTGGCTTATGACACGCATTCCGATACGGGAATGGGAGCGCTGGGGCACTCTGCTGTTTTTTCTGGGAATGCTGCTGTTGGTTCTGGTACTGGTGCCGGGGGTCGGCCGCGAGGCCAACGGCGCCACCCGCTGGATCCCCGTTGGTGCCTTCAACCTTCAGAGTTCGGAGTTCATGAAGCTGTTTGTGGTGTTCTATCTCGCGGGCTATCTGGTGCGCCGCCAGATCGAGGTGGCGCGCCAGGCCTGGGGTTTCATCAAGCCGATGATCCTGCTGGTGATGGCTTGTGTCCTAATCATGTTGGAGCCGGATTTCGGTACCACCGCCGTGTTGCTGGCGACGGCGCTCGGTCTGTTGTTTCTTGGCGGCGTGCCGGTGTGGCAGTTCGCGCTCCTGATTGGGCTCTCCGGGGTGGCATTGACGACCCTGGTGCTCATCTCGCCTTACCGGTTGCAGCGCATCTCCTCATTTCTCGACCCCTGGGCCGACGCCCTGGACAGCGGTTACCAGTTAAGCCAGGCGTTGATCGCCTTCGGTCGTGGCGAGTGGTTCGGTGTCGGGCTCGGTAACGGGATTCAGAAGCAGTTCTACCTGCCGGAGGCGCACACCGATTTTCTGATGGCGGTGATCGGTGAGGAGCTGGGGCTGCTCGGGACCCTGGTGGTGATCGCCCTGTTCGGCTTTATCGTCTGGCGCGCCTTCGCCATCGGGGCCCGGGCCGAACGCCTGGGACAGCGTTTTGCCTCCTATGTGGCCCAGGGCTTCGGGCTTTGGATCGGTCTGCAGGCGTTTATCAATATCGGGGTCAACATCGGCCTGCTGCCGACCAAGGGACTGACTTTGCCCCTGCTGAGCTACGGCGGCAACAGCATCATCGTCGCCTGTATGGCGATCGGATTGTTGCTGCGTATCGATTACGAGCTGAATCTCGGCGTGGGACCGGACAGCAACCCGAAGGAGGCGCAATGGGCGGGGGCGTGATGGTCATGGCCGGGGGTACCGGCGGACATGTCTTTCCCGCCCTGGCGGTGGCCCGGGCGTTGCGCGAGCGCGGGCGGGAGGTGTTGTGGCTCGGGACACCAGGTAGCTTCGAGTCGCGGGTGGTGCCAGGGCACGGCTTCCCCATGGAGCTGGTCAACCTGCGGGGATTGCGCGGTAACGGCATTGGCGGCTGGCTGGGCGCGCCTTTCATGATCGGCTATGCCCTGTTGCGCTCGCTGGCGATTCTGCGCCGCCACCGCCCTTCGCTGGTGTTGGGTATGGGGGGATTCGTGACCGGCCCGGGCGGTGTGGCGGCGCGCCTGCTGGGGGTGCCGTTGGTGATTCATGAGCAGAACGCGGTGCCGGGGATGACCAACCAGTGGCTGGCCCGGGCCGCGGACCGGGTGCTGGAGGCGTTTCCCGGAAGCTTCGATGCCCGGCGCCGGGCACGCCTGACCGGTAATCCGGTGCGCGCCGAGATCGCCCTGCTCCCCCCCCCGGAGCAGCGGCTGGCGGGACGCGCCGGGCCGCTGCGCCTGCTGGTGCTGGGCGGCTCGCTCGGTGCCCAGGCCCTGAACGAAACCCTGCCTGGGGCGCTGGCGCGGCTGGATGTGACGCAGCGCCCCGAGGTGCGCCATCAGGCGGGGCGCGGCAAGGAGCGGGCAACGGCCGATGCCTATGCGGCGGCTGGGGTGGAGGCGCAGGTGCTGCCCTTCCTCTCCGAGATGGACCAGGCCTACGCCTGGGCGGATCTGGTGGTGTGCCGGGCGGGCGCGCTCACCGTGGCGGAGTTGGCGGCGGCGGGTGTGGGCTCGATCCTGGTCCCCTATCCGCACGCGGTGGATGATCACCAGACCCGTAACGCCGGTTATCTTGCCGATCAGGGCGCGGCGCGGCTGCTGCCCCAGGATCAGATGAATGCGGAGCGGCTGGCGCAGATGCTGCGGCCGCTGCTGGAGGGGCGCGAGGCGGTGCGCGCGATGGCGCGGCGGGCCCGGGATCTGGCCCTGCCCGGGGCGACTGCCGCGGTGGTGGCGGCTTGTGAAGAGGTGATTGGCGGATGAGCGCGGGCAATAAGAAACAGCTGAGACTCTCGGCGGACGCCATGGGGCGCATGCGCCGTCTCCATTTCGTCGGCATCGGCGGTGCCGGGATGAACGGCATCGCCCAGGTGATGCTCAACCTCGGCTATGAGATATCCGGCTCCGATATCCGGGACAACGCGGCCATCGGTCGACTGGTGGAGCAGGGTGCGCGGGTGGCGATCGGGCATCGAGCCGAGAACATCGCCGGCTCCGACGCCGTGATCACATCGAGTGCCGTCAAGGCGGACAACCCGGAGGTGGTGGCGGCCCGCGAACAGCGGATTCCGGTGGTGCCACGGGCCGAGATGCTGGCCGAGGTGATGCGTTTTCGCTACGGCATCGGCGTCGCCGGGACCCATGGCAAGACCACTACCACCAGCCTGGTGGCGAGCCTGCTGGGCGAGGGCGGGCTCGACCCGACCTTCGTCATCGGCGGCAAGCTGACCGCGGCCGGTACGCACGCCAAACTGGGGGCCAGTGAGTACCTGGTGGCGGAGGCCGACGAGAGCGACGCATCGTTTCTCTACCTACAGCCGATGATGGCGGTGGTCACCAACGTGGATGCAGACCACATGGGTACCTACGGTGGGGACTTCGAGCGGCTGCGCCGGACCTTTATCGAATTTCTGCACCATCTCCCGTTCTATGGCCTGGCGGTGGTCTGCATCGATGACCGTAATGCGCGGGAGTTGCTGCCGGAGATCTCGCGCACAGTGATCACCTATGGCACTTCGCCCGAGGCCGATCTGCGCGCCAGCGACATCCGCCAGGAGGGGCTGCGCACCCACTTCAGCGTCACGGAGGCGGAGGGTGAGCGCTTCGAGGTCACCCTCAACATGCCGGGCCGGCACAACGTACTCAACGCCCTGGCGGCGATCGCCGTGGCCCGCGAGCTGGGGGTGGGGGTGGCGGCGATCCAGTCGGCACTGGCCGGTTTCCGGGGGGTGGGGCGGCGTTTCGACGCCTGCGAGTGCCGTCTGCCGGATGGGCGCCAGGTGATGCTGGTGGATGACTATGGACACCATCCGCGCGAGGTGGATGCGACTCTGAGCGCGGCCCGCGAGGGGTGGCCGGGACGGCGCGTGGTACTCGCCTTTCAGCCCCATCGCTACAGCCGCACCCAGGAGCAGTTCGACGATTTTGTGCAGGTGCTCTCCAAGCCCGATGTGCTGATCCTGGGCGAGGTGTATCCGGCCGGGGAGAGCCCGATTCCCGGGGCGGCGACACGGGATCTGAGCCGGGCGATTCGGGCGCGCGGGCAGATCGACCCGGTGTTTGTCGACCCTATCGGTGATCTGGCACAGGTGCTGCGCGGCATCCTCCGTGACGGGGATGTGGTGCTGACCCTGGGGGCGGGCGATATCGGCGCGGTGGCCGGGGCCCTGGGCAGGGCGCTGGGAGATACGGGAGGAGTGTCATGAAGGCAGTGGAGTACCGTCTGCACATGGGGTGCGGGGAGTCCTTGCGGGGGCGTTGGGATACGTTCCGGGAGCCGCGAATTCAGCCCCCGCGCCCCACCGCCCGTACCAAGACATTGCGGTCCAAGAGCAAACGGGGGCCAAGATAGTGGCTGAGCGTACTGTCAAACCGCGTGGTGAACTGCTGATCGACGAGCCCATGAGTCGGCACACCACCTGGCGCGTGGGGGGTGCGGCGAAGCGTTTCTACCGCCCCGCCGACAGCGCGGATCTGGTTGGCTTTCTGCGCCAGCTGCCGCCCGAAGAGCCTGTGCTCTGGCTGGGGCTGGGCAGCAACCTGCTGGTGCGCGATGGCGGCTTCAACGGCACGGTGATCGCCACCCAGGGAAGGCTGGAGGCGCTGGTTCAGGTGGGCGCGCGGGAGATCCGCGCCGAGTCCGGTGTGGCCTGTGCCAAGGTGGCGCGCTTCGCGGCGCGCAGCGGCCTGTGCGGAGTGGAGTTTCTGGCCGGCATTCCCGGCACCATGGGGGGCGCCCTGGCGATGAACTCGGGCGCCTTCGGCAGCGAGATCTGGGATTACGTCACGCGGGTCGAGACCATCGACCGGAGCGGAACGGTGCGTGAGCGCCAACCCGGGGATTTCGAGATCGGTTATCGCCGGGTGCGCGGGGTCGAGGGGGAGTGGTTCCTCTCCTGCCACCTGCGTCTCAAGGTGGGGGATGTGGCCGCGGCACAGCGCCACATCCGTGAACTGCTGGAGCGGCGCACCGCCTCCCAGCCCACCGGGATGCCCAGCTGCGGCTCGGTGTTCCGCAATCCCGAGGGTGATTACGCGGCCCGCCTGATCGAGGCCGCCGGGTTGAAGGGCCTGCGCCTGGGCGGGGCCTGTGTTTCCGAAAAGCACGCCAACTTCATCCTCAACGAGGGGGGAGCGAGCGCGGCGGATATCGAGGGCCTGATGGAGCGGGTGCGGGTGGAGGTGGAACGCAGCAGCGGCATCCGTCTGGAGCATGAGGTGCGCGTGGTGGGGGAGGCTGAGCTGTGACGACGCTAACGGCACAAGATTTTGGCAGGGTCGCGGTGCTCTATGGCGGCCTGTCGGCGGAACGCGAGGTCTCGCTGAGGAGCGGGGCGGCGGTGCTGGCCGGCCTGCGCCGCGGTGGGATCGACGCCCATGGGATCGATGTGGGGGCGGATATCCTGGAGGTGCTGGGGCGGGGTCGATTCGACCGGGCCTTCATTATCCTCCACGGCCGGGGCGGCGAGGATGGGGTGATGCAGGGGGCGCTGGAACTGCTGGGGTTGCCCTATACAGGCAGCGGGGTGGCGGCCTCCGCCCTGTGCATGGACAAGTACCGGAGCAAGCTGCTGTGGCAGGGGCTGGGGCTGCCGACCCCCGAGCATGTCCTGCTGCGTGACGAGGCGCAGTTGCAGGAGGCCGCGGCCCTCGGGTTTCCTTTGATGGTCAAGCCGGCCCACGAGGGGTCGAGCATCGGCATGGCCCGGGTCGCGGGACCGGGCGAGCTGGCGGAGGCCTGGCGGGAGGCGGCGCGGCTCGACGCAGAGGTGCTGGCCGAGCGCTGGATCACGGGCCGGGAGTAC
This sequence comes from Candidatus Sedimenticola endophacoides, assembly GCA_003062205.1. GTDB lineage: Bacteria > Pseudomonadota > Gammaproteobacteria > Chromatiales > Chromatiaceae > Sedimenticola_A > Sedimenticola_A endophacoides. The sequence goes on from PQCP01000096.1 coordinate 67,794, forward strand.
ACCGCGGCGGTGCTGGGCGGGGAGGTGCTGCCGCTGATCCGCCTGGAGACGCCGAACGTCTTTTACGACTATCAGGCGAAGTACCACTCGGATACGACCCGCTATCACTGTCCCTGCGGACTGGAGGCCGGGCGGGAGGTGGTGCTGCAGGGGTTGGCGCTGGATGCATTCCGCGCGGTCGGTGCCAGCGGCTGGGGACGGGTGGACATCCTGGTGGATGATCAGGAGCGGCCCTGGCTGCTGGAGGTGAACACCGCGCCCGGCATGACCGATCACAGCCTGGTGCCGATGGCGGCCCGGCAGCATGGCCTCGACTTCGATGCGCTGGTGTGGCGCATCCTGGCGCAGACGCTGGAGCTCCCGAGGTGAGCGCGGTGGATGAGCGGGCGCAATCGCAAGGTGCGACGGTGATGAGCCGGGTCCATGTCGGACGCTGGCTGCTCGGCGCGCTGCTGTTTCTGTCCATGGGAATCGGTGGCGCCTGGGGTGTTTATCAGCTGGGTCGGCCCGATGTCCTGCCGTTGCGCGTGGTGCGCATCGACGGCGGCTTGAAGCATCTGGATCGCAGCACGCTTGAGACGGCGGTGGGGCGGGTGGTCACCGGCAATTTTTTCACTGTCGATGTGGATGCGGTGCGCAGCGCCGCCAGCTCCCTGGCCTGGGTCGACCGGGTGAGCGTGCGCCGGGTCTGGCCCGATACCCTGTTGATGCGGGTGGTCGAGCAGCGGCCGCTGGCGCGCTGGGGGGATGGCGCGATGCTCAACGAGCGCGGTGAGATCTTCAGACCCGTCATTGACGGGGTGGTCGAAGGATTGCCCCTGCTGGCCGGACCGGACGAAACCGCGGCGGCGTTGGCGCGGCGTTATCGGCAGCTCAGTACGCGTTTCGCGGACCTGGGCCTGGAGGTGGTAAGGATGGATATGGACCGACGCCGTGCCTTGTCGGTGGTTTTTCGACAGGGGTTGGCGCTGCAGGTTGGCAGTGTCGATGTGGATGGTCGGGTCGATCGCTTCATCAGTGCGTACCCGCACCTGGCGAAGGCACAGGTGGGCGGGCGGCTGGTGCGTGTCGATCTGCGCTATGCGAACGGGCTGTCGGTCTATGCCGAGCCGCTCGATGATCTACAAGGCGAGGATGTCCTGGAACACAGGGGACAGGCTTAGATGACGAAGAAGAGCGAAAAAAACCTCATTGTCGGACTCGATATCGGCACCTCCAAGGTGGTGGCGATCGTCGGTGAAATTCGCCCGGACGAGGGGATCGAGATCATCGGGATCGGTTCACAACGATCACGTGGACTGAAAAAGGGCGTGGTGGTCAATATCGAATCCACCGTGCAGTCGATTCAACGCGCGGTGGAGGAGGCGGAGCTGATGGCCGGGTGCGAGATCCACTCGGTGTACGCCGGTATCGCGGGAAATCACATCCGCAGCCTCAACTCCCACGGTATCGTCGCCATCAAGGACCGGGAGGTGAGCCATGCCGACGTGGAGCGGGTGATCGACGCGGCGCGGGCGGTGGCCATCCCCGCCGATCAGAAGATCCTCCATATCCTGCCCCAGGAGTTCATCATCGATGAGCAGGAGGGGATCAAGGAGCCTGTCGGCATGTCCGGTGTGCGTCTGGAGGCGCGGGTACACATGGTGACCGGGGCGGTAAGCGCGGCCCAGAACATCATCAAGTGCGTGCGCCGCTGCGGCCTGGAGGTGGATGACCTTATCCTCGAACAGCTCAGCTCCAGCTACTCGGTGTTGAGCGAGGACGAGAAAGAGCTGGGGGTCTGCCTGGTCGACATCGGCGGCGGGACGACGGACATCGCCGTGTTTACCGAGGGCTCCATACGCCACACCTCGGTGATCCCCATCGCCGGCGATCAGGTGACCAACGACATCGCGGTGGCTCTGCGCACCCCGACCCAGCACGCCGAACAGATCAAGATCAGCTACGCCTGCGCCCTGACCCAGCTGGCCGCCGGGGACGAGACCATCGAAGTGCCCAGTATCGGCGACCGCCCGGCGCGGCGTCTCTCGCGCCAGACCCTGGCCGAGGTGGTGGAGCCGCGTTACGAGGAGTTGCTGGGGCTGGTGCAGGCGGATCTGCGGCGCAGCGGGTTCGAGGATCTGATCGCCGGCGGGGTGGTGTTGACCGGCGGCAGCGCCAAGATGGAGGGGTTGATCGAGCTGGCCGAGGAGGTATTTCACATGCCGGTGCGCCTGGGGGTGCCGCAATATGTCAGCGGTCTGTCGGATGTGGTACGCAACCCGATCTATGCCACCGGGGTCGGCTTGCTGTTGTTCGGTACGCAAAATCAGATGACACGGCTGCAGGATGTATCGGGTGGTATGGGGATGAAGGCGGTGTGGGAGCGTATGAAAAGCTGGTTCCAGGGGAATTTTTAGGCGCACCCGGGAAGGGTGCGCGGTGACTTCGAAGGGTCGGTTTCCAGGCCCGTCAGATGAGGAGAGAGGCAATGTTTGAACTAATGGATGCATACAGTCAGAATGCGGTGATCAAGGTCGTGGGTGTAGGTGGCGGCGGCGGTAACGCCGTCAACCACATGCTGGGAGCCAACATCGAGGGGGTGGATTTCATCTGTGCCAACACCGATGCCCAGGCCCTGAAAAACAGCGAGGTGCGGACCCTGCTGCAACTGGGGACGGGAATCACCAAGGGATTGGGCGCCGGGGCCAATCCCGAGGTGGGGCGCGAGGCGGCGATGGAAGACCGTGAGCGGATCCACGATGCCATCGCCGGTTCCGATATGATCTTCATCACTGCCGGGATGGGTGGGGGTACCGGTACCGGGGCCGCGCCGGTGGTGGCCGAGGTGGCGCGGGAGCTGGGCATTCTGACCGTCGCTGTGGTCACCAAACCCTTTCCGTTCGAGGGCGCCAAGCGCATGCAGGTGGCGCAGCAGGGAATCGAGGAGCTGAGCAAGCATGTCGACTCCCTGATCACCATCCCCAACGAAAAATTGCTGGCGGTGCTGGGCCGGGAGATGAGCCTGCTCAACGCCTTCAAATCGGCCAACGACGTGCTGCTGGGGGCGGTGCAGGGGATCGCCGAGTTGATCACCCGCCCGGGACTGATCAATGTCGATTTCGCGGACGTGCGCACCGTGATGTCGGAGATGGGGGTGGCGATGATGGGCTCGGGTTCCGCCCGGGGCGAGAACCGTGCGCGCGACGCCGCCGAGCAGGCGATCAACAGCCCGCTGCTGGAGGATATCAACCTCTCCGGCGCCAAGGGCATCCTGGTCAATATCACCGCCGGACTCGACCTGTCGATCGGCGAGTTCGACGAGGTGGGCAGCACGGTCAAGGAGTTCGCCTGTGATGACGCCACGGTGGTGGTGGGAACGGTCATCGACCCCGAGATGCAGGATGACCTGCGGGTGACGGTGGTCGCCACCGGCCTGGGTGATCTGCGGGCCAAGCCCAAGCTGGTTCCCAGGGAGGAGCCGGTGGTGCGCGTGGCCAGCTCGGATGTCGTCGAGCCGGGTCCGATCGATTACCGCGAGATGGACAGTCCGACCAAGGTGCGCCGCGACCGCCAGAGCGCGCAGTCCTATGTCGAGGCCGCCCAGGAGCAAGATATGGAGTACCTCGATATTCCGGCCTTTCTGCGGCGCCAGGCCGACTGACCGGGAGGGGGGGATTCGCTTGCATAAAACGGGGTAATCTGCCTATGATCCGGTCTTCCGCGAACGCCCCATCCGGCCGGTTTTCTGGAGATTGCGCCGGATTGGCGGCGATTGGCGCCCTTGGGCCGGCGAGCCGGTATTTGGTGGCGCCCGGGTAAGCTGTGGTACTATGCGGCGGTTATGCCGGGAACGGCGATTGCACCAGGGGAGATTTGGGAAACTGATGATACGGCAGCGCACGCTTAAGAACGTGATTCGAGCTACGGGGGTCGGCCTGCATACCGGTGAGAAGATCTATCTCACCCTCAGGCCGGCGGCGCCGGAGACCGGCATCGTGTTCCGCCGGGTGGACCTCGAACAGCCGGTCGAGATCCAGGCCAGGCCGGACAATGTGGGCGATACACGCCTCTCCACCACATTGACCCAGAATGGTGCCCGGGTCTCCACCGTCGAGCACCTGCTGTCGGCCTTCGCCGGGCTCGGGATCGACAACGCCTATGTCGATGTCAGCGCCGCCGAGGTCCCGATCATGGACGGCAGCGCCGGTCCCTTCGTGTTCCTGATTCAGTCCGCCGGCGTGGAGGAGCAGAACGCCCCAAAACGGTTCATCCGCATCAAGCGCCGGGTGGTGGTGGAGGAGGACGGGAAGCGTGCGGAGTTTACCCCGTTCGATGGTTTCAAGGTCTCCTTCGCAATTGACTTCGATCATCCTGCGTTTGCCGACCGCACCAAGTTCGCCTCGGTCGATTTCTCCTCCACCTCGTTCGTTAAGGAGGTCAGCCGGGCCCGCACCTTCGGCTTTCTGCGCGACATCGAGATGCTGCGCGAGCGCCGCCTGGCCCTGGGCGGCAGCATGGACAACGCCATCGTTGTCGACGATTACCGGGTAATGAACGAAGACGGCCTGCGCTACGAAGACGAATTCGTAAAACACAAGATACTGGACGCCATCGGTGATCTCTATCTTCTGGGGCACAGCCTGATCGGCGCCTTCAGCGGTTACCGCTCGGGTCATGCCCTCAACAACAAGCTGCTCAAGGCGTTGATGGCCGATGCGCAGGCGTGGGAGGAGGTCACCTTCGATGCGGAGGAGGGTGTGCCGATCTCCTACATGAAGCCGGTTCAGGTCAGCTAGGGGGCAGAGGGGTTTGTCTACGGGTGCCTCGGCGTCAGCCGGTGTGCCTGGAGAGCCTGCGCAGGGCGGCGCTGAGCATGGGATCACTGATCTCGTCCGAGAGCTGCCGGATCAGCCGGGCGCTCTCCGGTGAGAGGTTGCGCGGGGCATGGGGACGTCGGCGGGGAGTCCGCCCGGCGGCCAGCACCCGCACATGGATGCCGCCGACTTTGATCCCCGCGCCGCGCAGCGCGGCGCCCAGGTCGCGCGTCAGGTAGCGCAGGCGGCTGGCCCATGCCGGCGAGTCGGCGTAGATGCGCAAGCGGTCCCTGACCAGGACGGTAGCGAGGCAGTGCGGCCGGAGTTGCTCCGGCAACAGCTCGTGCACCTGATCGCACAGCTGCCGCTGTTGCTCCTGTTGGGAGAGCAGTTGACGCAGCAGCGGATCGGATCGGAGGTAGTCGCCAACGGATCGGGTCTGCTTCTTCATGTATGACCGTGGTTTCGCGGGAGTCGGGTTCAGGCTCCCTGGATCTCTTTGATATTGTACAGAATCGCCGCGCCGGAAATAACATGAAAATTATTCTGCTTTCAGACAGTCTGCATAAAACCGGGAGCCGCAGCTTCTCACTGCCTCTGCTTATGGGTTTCCTTCTGCTGATGTTCCTGGTCGCCGCCGCTGGCGCCACCTGGGCCGGCTACCGCTACGGCCTGGAGACCCAGGTCGCGGCCAGGGGTGAGGCACAGGCCAACGGCGTGCTGCTGCGGCTGATCGATGAACAGCGCCATGATCTGAGCGAGACCCGGGAGCGGACCCGCGAGCACATCGATGCCCTGGCGCTGCGGCTGGGTCAGCTGCAATCCCATGTGCTGCGCCTCGACGCTCTGGGCGAGCGCCTGGTCGAGCGCGGTGGGTTCGATGCCGATGAGTTCAATTTCAGTGATGTCCCGCCGCGCGGCGGCCTCGCGCCGGCAACCGGCGAGGCGTCAAGTATCGATGTCCGGGAGCTGATCGGCGAGATGGGTGATCTGGCCCAGGTCCTGGAGGATCGCGAGCACAAGCTGACCCTGATGGAGGGGCTGCTCACCGACAAGGCGCTGTATCGCGAGATCACCCCTGCGGGCCGCCCGGTGAAGAAGGGCTGGATCTCCTCGCCCTACGGCTATCGCAAGGATCCCAAGACCGGCAAGCGCGACTTCCACCACGGCGTGGATGTGGCCAGCAAGGAGAACTCGGATGTGATCGCCGTCGCCGCGGGGGTGGTCACCTGGGTGGGCGAGAAGAGCGGCTACGGTATCCTGGTGGAGGTGCGCCACGCCGATGGCTACACCACCCGCTACGGCCATAACAACAAGGCGCTGGTGCAGGCGGGCGATATGGTCGCCAAGGGGCAGGCGATTGCCCTGGTGGGCTCCACCGGACGCTCCACCGGCCCCCATGTACACTTCGAGATCGCGCGCGGCGGCAAGGCCCTGAATCCCCACAAGTACCTGAAAATGGTCAACTGACCCCCGGCAAGCGCCCGCCGGGCCGCTCCCCGGCGTGGTGGCGGGCTGTCCACTCTCCCAGACGTGCCGCGCGGGTGTCGCATGACCCCCGCGCGGTGGTGTCATACGCCCCGGAGGAGTCCCCAGGGCGAAATCGCCCTAAACAGAAACCCCACCCAGAAACATAAAGATACTATCTAATACTGGACAACCTCCCCCACTTCGGGTAAAAAGAGCCTTTCAAACCGAAGGACGAAAGGCAATTTGAAC